>CAZXBB010000291.1:0-10929 GCA_964638815.1 uncultured Isosphaeraceae bacterium
GCTCGCGAAGCGGACGATCAGTTCGTCCACGTCCGCGCGTTCCGCTTGCCCGGCTGCGAGGGTCGATATCACGCAGAGGGAACACGCGATCGCCGATGTCCCCACTCCTCGTTTGCAGCTGCTTCGGACAGTCATGCCACGCATTCCTGCCCGATGCCTCGCGCAGACACTGGGCAGAGTCCGTCCCGCGTATCAGCCGAATCGCCGATCAGGCACCACATGGCACAAGCGTACGACCGCGCGAAGGCCGACGCAATCCCTGCGTCTGCGGCGAGCCACCACACCCGGGGCGGATAGCACACGGCCCCAAACGTCCATCGCCCCCCATCGCGCAGCCGCCCCGAACGTCCGTCACGCCCCCATCGCGCAAGCCCCAAACGTCCCAAACCAAGGCGGCATGGACGCCGCCGGTCGCCGCGCGGCATCTGCAGACCCGCCTGCAGACCCGGAGGGTCTGCGAAAACCAGCTCTGCGAAAACCAGCCCCGACCCACCCGGACTTCGCACGCGCAGGCGGCAGGATGCCGCCGTCGCACTTGCACGCCGGGACTTCGTAGCGTGAGCTGCAGGATGCAGCGTCGCCGCGCGTGACGGGCAAAGGTGTAAGCAGCACGTCACGCCAAACGGGGCTGCACGACGCAGCCCCCCGAACGTTCGAACGACCCCCGCACCACGTGTTACGCCCCCATCGCGGCTGCCCCGAGGATCTCGACGGGAGCGGCGCGATCGACTTCGCCGATCTGCTGGCGCTGCTTGCGGCGTGGGGTTCGTGCGAGTAGCTCTTACGGCATGCTGCTCGTACGGCCCGGTTCAAACAAATCCCGCAAGGCCGCCGCGACGACCGCTGAACGCGACGCCGGCGAAAAAGGTCGCAAATCCATGGCAGCCGACCGGGCCGGGCGTCGCACGTTCCACGGCGGGCGACCCGGCCGGGCAAGGCCGCGGTGACCCGCAATCAGCCCCGGAGAATGCCATGAGCACCGAATCCCTGACCGCTTCGCGTTACTTCCCCCTCCCGACCCCCGATGACGCCGTTCCCGCGACCGGAGCGACCGCCACGCCGGCGGCGCGCGTGGCCGCGTTCGCCTACGGCCTCGCGTGTTACGCCGCCTTCTTGGGCACGTTCCTCTACGGCATGGGGTTCATCACCGGCTTCGTCACGCCGACCCGTCTCGACGCGATCGCGCCGGTCACGACGGGCACGGCCTGGCTCGTGAACGTCGGCCTGCTCGCGGCCTTCGCGCTTCAGCACAGCGTGATGGCGCGCCCCGGCTTCAAGAAGTGGTGGACGCGCTTCGTGCCGGAGCCGGTCGAGCGGAGCACGTACTGCCTCTTCAGCTCCGTCGCGCTGATCGCGCTCTTCGCGTTCTGGCAGCCGATGGGCGGCGTGATCTGGGACGTGTCTTCGACGGCCGGCCGCACCGCGCTGATCGCGATCGGTCTCTCGGGCTGGCTGCTGGTGCTCGTCGCGACGTTCCTCATCAACCACTTTGATCTCTTCGGACTCCGCCAGGTGTGGCTCTACCTGCGCGGCAAGCCGTACACCAGCCTGCGCTTCCAGACGCCGGGCCCCTACCGGCTGGTGCGGCACCCGCTCTACGTCGGCTGGCTGCTCGCATTCTGGGGCGCGCCGACGATGACCTTCGCGCACCTCGTCTTCGCCGTCACGTGCTCGCTCTACATCCTGGTCGCCATCCGCTTCGAGGAGCGCGACCTGGTGACCTCGCTCGGCGAGGACTACCGGAGGTATCGCCGCCGCGTCCCGATGCTGGTTCCGTTCCTGCGGCCCCGCGCGGCCGGGGAAGGTGCGGCGTGAGCCGGCTCCGACGACCCCGGCGCGGGGGCCGCGCCACGGCCGTGGGCGGCGCGGCGTTCCTCTTCTTCCTCGCGAAGGGGATCATCTGGCTGATCGTCTTCGCGGCCGGGGCCGTGGCCACCGCGACCTGACGGTCGCACCGCGCCCGGCACACCCGCCCGCGAGGCAGAGCCCGCCGCCCCGCCACGCCACCACCCCGCCACCCCCCTGCCACCCCGCCGCCCCGCCACCCCGCCGGCGCGACAGCATCGCCGAAACGCACGATCCCGTCGCGATCGATTTCCGCGACGGGATCGCCGCGCGCGCGCGTCGATGTCCGCGGCGCGGCGCTCCCGCCGGCCGTTTCCCCGGGACAGACGGCCGGAGCGAAACACGACGGATCGACGGGACGTGTGACCGGTACGACGTGCGACTGATACCATGCCGGCCCCGGATGCCCGACGAGATCGACAACCTGTTCCGCCAGGCCGTCGCGGCGCTCCGTGCGCAACGGCTCGCCGACGCGGAGCGCGTGTGCCGGCAGGTGCTGAAGAAGCGAAAGAAGCACCTCGACGCGCTGAGCATGATGGCGCACATCGCGATCAACCGGCTCGATTTCGCGGGGGCGGAGTCGTACCTGAAGCAGTGCCTCGCGCTGCGGCCGAAGGAGCCGTATCTCCATCAGCAACTCGCGAAGGTACACGCGACGCAGGGCCGGTTCAGGGAGGCGATCACGCGGTTCGACCGGATCCTCAAGCTCGCGCCGCGCGACCCGGCCGCGATCGCGGGCAAGGCGGCCGCGCTCGAGCGCAAGGGTGACGACGCGCGGGCCCGTGCGCTGCTCGATCCCATCGTCGCCGCCGGCGGGGAGACGCCGGAGATGGCGGTCACGTACACGGCCCTCCTCGCCCGGGAGCACCGCGACGACGACGTGATCGCGCTCGCCACGAAGCACCTCGAGCGCGCGGACGTGGCGCCTGATTATCGCGCCGCCCTGTGCACGGCCCTCGGCAGGGCCCACGAGCGCGCCGGGGCATACGACCGGGCGTTCGCGGCGTATCGCGACGGCAACGCCGTCCATCCGGTGAGCTTCGACGCAGCCCGTCTCGCCCGCACGCGTGACGAGCTCATCGCGGCGTTCGCGCCGGCGACGTTCGCGGAGCTGCCCCGCGCGGCGAGCGCGTCCCGCCTGCCGGTGTTCATCGTCGGCACAGCGCGCAGCGGCACGACGCTCCTCGACCGGATCATCGACGCGCATCCGAAGGCCGCCGGCATCGGCGAGACAGAGCTCGTGCGCGATCTCGTGAAACGCATCGCGCAGGAGACGGGCGCACCGCGGGTCTGGCCCGGCTGCGTGCACGACCTCGCGCAGGGGGACGTCGATCGGCTGAGCCGGTCGATCGCGGACGTCTTCACCCGCCGCGCCGCCGGCGGCCGGCAGCGAGTCGCGGACAAGAGCATCTCGAACTTCAGCCATGTCGGCCTCATCGCGCTCCTGTTCCCCGACGCCCCGATCATCCACGTCCGACGCGATCCGCTGGACGCCTGCTTCTCGATGTTCGCCGAGCCGCTGCCGGTCGGCGTGCACCCGTACTCGAACGACCTTCGCAACATCGGCGTCTACTACCGCCAGTACGTCCGTCTCATGGACCACTGGCGCGGGCTCCCGGGCGTGCGCATGTTCGAAGTGCGCTACGAGGATCTCGTGAACGACCCGCAGCGGTGGATTCCCGAGGTCATCGCATATTGCGGCCTCGAATGGGACGACGCGTGTCTGCGGTTCCACGAGACCGGCCGCGCCGCAGCGACGATCAGCTACGACCAGGTGCGGCGGCCGATCTACACGAGCTCGGTCGGACGCGCGGAGCGGTTTCGGGCGCATCTCGGGCCGTTGATCGACGCGCTCGGAACGTGAGCGCGCGGCCCGGCTCGGGCCGTCAGGGACACGGTCCCCAGTCGATCGCGAGGTACACGTCGCCCATGTGCTGCGCCCGGGCGACGCCGGCAACGGCGGCGGGAGCATGTCATGAGCGCTGGCCTCGCCTTACCCGGAGAGCCGAATGTCATCGAAGAGCTCGATGAGCGAGGGGCCGCCGTCGATGAACTCCTGGTGCGAGAAGCCGCTGCAGCCCCCCGGGGTGATCGGCCGCTCGGGCGACGCCGGTCCATCGGTTGCGGACATGTAGATGCCGTCGGGCCCGGCGGAAATGAGCACAATGTCCCCGAGCGGGGTCTTCGCCGTCGTCGGATCGTCCGCCACCGTCACCTCGCTGACGGGATGCCGGATCATCTGCGAGAGCGTCATGAAGGCACGATGCGGAGAAAAGCCCCGCGGACCGTTCTCCTCGATCGACAGAAGGCTGCCGCCGTCGCCACCCTGACATGGATCGTCGAACATCTGCCGCTCCATCGAGATGTACGGCAGCAGACCGTCGATGTAGAACAGCGGCTTGATCTGGTTGTGACCCAAGACATCACCGTGCGCGTCGCGCACCATCGGCCCGTGCGCGCGGGCCCGACGCACGTAGAGGATCGGATTGCCCCAACCGTCGACGAGATCGGGAAGCCGGTAGTACGTTTCGTCCGGGAAGTGCTCGCGACCCCACTGCGGGTTGGCGGGATCCGATCCGTCGATCTCCCGGATCGCCGCCGAGGGCTCCATGTACGGGGCATAGGGCTTACCGTGGATGATCGGCCCTTCCCCGATTCGCTTCTTGTCGACGCGAAACGAGTAGTAGTCGCCGCGTGGTGACGCCAGCATGTCGAACTGGATCCACTCGTGCCCCATGCTGTCCCATTCTTCGGTGGAGACATCCTCCTCGCGGACGTATCCGCCCAGGAGATGCAGCAGCGCGTTCTCGGTCGAGCTGATCGCGAAGCCGCCGCTCCACTGATGGGCGACGGTGTGATTGTGGAACGCCAGGACGTGTTCCGGTACCACGCCGGGTGGATAGCCATGCTCGGTGCGAAACGCATTGCAGGCATTGAGGAATGCCTGCATCGTGCCGATGGTCTCCGCCCGCTTCCGAGCCGAGCTGACCTGACCAAGCGCGCCGAGGAGCAGGCCGATCAGCACGGCAATGATGGCGACGACGATCAGGATCTCCGTCAGGGTGAACGAACGGTACCGTCGGAGTGGTCGCATCGGCGTGTCCAGCTCGCACCAGCCTACAGAGAGCCGTGGACGAGAACAACGAGTCGCCGCAAACACGGCACGAGGACCCGGGCTGCCCGGGCCGCCATCGCGCCCGACGACACCCCGACAGCCGCACCGCGAGTCGGCCCAACCTGGCGCGGCGAGGCGCGGCCGTAACCGACGCTCGCCGGACCCCGTTTCCGCGCGCAACCCGTTGTGGTTCAGCGACGGACGACAACGCCGCGCGGTCCGCGCGGCGTCGTGCCATGATCAGGAATGATCAGGAAAGAGCCACCCACCGGACTCGAACCGGTGACCTGAGCTTTACGAAAGCTCCGCTCTACCAACTGAGCTAGGGTGGCACGAAGCGGGAACAGTATCACGCGGGTTCGACCTGGGCAACGACCCGGGCGATGGGGCGGGCAACGGGGCGGGCGATGGCGCGGGCGATGATGGTCATCGGTGCGTCGCTTCGTCGCCCAGCGCACGCCGCACGCCGCTCAGCCGCCGCTCGGCCGCCGCTCGCCCAGCGGTCCGCCCGCCCGACTCTGCGGCGCAGGACAGGGGTGCCATGGGCGCCCGCCCGCGGCCGATCACGCGATCACCCCTCCGACGGCTGGATCAGCAGCACGGCGTCCGTTGACGGCAGGTTCATCGCGCCGTGCACCCTGGCCGCGGCCTCGGCGGTCGAGCCGCCGTTGTTCGCGATGAGGTCCAGGAGGGCTCTGATGTGGTGCTGCTCGGCGCGATTGCCGAAACGCTTGACCGAGTCCGCGGCGGCGTCGAGGAGGTCCACGCGCTCGCCGTCGCTCGCGGCGAGCGCCGCGTCCATCAGCGAACGCTGCGCCCGCTCGGTGTCGATGCGGGCGAGGATGCCGGCGACCAGCAGGCGGGCCCGGCCCGTGCGCGCGTCGAGGGCGTCGAGGAGCGACGACTCGGCGTCGACGATCTGGTACGCGGGGCTGCAGGAGATCGCGATGTCCTCGAGGGCGCCCAGCGACTCGAAGGCGTACGCCTCCGCTTCGGCCTCCGTCATCCGGCCGCCTGAGGCGCGCCGGAGCAGCGCCTCGACCGTCGCGGCGAACGCCTCGTCGCCGATGCCCGGTCGCGCCACGTGCACGCGCGTGTCGCTCTGGAACTCGCGCTTGATTTCCGGCACGTCCACCGCGCCGACGAGGGCGAGGATCGGGGCGGCGCCCGTCTTCGTCATGCCGTGGATCTCGTTGACCGCCTGCCGCGTCGCGTCGGCGCTGTTCAGGCGGACGAGCACGAGGTCGATACCCGGAGCGTCCGCCACCGCGCCGCCCAGCGCGGCCACGCTGGCCTCGGCGCCGGCGATCGTGAAGCCCATCTTCTCGAGCGCGGTCACCGCCTGCCGCCGGTTTTCCGGGTCGTCGGCGACGACCATCGCGAACGACTGCGCGCCCGTGCGCACCGCCGAAGCGAGCGTCGGCACCACACGGTAGTCGCCCTCGAAGCCCGTCGTCGGCAGTGCCCGCGCGAGCGTCAGCGCGGCGTCATACTGCACGCGGCGGTCGGGGTACGCCAGCGCCTCGAGCAGCGGCTGCCGGCCGTCGCCCTGCGAGAAGAGGTTCGAGCCGCCGGTCGTCTGCGCGAGCGAGGCGATCGCGTCGCGGACCAGCGGCGTGTCCGTCGTGTCGATCGCGAGGCCGAGCACGTCGAGGCACACCTGCGTGCCGAAGACCGTCGCGAAGAAGCCCGGCGTGTAGGCGCTCTCTCCGTACACGGGATCGCTCTCGTCGCCGCCCAGCTCGTTCTCGCGCTTGAGGTTGGCCGCGACGAAGAGCGCGAGCGATTGGCGATTCATCGAATCGAACGCCAGCGCCTTCGCCGAGAACCGCATCGCCAGCACCTCGTGGAAGATGGAGGTCGGCACGGGCGTGGGAACGAGCCCGACGAATGCGTCGTACGACCACGCGTTGTTCGTCGGATCGGCCGGATAGGGCGTCAGCGCCGACTCGGCGTTGTAGTACTGGTGGGCCAGGACGCCGTAGAGACGGGACAGGTCGTTCTCGAAGACCTGGAGCTTGCTGAACGCGCGCTCCGCCGATTCCCTCACCGGGCCGTCGGTGGAGGCGAGCCGGAGGTCGCGGAGGAACGGACCCGCGTGGCTGTAGCCGATGTCGCCGAGCGTGTCGCACACGGTCTGCTGGCTGCGCGGATCGATCTCGAGGAGCGCGGCCGAGAGCGGGGCGACGGCCGGAAGACCGATCTCCCTCAGCATGTTCTGACACGCGAGCTTGAGCTTGTCGTCATGGCCGTCCGTGATGCGCTTGAGCAGCCCGGGCACCGCGTATTCGCCGGCGGCCCGCAGCCGTCCCGCGGCGAGGAGCCGCTGCCGCTGTGTGCCGATCAGCATCTCGATCGCCTCGTCGATGCGCTGGCCGTCGCGGGCGAGATCGCGCCGCCCCTGCTCGACGCGCCGGGCCACCTCGGCCGCGATCGGCTCGAGTTGGGGGTTCAGCAGCGCCCGCCCGATCGCGCTGTCGAAACGCGTCACGCGGCGGTCCGACTCGTCGACGATCTCCGCCAATTCGGCGTCCGTCACGCCCGATTCGAGCAGCCGCTGTCCGTAGCCCACGGCCAGCTCCGGCTTCGCAACCTTCAGGTAGTGGACGAAGTCCTCGAGGAGCTGCTGCGGCGTCTCGTTCTGCGCGAAGGCCGGTCCGGCCAGCGTCAGCGCCGTGACGGCGGCGGCCACGAGGAGCGCGACGCGGCGCGCCGAAGATTGCGGACTCGTCCTGCTCGCGAGGATCGTCATCGGGAGGAACTCCATTGCACGGACGGGCAGCGCGGGAGGACCAAAACGGCCCTGGGGCCGGCGGAAACCACGAAAGTATCCGGGCCCCGGGGGGGTGTCAATGATCCCAAGCCCAGCCGTCAGCCGGGGATGCGTTCCCACGAATTCGTCCGGTGGCGGGCCGCGGTTCCATGCGCGAGCGCCCGAGCGCCCGATCGCCCGACCGCCCGACCGCCCGGGCGCCCGGGCGCCCGGCCGCCTCGCCGACGATCCGCCGGTTCACTCCTCGCACGGCCCCCACGCCACCAGGACGGCGAGCAGGTCCTGGAGGTCGACGTTCAGGTCGGCGTTGACGTCCGCGAAGGGGTCGCTCGAGTTCCACGCCGCGAGCACCGCCACCAGGTCCGGCACGCCGACGACGCCGTCGCCGTTGACGTCCGCCACGCAGTCGGGGATCGACTCGCCCCCCTGGTCGCCCGGCTCGAGCTCGATGTTGTTCCAGCCCGGGCCGTCGTGCAGCGTCGGGTCGTAGTTCGTGCTGCTGCGCGAGACGTGGAGGAAGCCGCCCGCGGGCTGCTCCGGGAAGATCGGGTCGGGCGGGTACATCCACTTGCCGCCGATGAAGTCGAACTCCATGATGACGCCCTCGGCGCTGACGTACAGACGACCGTCGTCGTCGAAGTCGATCGCGACGGGATTGGGAGCGTCGATGATCACCTGCTCGAACTCGTCGCCGCCGTAGCTCATGCGGAAGAGCTGACCCTCGACGCAGATCCAGCGGTCGCCGGTCACGGGATTCCACGCGATGGAGGCCTCCGACGCGAACGGAACGCCCGGCAGGTCCCACGCCGTCGGGATCCCGAGCAGGGTCCGGTCGTACTCCATGAGCTTGCCGTCCTTCGCCGAGTAGACGAGCAACAGGTCGTGGACGTCGTCGTAGGCCAGGGCCTGCCCAGGGACGAGCGGCGACATGATCGTCCGCGTCACCGGCGGATCGGCGGCGATGTCGATGTGGTGGAGCGTCCCGATGCCGTCGATGAGATAGAGCTCGCGGTGGCGGTTGACGAGCGGATCGGACGGATCGAAGACGTTGATGTCGAGCTGCTCCCACACGCCGTCTCCGGCGGGCTTGAGCGTCCAGACCTCGCGCTCGCCGCCGCCGACCGGAACGAGGATCGTGACCGCGCACGTCAGGTCTGCGTGGATCGTCATGTCCACGAGCTCGCGGCCTCCGACCGGCGCGAACTCGCGCAGGAGCGGCACGCCCCCGCCCTGGAGCGGATTGCTGCGCACGATCGTCGCCGTGATGTCGATGTCCGCGTAGTCCGTGAGAACGAACGTGGGGTAGATCGACAACACCTCGTCGATGTAGCCGTGCCACGCGCCCTCGCTCGCGTCCATTCCGAACACGCGCCACATCGCGCGCTCCTGTGCGCCCTCCCTGGGTCTCCTCTGCTCCGGCAGCGTGATGCAGAACCGGGTCGCGAAGGTGGACTGCATCTGGAGGCTGTCGCTCGTCCACGGATCACGGAAGCCGATCCCGTACGCGGGGTCGTTGATGATCGCCCGCGAGGCCGTCACGACGTGACCGCCCTCGCGGGTCATGTACGGGCCGTGGTCCAGGTAGTACCCGATGGCGAACGCCGCGAAGCCGCCGTTCGCCACGGTGTAGTTGATCGTGGCGAACCCGGGCGTGGAGGTCGACGAATCCCGGTGGTGGACGACGGCGAACTTGTTCGCCGGCAGCCATTCGACCACGCCGGCGTACATGCCGTCGCCGGTGGTCCCGCCGGGCGACAGGGTGCCCATGGCGTCGCCCACGTCCGAGAGCGCCGCGCCGGCCGCGGCGTAGAGCTGCTGGCTCTGGAAGTTCCCCGGCCCCGGCGGCAGGTCAAAGAGCCCGTGGCTCGCGAAGTACGCGAACAGGTTGAGGTTCGCCGCCGGCGCGCAGTACCAGTTGCCGGTGACGGGGAGCGAGCTGCGTCTTTGATCGATGTCCGGAATGTGCGCGATCGTCCAGTCGAACTGGGAGGGGCTGGTCCAGTTGAACGTTACGTCCGCGTGCGCCGACAGCGCGATCGCCAGGGCGGCGACACATCCAGTGTGGTGCATTCTCATCGTCGTCCCTTTCTCGAATCTCATGTCGTCTGTCGTCACCGTCATTCGCACGGTCCCCACGCGCCCAGCACGATCAGGAGGTCCGCGAAGGTCACGAGGCCGTCGCCGTCGAGGTCCTCGGGGCACCCGTCGCAGACGCCCCATGCGCCCAGCAATGCCAGCAGGTCGGCGAAGTCAACGCGGCCCGTGTTGTCCACGTCTCCGGCGCAGACGCCTCCGCCCCCCCCGCCGGCCCAGAAGCCGCCCGTCAGCGAGAATGCGCCACCCGTGAGCGGTCCGCCCGCGTCGGGCTGACCGATGGTCCCGGAGAGCTCGAACACGCCGCCGATCGTGTGCATCGCCCCGCCGCCGTCGATCGTGGACCACGGGACGGCGAAGCCGCCCTTCCCCGAGCCCGCCGGAGACGTCGCGACGCAGCAGGCGATGACGAGCGTGGCGACCGCGATTGCACGCGCGCTCATCGTCGCTCTCCTTCGTCGCGGGCGAGGCGCGCGACGAGCCCGGTGACGAGCCGTTCCAGCTCGTCGATTCTTCGTTGGAGCCCGGCGACCTCCGCGTCCTTCTCGGCGCGAAGGGCGTTCACCGCCTCGACGAGCAGAGGTGTCAGCTTGCCGTAATCCATTCCGACGGCATCGACGCCGTTCTCCTCGTATGTCACGATCTCCGGCAGGACGGCGCCGACCTCCTCGGCGATCATGCCCACGTCGGCATGCCCTCCGTGCTCCCGGTCCCAGTCGAAGTACACGCCGCGCAATCGGCCGACGCGTCCGAGCGCGTCGTCGATGGGCTCGATGCTGGTCTTCCAGCGACGCGACGACGCAGAGCCGTAGTTGGTGCCCGCCCCGCCGGCGAAGAAATCCCAGCCGCTGGCGTTGTCGCAGCGGCCGTAGACGCCGACGTTGATGCCGGTCGTCCGCGTCGCGTGGCCGTAGACCCCGCAGCCTCCGGCGCTGTCGCTCTGGCCGTAGACGCCGTAGGTCAGGCCGCTCCCCGCGATGGCCTCGCCGTACACGCCGCGCCCGGAGCTGCTGTAGACGGTGCCGTGCACGCCGATCGTCGCGCCCGCGGTCGCGTCGGCAAAGCCATCCACGCCCGTGCCGTTGTTGCTGTCGCTTCGACC
>CAZXBB010000292.1:0-12452 GCA_964638815.1 uncultured Isosphaeraceae bacterium
CGCCGTCGCAGTTCCGGTGTGCCCCGGTCCTGTGCTCTGACAGGGCCGGGTGGTGTCCGACAACTCGACGATGCTCGAGACTCTCAACGCCACCCGGCCCTTGCCGAGCCAAGGACCGGGGCACACAGACTCCCGCCGCGTTGCAGTGCTAAAACCGTCGGCCAGATCCGGCATCGCAGTTCCGGTGTGCCCCGGTCCTGTGCTCTGACAGGGCCGGGTGGTGTCCGACAACTCGACGATGGTCGAGACTCTCGACGCCACCCGGCCCTTGCCGAGCCAAGGACCGGGGCACACAGGACTGCGGACGTCGTGCTGCAGGAAGCAGCGTCGCCGCCGGTCGTCGCAAAGGTGTCACCAGCACCTCACGCGCAAAGGGGCCGCACGACGCGGCCCCCCGGACTCCCGCGACGCCCGCAAACAGAGGCAGCAGCCCCGCCGCGCAACACTCCCGAACGTCCCACGACGCACGCAAACACAGGCAGCAGCCCCGCCGCGCAACAGCCCCGGACGTCCCACGCCGCCCGCCAACACAGGCAGCAGCCCCGTCGCGCAACAGCCCCGGACGTCGCAAACCAAGGCGGCACGACGCCGCCGGTCGCCGCGCGGTCTTTGCATGCCCGGAGGGCATGCGAAAACCAGAAACGACCCAGCTCCGGACGTCCCAAGCGCAGGCGGCAGGATGCCGCCGTCCCAGAGCAAGCTCCGCACGTCGAGGGTCGCGTCGCAGGACGCGACGCCATCGCGCGTGACGGCAAACGGTGCATGCAAACACTTAACGCGAGAAGGGGCCGCACGACGCGGCCCCCCGGACTTGCCGCGACGCCCGCCAACAGAGGCAGCAGCCCCGCCGCGCAACACTCCCGAACGTCCCACGACGCACGCCAACACAGGTTCCAGCCCCGCCGCGCAAACGGCCCGAAGCGCCCCAAGCCGCGGCCGCACGACGCGGCCCCCCGAACGTCCCACGCCGCCCGCCAACAGAGGCTGGAGCCCCATCGCGCAACCGAATCCGCTACCCTTCCCCCATGACGACAACCACCCTGAAGCAGACGCCGCTCACCGCGTTTCACCTCGAGCGCGGCGCGAAAATGGTGGACTACACCGGCTGGGAAATGCCCCTGCACTACGGTTCCATCATCGAGGAACACCGGCAGGTGAGGGCGAGCGGCGGTCTCTTCGACGTGTCGCACATGGGGCGGTTCACGATCACGGGACGCGACGCGCGCCGGTTCCTCGATCACGTCTGCACGCGGCAGGTCCACGGCATGGCCGAGGGCCAGGCCCGCTACTCGATGGTCTGCAACGAGCGCGGCGGCTGCCGGGACGACGTGCTGGTCTACCGGACCGGACCGGACGAATACATGATGGTGTGCAACGCCGCCAACCGCGAGAAGCTGCTCGGGCACTTCGACGCGAACCGCGGCGACATGATCTTCAAGCTCGAGGACATCACGATGGTATCCGCGATGGTGGCGGTGCAGGGACCGCAGGTGATGAACGTCATCGCGAACTACTCGAACGAGATCCCGGAGCTGAAGCGATACCGCTTCACAACGAAGAGCATCCTCGGACTCGACGTCATGGTCTCGCGCACCGGCTACACCGGCGAGGACGGGGTCGAGGTGATCTTCCGCACGGACGGCATGATCGCGAAGATGGCGATGAAGATGCTCGTGAAGGACTTGTCCGCACTCGACGCGCTGAAGCCGGCGGGTCTCGGCGCGCGCGACAGCCTGCGTCTGGAAGCGGGCATGGCGCTTTACGGGCACGAGATCGACGAGGACCACGACCCGATCTCGGCCGGCCTGGACTTTGCGGTGAAGCTGACCAAGGGTGACGACGATCCGGAGATCGGCTCGTTCATCGGCCAGGACGCCCTCCGCACGATCGCCGCGAACGGACCGACGCGCCGTCTCGTCGGACTCGTTCTCGAGGGCCGTCGCGCGGCGCGGCAGCACATGCCCGTCGTGACGGCGGACGCGACGATCGGCGAGGTCACGAGTGGATGCCTGAGCCCGACGCTGGAGAAGTCCATCGCGATGGCGTACGTGGACGCGGCGCACGCGGACGCGGGCGGCTCGGTCGAGGTTGACCTGGGCCGACAGCGCGTCGCGGCGGAAGTGGTGACGCTTCCCTTCTACAAGGCGGGCTAAGCGCCGGATCCCGAGCCTCTCCTGCCCGTCGCGCGCTCGTCGCGCGCTCTTCGCCCGCCCGTCGCCCGCCCGTCGCCGCGGAACGCGTCAGCTCGCCTTGCGCCCCTTGCGCGGCCGGGACCGCCGCGTCGCGGGACGCGCTTCGCCTTCGGTGCGGTAGAAGCGGCTCGGGCGATCGTCCATCAGGTGACTCTGGAGACGCCGGAGCGCGTCGACCTCGATCTGGCGCACGCGTTCGCGCGTGAGCCCGACCTCGTGGCCGATCTGCTTCAGTGTCAGCGGCTCCTGGCCTTCGAGACCGAAACGCAGGCGAAGGACGCGCGCGTCCCGCTCGTCGATGGCGTCGAGGAGCTTGAGGATCGTCTGGAACTCGTCGCTGCGCCCGATCGTCTCGTCCGGCGCGTCCTGGCGACCGTCAACGAAGAGGTCGGCGAAGTCGATGGCTTCGCCGTCCTCACCCGTCGGCGCCTGCGGCGGCGAATGAAATGCCTTCATCGCGCGGCGGATGATCTGGAGCTTCTTCGGCGGCACCTCCATGGCGTTCGCCAGCTCCTGGTTGTTCGGCGGGCGTCCGAGCTCGTCCTCGAGGCGACGCGACGCCTCCTTCCACCGCGCGATCAATTCGACCATGTACGCCGGGATGTGGATGGGCTGCACGGCGTTGATCAGCGTGCGCTTGATCGCCTGCTTGATCCACCACGAGGCGTACGTCGAGAACCGCGCCCCCTGCGCCGGGTCGAACCCCTCTACCGCGCGAATGAGGCCGATGTTCCCCTCCTCGATCAGGTCCGACAGCGGGAGCCCGCGGTGCACGTAGTTCTTACCGATGGAGACGACGAGCCGCAGGTTGGCCTTGATCATCCGATCCTTGGCCTCGTGATCGTTGTCGTTGATCACGCGCCATCCGAGGATCTTCTCTTCCTCGGCGGTCAGGAGTGCGACCTCGTTGATCTGCCTCAGGTAGAGCTGGAGGTCGGTTTGAACACCTGATCGCGCCATGAGAGCCCTTCACCGGGAGAGATCAGCGGGACGAGGCGCTCCGGCCCGCATCGGACGCAGCCGACGCGCTCCCTCTCTCCGCCTCTGTATTCGGACGGTGGAAACGACCTGTTCCGCTGGGTTCGCACCGGGGCCTCACCCCTCCGCCCGCGTCTGGGACGTGCGACGCAACCGGCATCCTCGGGCCGCAGCGCGCAGTGTTCCTTCGGCCTTATCCGCGGGCCGCTTGAGGGCGGGACGGCGTCGAAGGACCCCGGCGCCCGCGGCGTCGCCGTGCCGATATATGCTGAGCTGCGCAAGGTGGGCAGGATCGACAGCGCCGATTATGAGTCAGAAGGACCTCACGACATTCCTGACGAGCTGGCCGTACGACGCGGGACGCATCAACGCCCGTCGTATCGTCGGCGACGACGGCAGAGCGAAGATCCAGGTGCGCGTCGATCTCGGGGTGCTCCAGATGGAATGCGACGGGCGTCCGGACGGTGCCCGTCCGGAGGGGTTCGAGTCGCTGCTCGACTACCAGCTCGACCGCCTCGACCGCTACGTCCGGGAATCCGAGACGTCCACCGGGTTCATCATCTCCTCGGAGGAGTGCCGGGCGCTGCGGGAAGAGGCGGTGCACTACTACCACCGCTACGTCGCGCTGTTCGCGCTCGCGGATTTCGAGCGCGTGGTGCGCGACACGTCCCGTAACCTGCGGGTCTTCGAGCTCTGCCGGAACTACGCGGCGTCCGACGTCGATCGATCGTTGCTCGAGCAGTTCCGGCCCCACGTCATCATGATGCGCACGCGCGCGCAGGCGGAGATCGCCCTCACCGCGAAGGAGCCCAGGCAGGCGCTCGCGCTGATCGACGAAGGTCTGCACGAGATCCGGACGGTGTACGAGGAGGGCGGTCGCGGCGCCGACTTCGAGCGCTCCAACGACGCCCAGCTCCTCCGCGGCATGCGCGACGCGCTGGTGCCGCGTCTGCCGGCCAGCCAGCGTGTGGAGCTGGAGGAACGACTCCGGTCGGCGCTCGACGCCGAGAACTACGAGCTTGCGGCCATCCTGCGCGATGAGCTGCGGCTGCTCAAGTAGGCCCGGCCCCTGATCGGGGGCGCTCCCGCGGCTCGCTCCGTGCGCGGGCTACGAATGCTTGTTGGCCAGCCGCTCGAACTGGCGCCGGAAGCGCGGACCCCCCAGGTCCTCGTCTCCCGTGCGCAGGCGGTTGATGCGCGGAACGATCTGGTCGGTGTTCCTGCCGACGCGGTCGAGCACGAGGAGCATGCGGAGCTGCGACTGCCAGTAGTACGCGGCGCCGATCCCCGGACCGCCGGCGGCGAGACGCTTGTAGATGGCCATGGCGTCGGCAAGCCCGTCGCCCCCGAGACCGTACAGACACTCCGCGCGGCCGAAGAGGATCTCGACGGTGTCCGGGTGCGCGGCGGCGAGCCGGTTGAAGATCGCGAGCGCCTCCTCGAAACGCCCGCCCAGGCAGTCCATCGTGGCAATCTGCGTCAGGTACCGGTCGCGAACGTCCGGCGGCGTCGCGTGTGACGCGAGCCACTCCCGGAGCAGCGACGCGAGCGGGACGCCTTCCTCGCGCGCCCACTCGCGCGCCTCGTCGTCGCGTCCCTGCGCGAGAAGCGTCTCGACGTCACGGAGCGTGAGGTCGAGCATCGAATCGAGCACGGCGCCCGACTGGTCCGGAGCCGCCGCCATGAAGCGGAGGATCTCCCCGCGCGCGTCGCCCGCGCGCCCCGTATCGTGGTACGCGTCGATCCGCACACGCAGCGCGGCGGCGAGGGACGCCCCGTCAACGCCCGGCTGACGCTCGATCCCGATCAGGACGTCGACGGCCCGAGCCGGCTCATCGATCGCCAGGAGCGACTGCGCTCGGAAGACGCGCAGGTGGGCGACGTAGTATTCGAGATCGTGCCGGCGGTCCGCGTCCGCGCCGGGCAGCGCCTGTTCGATGATCTCCTGCGCCCGCTGCGCCGCGTCGATCAGTGTCTCGTGCGCGCGCCGCGCGTCGGTCGCATCGCCGGCCATGGTCGCCGCCCGGCGCAGGTTGACGCCCATGAAGACGGCGTCGAGGTGTTCCGGGTCCTCCGGTCCGATCCGGGCGAAGTGCGCGGCCGCGCCCTCCGGGTCGCCGGCGGCGAGCGCCGCCTCGCCGGCCACGTAGTGCCAGTGTCCGATCGTCGGCAGGTGCTGGTATGCCCTGAACAGCGTGTCCAGGCACTGATCGAACGCCGTTCGCACGCGATCGTCGTCCGGGTGCCTGCGGCGGAGCCCGTGCAGGATCGACGCCGCGAGCTCGACCGCGCGATCCGCCTGCCAATCGCCGGCATGCTCGACGGCGACCTGGAGGAACCGGCGGGCGGCCGCGCCCGGCCGGTTCATCGCGTGCAGGGACCGGCCCAGGCCGAAGAGCGCCGACGCGCGGTCCGCCGCGTCGAGGTCGTCACGCGTCAACGCCTGCTCGTAGAGCATGATCGCCTCGGGGCCGCGATCCTCCCGCGCGAGGCGCTCGGCGCGGGCGATCGTCGCAATCGCGGGGAGCTCGCGCAGATCGTTCGTCGTCTCGACCGCGTCGGCGATCCTTTCGAGAACGATCGCGCGGATCGTCTCCCGCGGCACGTCCCGCTCGCGCTCCAAAAGCTCGACGTAGACGTTGACCGGATGGTCGCGCGCGGACGTTCGCGCCCCGCGCGTCATCCCCGTCCGGAGCAGGTACCGCTGATCGGCCAGGAGCACGCGATAGAAGAGCTCGTCCGCGCCGGCGTAGTGCGGGGTGACGGCCTCGATCGCCGCGAGCCCCGCCGCGGGTCCGTCGCGCCCCGCCCGCAGGAGGCTGAGGGTCGCGCGGGCGGCGAACTTGTCCGGCGACGTCGCCTCCGTGTCGTTCGGGATGCCGGTGAGCAGCCTCTCCGCGGCGTCGTAGTCGCCGCGGCGCACCATCGCGAGCCCGCAGTAGAGGGCGGCGCGGCGCGCCGGCGATCCGGACAAGGAGCTCGTCAGCGGCTCGAGCATCTGCACCGCGATCGCGTGATGCTCGGCACGTTCGCCGTCCGAGCGCGCGCCGATCTCCGCGAACAGGCACGCGGCCACGCCGCGCAGGAACGGGATGCGCCGATCCCGCTCGTCGCGCACGAGACGCCGTCGCCGACGGCGCAGCTCGTCGTCGTCCCGGTACCCGGGGCTCGTTTCGATGTCGTGGATCGTCCGCTCGATCTCGAGCTCGGCCTGGCTCATGAGCGCGTTCATGCGACCCGCCACGTGCTCCGCGCGCTCCCGCTGGTCGGGCGACGGAACGCCGAAGAGGGTCGAGAGCCCGGACGCGCGGATCGGCAGCATCTCGAGCAGCAGGTCGGACGCCTGGTCGGCCATCCAGAGCGCGCGGTGCGCATGGTCCGGATGGAGCCGGATCTGTTCCGCCCGCAGCTCGAGGACCCGCCCGAGCGCCTCCTCGCGCTCGTCGGAGCCCGGCCGCGCCGCCCGCATGAGCCGGGCCTCCCGGGCGACCCGCAGTTGCGCGAGCCGGGCGGAGTCCCCGGGCCGATGCGTCTCGATGTAGTGATCGAGCACCTCCGGCACGTCGAGCTCGACGAGACCGCGGAGGAACTCGTCTTCGTCGAGCCGCTCCTCCAGCGTCTGCCCGAGCGCGGAGGCCGAGAGAGCCAGGACGAGAAGCGAAGGAGCGACACGCAGAAGCGACGAGCGGATCGCGCGGCCGGGGGCCGCCCCCGAGCGCTTCGTCGCCGCGTCGCTCCGTCGCTTCGTCGCCCGCATCAACCCGGCTTCCCCAGCGTCACGTTCGTGTACTCGGCCGTCGCGGCCGCGTTGAAAGCCTCGAGCGCGTGCTGCCACTGCGCGGTGCTCGTCGGCTCGATGATGATCGGATGGTCGGGCATGAACAGCCCACCGACGCCGCCCGGGTGGATCCGGCGTCGCTCGAGGAAGATGCGGAGTTGCCCGAACGTCTCCGGCTGACGGTACGGACCGTCGAGACGCAGCGAGTAGCCGCCGGGGCCGGAACCGGTGGAGGCCACCTTCACACGGAGCGGCTCGTCGTCGAGCTCGAACGGATCGGCGGCGGCGGCCCCGGTGCGGTCGGGCAGGTCGAGGCGATACACCTCCTCCCCGAGGCGGAACTGCGTCGCCACCATGAAGTAGACCAGCAGCAGGAAGGTCACATCGATCATCGCCGTGAGGTTCAGCGTGATGCGCGGTCGCGCCCGGCCGCGCCGCTGCCGCGAAGTCGTGTGCGCGATGACCTGCTGATCCTCCCGGTCGGCGGGCGGACGCTGAAGCGAGCGCTGGATGTCGTGCTCGTCGTGCGGCAACGGGTCAGTCCTCGCGGAGTACGACGAGATTCAGGTGCGGCGTCGTCGGGTGGTCATCGACGCGTCGTGCGGCGGCGGCGACGGCCTCGAGCGCGGGCTGCACGAACCGGTAGTGCGTGTGCTGGTCGGCGCGGAGGTTGACGCGAAGGGACGGGTTCGCGCGCAACAGGCCGGCGAGGTGCTGCGTCAGCGCCTCGGCGCCTTCGTCGCCCACCGGGAACGCCCGGGAGCCCACGCGGTACTCGAGCGCGTGACCCTCGAAGCCGGGGACGATGCTGATGACGGAGCGCTGCTCGTCATCGGGAAGGGCCGACGCCGGGTCCTCGAGCTCGGGCAGTTTGAGGTCAACGTTCTCGACCTCAACGATCTGCGACACGAGCACGAAGAAGACGATGAGCAGGAACGTCACGTCGATCATGGACGTGAGGTTCGAGTTGAGCTCGGTCGTGTTGCGGCGGTGGATCCGGGACATGCTCGCTCAGCTCGTCTTGGCAAGCTTCGGCGCGGCGGCGGAGCGACCGGCCTGCTTCGGCCGGAACTGGTTGACCATCTCTTCGGCGATGAGCGTCGCCTCCGCCGTGATCGCGTCGATCCGGTTGCGGACGATCGCGTAGCCGGTCAGTGCGGGGATGGCGACGACGAGTCCCCAGAACGTCGTGGTCAACGCCGTGCCGATGCCGCCGGCGAGCAGCACCGGGTCGGCGTTGCCTCCCGCGACGACGATCGCCTGGAACGCGAGGATCATGCCGTAGACGGTGCCGAACAGGCCGATCATCGGGCTCACCTGCCCCAGCACGTTCAGGTACTCGATCCGGCGCAGACGCTCGGTCGTCAGCTCGTCGGAGGTCTGCTCCAGCGCGCGGATCATGGCGGAGAAACCGTGACTCGCCTCGCGCAGCGCCGCCGCGAGCACCTGGCTGAAGAAGCTGTGCTCGCGCTTCGTGAGATCGAAGGCTTCGCGATACTGCCCCTCGGAGAGCAGCCGGCGCGCCTCCTCCACGACCCCCACCGGGATGATGCTCTTGCGCTGGTTGGTCAGCGCCATGAACCCGATGAGCCCGATCGATCCCATCGAGAGCAGCAGGAGGAACCAGATGATGAGGCTGCCGAGGATCTCGACCTCCTTCTCGTCGCTGCCCGGTCGCATCTTGCGCGAGATGAAGAACGCCGAGGCGAAGCTGCCGCCGTCCGATGACGCGGCGGTTGGCGCGTCCGGGGTGTCGGTGTCCAACGCGGCTGCCGGCGCGCCGGTTTCGGTGTTGGCGCCGATGTCAAATGCGTTGTCCTGCGCGACCACGGCGCCGGCGGCCGCGATGACGCCCGCGGCGACGCAGAGCACGAGCAGATGGCGGATTGGTCTTTGCATGCCTCGTCGATCTCCCTTCATCGGTTCTTCCCCGCGCCGAGCGTAGCCAGAATCTCGCGGCCCCTCCGCGCGCCCGCCGCGTCTGCCCGACCCTCGGCGAGGTCGATCGCGCGGCGGGTGAGCCGCGCGGCGGCTGCCGCGTTCGCAAAGGTGTCGCGGCAGATGACCGCCGTGTCGAGCAGCGCCGACACGGCGTAGGGCGACTCGTCGAACAGCACGACGACCCGCATGAACATCACGGCCGCGTCCCCGGGGCGATCGGCGGCCCGCAGCGTCCGCCCGTACTGGTGCAGGAAGCGATCGAGGTCGCGGTCGCCCGGGCGCGCCGCGATGCGCTCGCACATCGCGAGCGCCTCGGCCTCGCGTCCCGCCGCGAGCGCGGCGTCAACGGCGTCGGGATCGTCGGATGCGGAACCGGGCTCCGGTGCGCGCGATCCGGTCGGCGACGACGGCGGCCGCGCCCGCTCCGGCGCCGGCACCGGTGAGCGTGTCCCCACGCGCGCCGGTCCCCCGCCGGCCGGCGGAAGCTCCGGCGCCGTCGGCGCCGGCAGCAGGTCGTCCGGCGCCTCGATGAGCACCGGCATCTCGGGCCGCGCTTCGCCGGCGCGGATCCGGTCGATGAGGAATCCGGACTCGGTCGTGCCGGGCGCGACCGCTCCGCCCTCCCAGGTCCCCGCGAGGGCGTCGCGCACCGGCGCGATCGTCGCGATCAGCCGCCCGACAACGCGCAGAAGGCTGCGATTCCGCACCGACCGCTTCGCTTCCTCCAGTCGCGTCATCGCCTCGACCGCCGCAGGGTACGACGCCCAGGTGTTCGTGCTCCGCGGCGCGAGCCGCTGCCAGTACGCCTCGTCACGCAGGAGGAACACCGCGGCCGCGTGCCCCGCGGCGGGGACGAGCTCGTTCCTCTGATCGTGGATCTGCGCGAGGCGGATGTGAATCCACAGGCGCTCGACTTCGGCGTCGGCGGCGACCAGCGCCTCGAGCATCTTCGCGAGACCGCCGTCGAGATCGTTCTCGCGGAGCAGGCGCTCGGCTTCGTCGAGCGCGGGGAGCCCGGTGAAGCCGAGGGCGACGACCTCGTCGATCTCGCGGTGCTGCCTCAGGTTCCCGCCGCCGCGGAAGTAGAGGCGTCCGGACTTGAGATCCTGCACGACGCAGCTCCGCAGCGGGATCGCCGAGCCGCGGAGCGTCACCGTGTCGGCGGTCGCCGCACGGGACGACGCGAGGAGCGCCGCCGCGATCGCGATCCTGGCGAGGAGCCTCGGGATGGCGACGCCCGGGCCGATCATGGCGCCTTGAGCCCGAGCTCCTCGCGATCGAGGAACTTGTACCCCTTCGGGCCGCCGTGCAGACGCGCGATCTCGCGCAGCGTCTGGAGCTTCTCGTCCGGGTCGAGGAACTGCACGCAGTTGATCTGCGTCGTGCGGCGGCCGGTGTCGTCGTCCACGGGATTGAGCTGGTCCAGCAGGCGGAGAAGATCCGCCTTGTCGATCTCGTACTCACCTGAGCCCGTGATGTTCGAGCTGAGCAGGAAGATCGCGTCGGGCTCGAAGCCGAGCGCGCGATCGATCGCGGGGAGCGGGTTGGAGAGACCGGCCGGGATGACGTTGTCGTCGATCCACGCGAGGACGCGCTGCTTCTCGGCGTCCGTGGCCGAGCTCATGCGCGTCGGCGGCGGGACCACGATGGCCTCGTTGCGCGAGAAGAAGATCACCTTGAACTCCTGGCTCGACGCGAGACCGTCGAGCGACCGCGCGAGCTCCTCGACGACGAACGGGAGCCACGGGATCATCGAGCCCGACGCGTCGATGACGTAGACGATCCGGCGCGCATTCGTGCTCGTCAGGCCCACGAACGAGGCCGACGCCTCGGCTTCGTCCGGCGCGAACCTTGCGAGCGCGGCGTCCGTCGGCGCGCCGGACATGAGCTCGATCGGGTCGATCTCGATCTCAGGCCGGTCGTCGAGCCGGTCCTCCATCGTCTCGGTCTCGATGCGATCCTGCACGAGCTCCTGCGTGAGAAGCTGCTTCTCGACGTCCAGACGCGCGAGCGGCTCGTAACGCGTGGCGTTGAAATCCGCGACGATGAGGACGGGCTCCTTGTCGTCCTGGAGCATGACGACGGTCCACGTCAGGAGGAAGCCGAGCAGGACAAGGGCCACGTGGATGCCGAGCGAGACCACCCAGGGCACGATGCGCCGGACGGCCCGCTCCGTCTCCGTTTCGACGCCAAGGGCCGCGAGCTGCGCGGCGATGTCCGCGGGACCGGGCCGGCCGGAAGCCGCCGGATCGGCGTCGTCGCCCTCGCCACCGGAAAGTCGGCTGGTCTTGCTCGGGTCATCGGGCACGGCGTGACGCTCCATCCACGCGAAGGACGCTCCATCGACGCGAAGACAGAAGCATATGTAGTCGATCACCGCGAACGCCGGGCTTCGGCGTTTTCACGGTGAGCGTTTCTTTTTGCGCCTCCTGGGGGGGAGGAGACGGCGGAGGCTCCGATCCGGGATCAGAGCGCCCGTCTGGAGCTGCGGTCCACGTCCTCGTACTCGATCTCGAGCTCGCTCTTCTTCTTGCGGCGACCGCCGCCGAAGAGCATCCGGTCGAGGCTGACCGCTCCCGCCCCCGTCATCACCAGGCCGAAGGAGAGCACGAACAGCGCGAGCTGGACGATCGCGGTGTTGAACTCCGGGCCCTTTTCCAGGGCGAAGTCGAACGGGTTGTCCCCGAACACGTTGTTGTAGCCCACCGAGACGAAGTAGAACGCCACCACCATCGTGAATGCGAGGCCGAGCGCCCAGATCCGGGTCAGGAACCCGACGAGCACGAGCGCCCCGCCGAGCAGCTCGGTGACCCCGGCCATGTACGCCATGAGCGTCGGCATGGGCCAGTTGTTCGCGTGACACATGAGCGTGATGCCGTGGACGCCCTTCGCGGTGACCTCCCCGCCGGCCGGCGTCGGCGGCGTCTGCGCTGGCGTCTGCGTCGGCGTCTGCGACCGACCCGGGCCGGTCGGCGCTGCCGCCGGATCGGGCGCGGGCTCGTCGCCCGTCGCCGGGGCGTCTGCGTCCGCGGCGCCGTCGTCCTGGTCCGCTCCGGTCTCCGCGGTGCCGCTCTCCTCCTCGGGCGTGTCCTGGATGCGGGCGAATACGATCGTCGGGTGCCCGGCCGCGGTCGGCCCGCCGCCCGGCGTCACCTCGACCACGCTCACGCCAAGCGACCGCAGCGTCTCGGCCTGCTGCGGGGAGAAGACCTTGTCGCGCATGAGCTTGTTGTACCCGGCCGGCACGAACGCGAGCGCCAGGACGAGGCGGCTCAACAGCGGAACGAGCGAGGTACCGGCAAAATGGCTGAACTTCATGTTCCGACTCCTGATGCTCCGACTCCTGAAGCCCGGGCTCCTGGAGCGGGGACCCGTGACCGCAGCACTGAGCACCTCTTCGACGCAGCCTGCGTCAATACAATAATCCTACCGGCAGCTGCATCCCTGCGGGCGTGGCGGAACTGGCAGACGCGCTGGATTTAGGTTCCAGTGGGGTAAAACCCGTGGAGGTTCGAGTCCTCTCGCCCGCATTTCGACGTATGGCGACGCATGTCGCCGTGCCG
>CAZXBB010000293.1:0-9934 GCA_964638815.1 uncultured Isosphaeraceae bacterium
GGGGCGGGTCACCCCCGCCCGGGACGCACTTTCGCAGGCGGCGGCGTATTCTGCAATCGCCCCGGTGATCGCGTACCGTCGTCCGGAAACCGCCCCGACGTCGGTCCCACGGATGGGGCACGCCCCGTTCCAGTACCCCCGCCGGACGGCTACCCGATCGATGACGCGCCGTGGCTCGGATCCCTGCTCTGGCGATGGAACTTCGCGCTCGCTCTGGCGGGCGGGCGGATCGGCGGAACGACGCTCGACCCGGTCCGGCTGACCGACGTCACGACGAAGACCATCGCGCTCAGGCAACCCGGCGCTTCAACGGGCGCGCGCCGCCGGCGCGCGCAGCACCCGGTCCCCGATGTCCCGGCGGAAATGCGCCCCCTCGAAGCGGATCTTCGCGCATGCCGCGTTCGCGAGGTCGCGGGCGGTGCGCAGGTCCTCGGCGAGCGCGGTCACGCCCAGCACACGGCCGCCGTTCGTGACGAGCGTACCGTCGGCTTCGCGCTTCGTGCCCGCGTGGAAGACGATCACTTCCCGGCCATCGCCGCCCAGCGCCTCGGCGTCCTCGATGCCGGTGATCGGTTTGCCCTTGACGTAATCGCCCGGGTAGCCGCCGCTGCACATTACGACGCAGCACGCGACGCGGTCGTCGAACGCGATCGCCTGGTCGTCGAGCGTGCCGGCGGCGGTCGCCCAGCAGAGCTCGACGAGATCTCCCTCCAGCCGCGCCATCAGCGGCTGGCACTCGGGATCGCCGAAGCGGCAGTTGAACTCGAGCACCTTGGGGCCGCCCGGCGTCAGCATCAGGCCCGCGTAGAGCACGCCGTGGTACTCGATGTTCTCGCGACGCAAGGCGTCGATCGTGGGGACGAAGATCTCGCGTTCGATCGTGCCGAGCGTGTCGAGGTCGATCACCGGGGTGGGACAGTACGCGCCCATGCCGCCGGTGTTGGGGCCGCGGTCGCCCTCCTCGAGCTGCTTGTGGTCCTGCGCCGGGTCGAGCAGCCAGATGGTGCGCCCGTCAACGAGCCCGAGCACGGAGACCTCCTGCCCGACCAGCTTCTCCTCGATCAGGACGCGGCGGCCGGCGTCGCCGAACTCGCGTCGCACCATGAACCGGTCGATCGCGTCGAGCGCCTCGGCCTGGGTCTCGCACACGATCACGCCCTTGCCGGCGGCGAGCCCCGCGGCCTTGACCACGCACGCCTCGTCGTGCGCCGTCAGGTACTCGCGGGCGGCCTCGTGGCGGTCGAACGTCCGGGACTCGCACGTCGGCACGCTGCCCTGCCGCATGATCTCCTTGGCGAACGCCTTGTCGGCCTCGATCTGGGCCGCCGCCCGGCTCGGTCCGAAGACGAGCCGTGTTGCGGTGGCGAGCTGATCGGCGAGGCCGTCGGCGAGCGGCGTCTCGGGACCGACGACGACGAGGTGGATGTCGTTCCTGTCGCACCAGCGCCGGTAGTGGAAGAGGCCGCGCGTCGTCACCTCGGCGGGGCATGGCGTGCCGAGCGCGGCCAGTCCCGCGTTCGCGACGTCGGAGAGCCACAGCGCGCCGAGACGCGGCGACTGCCTCATCTTCCAGGCCAGCGCGTGCTCGCGTCCGCCGCCTCCGATGAGCAGCACGTTGCAGGGGTCCGGACAGGGTCGGGGGCGAGCCATGGCTGAGAGTCTAGCAGCCCGTTGAAGAACTGGGGCGTTCCGTGAGTGCATGCTTCTCGTCGTCCACAGTGGAAACGATCGTGCCCAGGCGGCGTTGCAGCTCTTCAACGGGCTGCCGGCGGCTACGATGAGTCGTGTCGTCGAAGCGGCTCGTCATCTGGTTCGCGGTCGTCCTCGCGCTCGCGCTCTACAGCCGGTGGCACGCCTCGCGGACGCGATCCGATCGGTGCGGCCTGGACGGCAATCGCATCGAGCCGGTGTACGCGGTTGACCTGATGCTCGACGGGCGCGTCACCGGGCGTTTCTGCTGCGTCCGCTGCGCGAGCGAGTGGCCCGACGTTCCCGCGGACGCGTACTGGCAGGTGCGGGACGAAATCACGGGGCGGCCGCTCGATGCGACAACGGCCTGCTTCGTCGAGAGCAGCGTCGTCACCGTCGCGTCGCGGCAGGACCGCACGCACGTGTTCGCGAGCTGGGCCGACGCGCTCGGGCACATGACCCGATATGATGGCATCCGCGTGCCAAACCCCCTCGCGATCGGCGTCGGCAGCGCCCCGTCGTCGCCGCCCGACGACGACCAGTAAGGACCCTCATCCCCATGCGATATCTCCGAGAGGCGCTCGCCATTCTCTTCGCCTGCGCCGCCCTCGCCGGCTGCAATGAAACGCCCTCCGACCCCGGTGACGCGGCCGCGGGCCCGGGCGGGCCGAAGCCCGCGGGGACCGCCCGCGTCGAGCTGCCGCACTTCACCGACGTCCTCGCTGACTCGGGCATCACCTTCCGGCACCGGTTCCTCGACAGCGAGACCGGCAGCACCTATCGCATCAACCCGTACGATCACGGCAGCGGCGTCTACGTGGCCGACGTCAACGGCGACGGGCGCGACGACATCTACTTCCTGAACTTTCTGGGCGACAACGCGCTCTATCTCAACCGCGGCAGCTTCCGGTTCGAGGACATCACGGCACGATCTGGCGTGGCGGTGAGCCGCGCGCTGAGCGTCGGCGGCGCATTCGGCGACTACGACGACGACGGCGACCAGGACCTCTACGTGACGACCTACCGAGGCGGCAACCACCTCTTCCGCAACGACGGCGACGCGAACTTCGAGGAGGTGACCGAGACCGCGAAAGTCGGCTACAACGGCCACTCGAGCGCCGCGACGTGGCTCGACTACGACCTCGACGGCGATCTCGACCTCTACCTCTGCAACATCGGCAAGTTCACCAGGGAGACGATCAGCCACGAGGCGGATTACTTCTTCACGGGCGAGGCGCTGCCGTTCCCGACGCTCGCCCGCGCGCCGGACCAGCGCAATCCCGGCGAGCCGGACATCCTCTACCGCAACGAGGGCGACGGCACGTTCACCGACGTGACGCGCGAGGCGGGGATCGACTCGGGCGAGTGGAACGGCGACGTGGCGACGGCCGACATCGACCTGGACGGCGACGTGGACCTCTACACGTCGAACATGTTCGGCACCAACCACCTCTTCCGGAACGAGGGGAACGGGACCTTCACCGAGATCACGAAGGAGTCGCTCGGCTACACGAGCTGGGGCGGCATGGGCGCGAAGTTCTTCAACGGCAACGGCGACGAGTATCCGGATCTCTACGTCGTCGACATGCACTCGGACATGTGGGCGGACCAGGACGCGCCCGAGCAGGTGCAGCAGCCCGGCGCGAAGTACAACACCCCCCTCGGGACCAGCGTCGCCGGGGGGAAGCCGATCAGGCGCCCGGAGGACTCCTACGCGTCGGCGGCGCTCTTCGGGAACACGTACTTCGAGAATGACGGCGACGGCACGTTCACCGAGCGCTCGAACGAGGCGGGGCTCGAGAACTGGTGGCCGTGGGGGATCACGTCCGGCGACTACAACGGCGACGGCCACGAGGACCTCTTCGTGCCCTCGGGCATGGGCTTTCCCTTCTTCTACTGGCCGAATCACCTGCTGGTCAACGCGGGCGACGGCACGTTCATCGAGTGCGCCGCGGAGGCCGGCATCGAGCCGCCCGCGCTCGGGAAGTCGATCGCCGGCGCCGAGATCCGCGGCGAGGCATTCACGCGCAGCTCGCGCACCGCGGCGACGGCCGACTTCGACGGCGACGGCGATCTCGACATCGTCGTCAACAACTTCAACCACGAGCCGTATCTCCTGCGCAACGACGCGACGGGCGTCAATGCCGTGCTCCTGCGGCTGCGGGGCACGAAGGGCGCGCGCGACGCGGTCGGGGCGCGCGTCACGGTGGTGGCGGGGGACCGGCGCTGGTACCGGCAGCAGCACAACGCTCAGGGCTACCTCACGCAGAACAGCGCGGTCGTGCACGTCGCGATCGGTCCGGTCGGCAGTGTCGATCGCGTGGAGATCGTGTGGCCCGGAGGCGGAGCGCCGCAGATCGTCGAAGGGCCGCCGCTGAACCAGGTCATCGACGTTGCGCAGGAGTAGCCCGCATGATGCATGAAGCGAGCCGGTGGGTCCTGGAATACACAGCCAATCCCGGAGTGAAACGATGATTCCCCGCCCGTCCACGAACGTGCGATGCGCAACCGTCGCGACGAACCGGCGCGACAAGCCGATCGCGTGGTCGCTCGGGCGAGGCGCCGACGTGTTTGACACCACATCAAGCCTCGAACGCGCGACCACGCGTTCGGATCGTCCGCCGGACGGTTCGCTTGGTGCATAATGCGGGCTAGGGGCGTCATCCTGCTCGCGGGGACCGGTGCGCTCGTCGCCGGGGCGGCGGCGGGCACGGCGTGGCCGCCGGCGACGGCCGATGATGCGTTCCAGCGCGCGACCGGCGGCGTGGGGCTCGGCCCGTCGGTCTCCGTCGCGCAGGGATTCTTCACGTTCGACGCCCGGGCGGAGAGCGCGTGCGAGAACGAGCTCTGGCCGATCCCGGGGCTGCCGTGCCCGAACCCCGGACACGGAACGCGTGTCGCCGACCTGCCTCCGCTGCGGTGACCCCATGCTCGCCCGCCACCTGAACCTGCTGCTCGCGGCCGCCGAGAACGTGGCCGGCAATCGCGCGGCCTACGGGCTCGCCGCGACGTGCCTTGTCGCGGGGCTGACCCTGCTTCTGGCCGGTGTCGCGATCAGCGAGGGCGTGCGCGCCGAAGCGCTCGCGGCGGTGCGGGCGGGGGCGGACGTCTACGTGACGTGGGACCGGTTCGGACGCGAGACGCCGGTCCCGGCGGACCGGCTCGACGCGCTCGCCGGCATCCCCGGCGTCGTCCGCGCCGTGCCGCGCGTCGTGGGCCGGATCCCGATCGGCGGCGAGGTGTCCGTCGTCATCGGCGTGCCGCTCGACGCGGTGCGCGACGCGGGCGTTCCGGTCGCGGGGTCGCTTCCCGCGTCGGGCGCGGAGGTGCTGGTCGGACGCGAGCTCGCCCTCGCGCTCGACCTGACGGTCGGCGCGAGCTTCGCGCTCGAGGGGGATTCGTTCCGCGTCTTCCGCGTGAGCGGGATCGTGGCGGCCACCGGCTCGATGTGGAGCGCCAAGGCGATCGTGTGCGACCTGCCAGAGGCGCTCGCGGTCTTCGGCGAGGACGAGGCGTACTCCGACGTGTGCCTCGTGACGCGCCCCGGCTACGCGGCCCTGGTGGCGGACGCCGTGGAGCGGATGGATCGTCGCTTTCGCGTGCAGACGCGTGACATCGTCAGGGGGTACGTGCAGCGCGGCATGACGATCCGCGCCGGCATCTTCGTCGTGCTGTTCGCGGTCGTGATCGTCCTCGCCATTCCGGCCTTTGCCGTGATGACGTGGCTCGGCCATGCGCCGCGCCGGCGCGAGATCGGGCTGCTGAAAGCGGACGGGTGGCGCACCGCTGACGTGCTCGAGATGGTGGCGCTCGAGAGCTTCATCGTGAGCCTCGTCGCGGCGGCGGCGGCCACGGTTCTCGCGATCGTGTGGGTGCGCGGGCTGCGGGCGCCGCTGATCGCCGGCTTCTTCATCGCGGACCTGCCGGCGTTCCCGTCGATGCACATCCCGGCGCGGTTCCTGCCGCTGCCGCCCGTGCTGGCGCTGATGTTCAGCATCGTGGTCACCATGACGGGAAGCACCTACACGTCGTGGCGCACCGCGATCGCCCGTCCGGTGGAGGTGCTGCGATGAGCGCCGAGCCAGTCGCCCGCCTCGAGTCGGTCACGCGGAGGTACGGCGCCGGCTTCGCGCTCGCGCCGACGACGCTGGGCTTCCCGGCGGCCTCACTCACGGTAATCACCGGCCGCTCCGGCGCCGGGAAGACGACGCTCCTCCAGATCCTCGCCACGCTCGACCGGCCGGACGCGGGCACGGTCCGGCTGTTCGGACGCGACGTCACGCGCGAACCCGAATCGGCGCTCTCGGAGATCCGCCGTCGCCGGCTCGGCATCGTGTTCCAGACGTTCCATTTCATCGAGCACCTGAGCGTATGGCGCAACGTGACGAGCCGGCTGGTCCCGGCCGGCGTGGGCGCCGCGATGCGCCGCGAGCGCGCGGCGCGCGCGCTCGCCGGGCTCGGGCTCGATGCCGTACTCGATCGCCTGCCGCGCGAGCTCTCCGGGGGCGAGCTCCAGCGCGTCGCGTTCGCCCGCGCCGTCATCGACGACCCGGAACTGATCGTCGCCGACGAGCCGACCTCCAACGTGGACGCGGCGACGGGCGCCGTGATCGCGGACGCGCTCGCAAAGCGCCGCGCGGCGGGCGCGACGCTCGTCATCGCGACCCACGATCCGGCGCTCGTCGCCGTGGCGGACCGGCACGTCGCCGTGGAGGACGGGCGTGTCTCGTCGTCGGCCCCGCGCGAGGACGCGAGCCTCGGCCATCGAGACGCCCGATGATTCTCAACGTCCACACCGTCGTCGCCCTCTTCCTCGCCGGTGTCGGCGCCGTGCTGGCGCTCGGCATGGGCATCGTGGCGTCGGGCGCCCTGGGGGCGAGCCGGCGGGCGTCGCGCGATCCGGACGCCCGTGCGATCGACGCCCTCGACGACCGGGCGCACCTGCTCGCGCTCGTCGTCGCCGTGCTCGCGGCCGTGCGGTTCCTCGCGTGGCCGTTCTTCTACGCGCTGCTCGACAGCTACGTGCCCGATCTCGCCGCCTACGGCGTCATGTGTTCCTTCGGCGTCACGCTCATCGATGCGCCGCTCGTCGCCGCCGTCCAGTGGCTGAAGCCGGTCGCGCTCTTCGGACTCGGCCTGTGGGGGCTGCTCGCGCTCGTCGACCGGCGTTCGATACGGCCGACGCTGCTGCCGGCGCGGATCACGCTCGCCGTGCCGCTCGCGGCCGTCGTGCTCGCCGACTGCGCCGTGGAGGCGGTCTACCTCGTGCGCGAGAAGGTCAGCCGGCCGGTGACGTGCTGCACTCGCTTTCGCGACACGGAGGCGGCGCAGGTCGCCGACAACCTCAGCCCGCTCGCGATCTTCGCCGACGCCTCGCCCGCCGCGACGCTCGGCGCGTACTTCATCGCCGGCGCGGCGCTCGTCGCGGTCGCGACGCTGCTCGCGCGACGCCGGCGGGCCACGCACTGGGTGCCGGCCGGGCTCGTCGGCCTGCTCGGCCTCGCCAATCTCGTGATCACCCAGTGGAGCTGGATCGACGCCGTCGCGCCGCGCGTGTTGGGGCTCCCGTACCACCATTGCCCGTACGAGCTGATCACCGACACGCCGGCGCTGGGGTTCGCGGCGCTGTGCGCGGTGGGCGGGAGCGCCGGGCTGCTGTGGCCGGCGGCGCTCGCGACGTGCCGTCGCCGCGCGCCGGAGGCGGTGGCGGCCGTGCAGCGGGGGGTCTACGGCGTGTGCGCGGTCGCGCTGGCGAGCGAGCTGCTGATCGTCGGCGTACACGTCACCTGACCGGGCCGGCGCGTCGTCAGCGCGTGTCGCGGTACGGCTGCTTCTCGAGGTACCCCTCCAGACGCTGCTGGACCTCCATCATCTGCTGCTCGATCTGCTGCCGGGTCGCGGGATCGGTCTCCTTCTCGAGACGGTCCGACATCAGCTTGATGGCGTTGCTCGCGTACCGATCGGCGACCTCCCAGTCGCCGCGCTCGGCGCACGCGGCCGCGAGGACGTCGAGATCGGTGGGATTGCTGTAGCGGCTCAAGGCGCACGCCTGCTGTCCGAGCCGGACGGCGACGTCGCCGTTGCGGTGCTGCTCGTCAGGGTTGGTCGCATGGATCCACGCGAGAGCCCGGAGCAGCGGACGACTGTTGGGGTGAAGCGTGACGCCGAGGCGGAACGCCTCGACGGCGGCGCCGGTCCGCCCCAGCGCGAGATACGCCTGGCCGAGATTCATGTGCGAGCCGGCGATGCGCGGGGCCTCGGCCGCCGCCTTCTCGAACCCCGCGACGGCCGCCTCGAGGTCGCCTTCGGCGCCGAGGATCATCGCGCGCTCGAACGTGGCGGGGGTGAGCTCCGGATCGATCTCGAGGGCGCGGTCGAGCGCCGCCAGCGCCTCCTCGCGCCGGCCCTGCCGGCGCAGAGCGGTGCCGAGATCGTAGTGAGCTTCGGCGTCGTCGGGCGCGGCTTCGATGCCGGCGCGCAGGACGTCGAGCGCCGCCTCGACCTCGCCTTCGGCGGTCATTTCGTTCGCGAGGGTGCGCCGCGCGCCCCGGATCAGGGGGTCGATCCCGAGCGCGGTGCGGATCGCCTCGAAGCCCTCGTCCCGGCGACCGAGGAGGATGAGGGCGCCGCCGCGGCCGAAATGCGCCTCGGCGCTCGCCGGATCGAGCGCGATCGCGCTCTCGAAGCTCTCGAGCGCCAGCTCGTACTGCCCGACCGCTCCGTAGGCGCGTCCGAGCTCGACGTGCGGGACGGCCGACGCGGGATCCTCGCGCATCGCCTCCTGCCATTCCGCGGCAAGCTTGCCGACATCGTTCGCCGTGACGTACTCGCTGCTGCGGCGGTGCCGCCATTCCATCGTGACGCCCTCGCTGCGCCAGAGCTCGTCGCGGAAGGGATCATCCATCGGCTCGCGTTGCCAGTCGTCGCCTGCGTCCGTCGCGAAGCGCAGCGCCTGGCCGGGGTTGCCCGCCATCTCGTGGGCCCGGGCGAGCAGGGCGTACATCTCCAGCTCGCGCGGCTCGAGCTTCTCGGCCCGCTCGAGATAGAACATCGCGGCCTCGTGGTCCTCGCGGGCGAGGGCCACCCGGGTCCGGCCCAGCAGCGTGGCGGCCATGTCGTCGTCGAGCGCGAGCGCGCGCGCGAACGAGTCGTCGGCGTCGTCGATCCGGTTCGCCTCGACATGGAGCTGTCCGATGAGGCAGTGCACCGGGGCGTAATCGTCGCGCAGCTCGCGGGCCCGCTCGAGATGCGCGAGCGCGGCCGTCGCGTCGGTGTCGTGCAGCGCGTATCCGAGGAGGTAGTGCCACGGGAAGGCCGCGTCGTCCAGCGCGACCGCCTGCTCGTAGCACGCGATCGCCTCCTGCGTGTAGCCGTGAACGTCGAAGGCGACGCCCAGGCGACCCCACGCTTCGGCGTCGTCCGGGTCGGCGGCGACGGCCCGTGACCGCTCCTCGATCCGGGCGGCGAGGGCCGGCTCGACCCCGGCCAGATCGACCGTGGGGACGGCCGGGCTTCCGGCGCCGCCTTTCCCGCACCCGGGCAGGAGCCCGGCGACAACGAGCATCGCGACGAGGAGCGGCGCCGCGGCGGCCCGGCCGGCGCGGGGCGAGGAGAGGCGATTGATCACGAAGCGGATCTCCATCTTCGGGGCCCGACGGCGCGCGGGCGCCGGACGGCGGGAAACGGGGAAGTGTAGCGACGCGTCCCGGATCCCGCCGGTTCGCCTCAAGGCACGCCGCGACGGGGCCGATGCCCTGAGGACGACGCCCCGCATGAGGCCCGCCATGAACGAGACCCGCGAAGCGCCCCGAACCGAACTCGACGAGCGTTGCGAGACGCTCACCTCGGGGATCCGGCTGCGCGGCACGGGCGATGATGACCGCGATGCGCCCTTCGTCGCCGGCGCGGAGGCCGACGCGGGTGACGCCCGGCGCTCCGCGGCCTGATCGCTCCCCGTCGCGGGCCCGCCTCCGCAATCAACGATCCGGGCCGACAGCGCGTTGAAGAGCCAGGGCGTTGCCTTTCGTCGCGGCAAAGAAGTTCCGTGTGCCCCGGTCCGGTGCTCTGACAGGCCGGGCGGCGCCCGACGACTCGACAGTGGTGGAGACTTTCGATCCCACCCGGCCCTTGCCGAGCCAAGGACCGGGGCACACAGACTCGACGGTGGTGGAGACTTTCGACCCATCCTGAGTTCGTCGATCCGGACGGCATCGAATCCGGCGGAATGGGGAACCGGGAACGGGGA
>CAZXBB010000294.1:0-4844 GCA_964638815.1 uncultured Isosphaeraceae bacterium
CCGCGTGGGTCTTCGTCGCCGTCTCCCGGATGGCCCGCATCCCCCCACGGATCACCTCGTGCGCCGGCTTTCCGCGGATGCCGTAGCCGGTGTCGTCGTTCTCGCCCCGGTGGTAGGGATCCCATCGGTAGCCGCAGAATCCCAGGACCGCGGAGCCCGGGTCGGCGATCGTGTCGCGCCACGCTTCGAAGAAGGCGCGCCAGCTCCGCGCCTGTGCGGCGGGATCGCTGCGATTGCCGTCGGCGACGTAGTTCCAGGGGTGCGCGTTGGCCCACGGCAGCGACGGGTAGCCGACCTCGCTGAGCATGAGCGGCTTCCCGTGCTCGCGCGCCGTCCGAAGCAGCGCGGCGCGAATGGGCGACCACGCCGCGACGAGATCGGGCTGCGGCGCGCCTGGCCGGTCGCGCTCGAGCTCGAAGTAGGCGCTGACGCTCATGACGTCAACCAGCGGCCAGATCTTCGTGCGGTCGTAGCGATCCCAGTTCGCCGAGTACGTGATGCGGCCCGGGAATCGGTCGCGGATCCGCGCGATGACGCCGCGCCATCGGTCTACCTGGTCCTCCGTCGTGTTCAGCTCGCTGCCGACCGACAGCAGGTCCACGCCCTCGCGGCTCGCGAGATCGACGAAGCGGTCGAGCGTGCGTTCGTACGAGGTCCACCACTCCTGCCAGTCCGTCGGATTGATCAGGCCGCGCCAGTCCTTCGGGCCCGGCTCCTCGATGAGGACGATCGGCATCAGGACGGTGGACATCGCGTGCTGCTTCGCGCGGCGGAGGATCGCCGTGAGCTGCTCGTCGGTCGGGCAGCGCTGGCGGAGCACGCGGACGCGGGTCGAGTCAACCTTCTTCTGGTACATGGGCGTGACGACGATCAGCGTGTTGGCGCCCAGGCGGGCGATCTCGTCGACGCCGTCGAGGTAGATCGGCAGGTTGCCGATGTGGTGGGCGTTGATCGCGAAGCCCAGGAGCGGCTTCGGCAGGCCCGACGCGTGGCGTGGCGTCGCGGCCCGCGGACGGCCGGGGTCGCCCGCCGCGGCCAGCGCGTCGCTCGCGGGTGACCGGCCGAGCCGGAGCAGGCCGACGCCGAACGGGCTCAGCAGCAGGAGCGCGATCACGATCCGGGCGGCCGGGGAGAGCGTGCTGCGCAGGGCCGGTCCGGGCGCCTCGCCGTTCGTCGTGTGCAGTTCCGGGGACATGGGCGTATCTTATTCCCCGGCGCCGGGTGGCGCAGAAAGACGAGCGCGACGCGTCACGTGGGCGGTCATCAACATCCGGCAGTGCTCTTCACCGCGTTCGAGCCGAGCGGCGACGCCCATGCTGCGCCGGTGATCCGCGCGCTGCGCGAACGCCTGCCCGATCTCAAGATCTATGCGTGGGGCGGCCCGAACATGCTCGAGGCCGGGGCGGAGCTGATCGAGCGGACGGCCGACGACGGCGCGATGGGGCTCAACGCGATCGGCAAGGCGCTGGCGGTCCGGCGCGAGGTCGCACGGATCCGGCGATGGGCCCGCCAGTACCGCATCCTCGTGCACGTGCCCGTCGACTCCCCCGCGGCGAACTTCCCGATATGCAAGGAGATGCGGAAGACGGGGGCGCGGGTCGTGCACCTCGTTGCGCCGCAGATCTGGGCGTGGGGCCGCTGGCGCGTCGCCAAGCTCCGGCGTCTCACCGATCTCGTCCTCTGCCTGCTTCCGTTCGAGGAGCAGTGGTTCACCGAGCGCGGCATCCCGGCCCGCTTCATCGGCCATCCGCGTATGAACCGCAAGCTCGACCAGTCGGAGCTGCGCGCGCGCATGCACGGCCTGCCGCAGGGAGCTCCCCGCGTCGCGCTCTTTCCCGGATCGCGCGAGCACGAGGTGAAGGCCAACATCCGTCTCCTCGTCAGCGTCTACGCCGACCTCCAGGGCCTGCACGCCGGGATGGGGGGCGTGATCGTCGCCGCACGGCCCGAGCTTGCGAAGCTGGTCAAGAAGAAGGTCAAGGTGTTCCCGGGCGGCTTGCACATGGTCACGGGCCGCACTGACGGCGCGATCGCCTGGAGCGATCTCTGCATCGCCGTGTCCGGCACGATCACGCTCGACATCGCGCGGCAGCAGAAGCCGATGATCGGCGTCTACAAGACCAGCGTGCTCACGTGGCTGCTGTCGAAGCTGGTCCTGCGCACGCCGGTGCGTCTGCTGCCCAACATCATCGCCGAACGCGAGATCGTGCCCGAGTTCGTCCCGTACTGCGGGGGGGCGGGTCCGATCTCGAAGCAGGCCAGCTTCTACCTGCACGACTCCAAGAACGCCGCCATCCAGTCGCAGGAGCTCGCCCGGGTGTGCCAGCGGTACGTGAACAAACGGCCCGCGGTGGAGGCGGCGAAGCTCATCATCAAGGTCGTCAGGGACGGCCAGGTCGACTGAGGCGGGCGACGTCCGGGTGCCGGAGTGGGACTGGAAAGTGGCAGCGCGAGTGGGGGAGGGGGCGGGCTGTTCCGTCTGCGCCGCCTGCGCGGCCGCCCCGGGACCCGCACCGGCGAAAAAACAGCCGTCGCCCGCCGGCATGAATCGTACCTGTTCTCGTGGCTGTCCGATGGAACAATCGCGGCGTGCGTGCGCGGCCCGAAGGTCCACACCGGTTACCGGAGGACCTCCGGACGCGGTGCGAGCGTCGCAGCCCCTGGGAGCGCCAGAGATGTCGCGGTCGAGAGCACGTTCGGCATTCACGCTCATCGAGGTCCTGATCGTCGTGGTGATCGTCGGGATCCTCGCAGCGATCGTTCTCCCGCAGTATCACGACGCGTCGGTCGAGGCCGCCAACACGAACCTCGTCGGTCAGCTTCAGACGATCCGGAGCCAGATGGGCGCGTACAACGTCCTCGCCCACATGAGGGGCTGGCCGATGTACAACGCCACGCGCGCCGCCCCGGGCGACAACACCTTCTGGGACGACCTGATCGCCCACAACTACATCCAGCAGGCGCCACGCAATCCCCACCAGGATCCGGCGACGAGCGAGGTCGTCGGCGCCGCGCCCGCGCCCGATGTGGGCTGGGTGTGGGACGGCGACGACATCCTCGCGACGGACGGCAACGGAGTGTTCTTCAACGAGTTCGGGCCTTAGCCGGCCCGGGCTCCGGCCCGGGATTCGCCGTTGCCCGCCTCCCGTATACTCCGCCCAGTGAACCGCAAGGTGTGCATCATCGGCGTCCCGATGGACCTGGGCCAGTCGCGACGCGGCGTGGACATGGGGCCCGGCGCGGTGCGCTACGCGGGCCTCGACGATCGTCTGCGCGGACTGGGCTACGTTGTCGAGGATTGCGGCAACGCCCGCGTCCCGGTGCGCGACGAGCTTCCGCCGGAAGGCGGCATGGCGTACCTGGCCGCGGTCGTCGAGACGTGCTCGAGGGTGTACGAGCAGGGTCGCCGCGCGTTGGAGGCGGGCGCGCTGCCGCTCTACCTCGGCGGCGATCACTCGATCGCGCTCGGGACGGTCGCGGCCGCGTCGCGGATGGCGTCGACCGGCGTCCTGTGGATCGACGCCCACGGCGACTTCAACACGCCCGAGACGTCGCCGAGCGGCAGCCTGCACGGCATGCCGCTGGCCGCGCTGACGGGCCGCGGCGTGACCGAGATGATCGATCTCGGCCACCCGGGCGCGAAGGTGGACGCGCGCGACGTGGTGCTGGTGGGCGTCCGCAGCCTCGATCCTGAGGAGCGAGCGGCGCTCGCCGAGTCCGGCGCCGGCGTTTTCACGATGCGCGAGATCGACGAGCGCGGCATGGCCCGCGTCGCGCTCGCGGCGCTCGAGCGTCTCAGCCATTGCGCCCGGGTCCACGTGAGCCTCGACATGGACTGCCTCGACCCGCGTCACGCCCCCGGCGTCGGCACGCCCGAGCCCGGCGGTCTCACCTACAGGGAAGCGCACCTCCTGATGGAGACGATCGCCGAGAAGGCGACGATCGCGTCGGTTGACGTGGTCGAGGTCAACCCCATCCTCGACCACGGCAACCAGACATCGAAGCTGGCCGTGGACCTCGTCTCATCGCTGCTGGGGCGCGAGCGGGTCGACGCTTAGCCGGGATCATTCGTCGGCATTGCCGCCCGCTCGGGACAGCGCGCATGATCTCCAGCTCGCGCAAGGCCGGCGTCGCGCAACCAGCGCGGCTCGCCCGCCGGACGACCCGGTTCATGCATGATCCGGGCTAAACTGACCGCGCATGTTCTCCCTCCCCGACATCGCCGACGCGGTCGAGACGGGCGTGCGTTGCGTCGCCGCCGCGATCGACGAGGAGCAGGCGGTCGCCGGTCTCGACGCGCGGGACGAGGTCGAGCTGCATCCCGTCCTCGCCGCGGCGATCGCGGCCGCGGGGTACGGCGTGTTCCGCGAGCAGCGCTACCCCGCCGACCGGAAGCGACGCCGTGAGACCGAGGGAGAGCGGTGCGATCTCGTCCTGACGCCGGATGGTCGCGAGCTGCGCGTTTCGGCGCGCCGCGCGACGCTCTTCGATTCCCCCGACGCGGTGGACTTCGACGACGCGTTCTGGCTCGAGGTCAAGGTCGTCGCCCAGTTCACGCCGGAAGGCGCGAACGGCGGCTATGCCGGCCAGTTGCTGTCAACGGTGCGACAGGACGTGACGAAGCTCAGCAAGGACGACGGCATTCTGCACGCGGGGCTTCTCATCGTGCTCTTCGTCGCGGAGCCCGCGATCGCGGAGCACGACCTCGGCATCTGGCAGGACCGGTGTCTCGAGCGCGGCCTCCCGATCGGGGCGCCGTATCGTCGCGAGGTGCCGATCGCCGACCGACTGGGGAACCGGGTCTGCTCGATCGCGCTGTATCCGGTGAGTCATTACTAGCCCGC
>CAZXBB010000295.1:0-27831 GCA_964638815.1 uncultured Isosphaeraceae bacterium
CCGACGATTTGTCGTAACCTCCGTCGCCATGGCCACCGTCATCCTCGAGCACTCCGACATCGCCCGCTCGGACCGTCTCGCGGCCGTGCTGCGTGACTACGGTCATCGTCTCGCGATCCTGCGCGTCCATCGCGGGGATCCGATTCCGACGGATCTCGACGGCGTCGATGCGCTCGTCGCCTGCGGCGGCGCCGTCTCGCCGGACGACGACACGACGGCGTGGATCGAGTCGGAGATGGCGCTGATGCGCGCCGTGAACGACGCCGCGCTGCCGCTGTTCGGCATCTGCTTCGGCTGCCAGCTCCTCGCGCGGGCGCTCGGCGGGAAGGTGGGCCGGATGGAGGGCGGCATCGAGTGCGGGTGGCACGAGATCGCCCTGACGCCGGCGGGCCGGGAGGATCCGCTCTTCGCCGGGCAGCCGTGGCGATTCCGGCAGCCGAACTGGCACCGCTACCAGGTGACGGAGCTGCCCCCCGGCGCGCGGGCGCTCGCGAAGAGCGAGCGGTGCCCGGTGCAGGCGTGGGGGATGGGGCTGCGCACGTACGGGGTCCAGTACCACCCGGAGGCCTACGTCACGACCGTCGAGTCGTGGGCGGACGAAGAGCCGGAGGCGCTCACCGAGGCCGGCATCACCCGGGAGACGCTGCGGCGCCAGCACGCCGAGCACGCCGCGACGGGCGCGCGGCTCGCCCTGCGCTTCTTCGAGGCGCTCGCCCTTCTCGTGATGCCGATCGATCGGCGGTACGCGGGAATCGCGAAGGACCTGCATCACTGAGGAGGGCCGTTCCCTCCCGCGGGTTCCAGTCCCGGGCGCCCCCGCACACGACCGCCGCGAGCACGATTCGGCACGGTCGCCGGCGACCGGCTCGCGACCCGCAGCGGACCCGCCGGGGCGTGACGACGACGCCCGGGCGTCAGTCGAGGCCCGCCCTGCTCGCGACACGGCAGATCGGGAACTCGCGTCCTTCGGCGATCGCGTCGTCGAGGAAGTTCCACGACGCGAGCCCGTCCGTCGAGCGCGGCTCGAGGAGGTACACCGCGAGCGTCCCAAGCGGCTGCCCGGTGCGCACGAGCGTCGAGCCAACAGGGAAGGTGCGAAGCTCCTCCCGCGCACGCACATCGAGCGTCAGGCGACGATGCCCCTGGAACTCGCGATCCGCGCGCTCGACACCGGTCACGGTGTACGCCTCCACCCGCGCCGGGCCCGCGAAGGGCTCGAGCGCGATCCCGTGCCCGTTGAGATTGGCCACGACCGCGTCGTGCCCCGGCGGAATCACGTACGCGTATGGCCGGCGCACGCTCACGGTCGGCTCGAAGCGGCCGATGTGCACGACGTCGTAGTCGCGCGGCGTCTCCGTCGGGCGCGGCCGCCGCTCGCCTTCGACGGTCGTCATGACGTACCCGCGCACCGTGACGGGCGCCGTGAGCGCGGCGGCACGGTGGCGGATGCCCACGACGTCGTCCGGCTGCGGATCGCGACCGCGCCCGGTCACGTCGGCGTCGGCCGCCGCCGCCAGCTCGAGGATCTCCTCGCGGTGCACCGCCGCGTACCTCAGGATCTCGCGCACGAACTCGAGCGTGACGTGCACGCGGTCGCGGTAGGAAGCGTACGCGTACGCCTCGGAGAGGATCGACATCTGTCCGCGCAGTCCGCGGTATGGACCGCCGTACCGCGGGTCCGCGGAATAGGTCGCCCAGACCGTCTGGTCGCGGTCGAAATTGCCGTAGAAGAAGCTGTCGTAGCCGGTCCGCTCGCGCAGACGCGCGGTCACCGCCGGCAGCAGCTCGTCGCGGACGAACGCGATGGAGGGCTCGTACCCGGACGGGTTCAGCGGCGCCGCGTACGTGACCGTGTAGCGGTGGTGCGATCCGTTCGTCGTATGCGTGTCGATCGTGACGTGCGGATCCCACTCGGTGAGCGCGCGCACCATCGCCCGCGTCTCGGGCGCCTCGAGCTTCACCCAGTCGCGGTTGAGGTCGAGCCCCTGGGCGTTCGGCCGTATGCCCATGCCGTCGGTCGGACCGACCTGTCCCGGGCGGTTGGCGGGGTCCATCCGATCGTTGCCGTCGGCGTTGTAGATCGGGACGACGAGCAGCACGAGGTCCCGCAGCAGGGGGTGATCGGGCGTCGTGGCCAGCTCCCGCGCGAGCATCAGGAGGGCTTCCTTGCCGCACACTTCGCCGGCATGGATGTTCCCGAACGCGAGCACGACCGGCTTGCCGGTCGCGCGGGCGGCGGCCGGCGTCGCGACCGGCGGATCGGCAATCACCGCGAGCGGGATCGATCGCCCCTCTGTCGTCGCGCCGAGCTCGGCCAGGTGCACGACGTCCGAGCGCGCCGCGATGCGCCCGAGGAGATCGACGACCTCCGCGTGGCGCGCGGTCGCGCGGTAGTCGCTCGATTCGGCGACGGTGAGGAGGTCGTCGGCCCGTGCCGGCGCGAGGAGGACGTGGACGACGACGATGACGACGACGAGGGCTCGGGGCATGCCGTAGCGTAGCACGGGCCCGGCTCGTCGTACGTCGTCGCGGATCGCGGTCGCTCTCCGGGATGACGACGACGACCCCGACGACGACCCCGATGACGACCCCGATGACGACCCCGATGACGACGATAATGATCTGCGATACCGTACCACGAGCGTCGGCCACATCACCCGGCGTGAGAGCGTGACATGACCCCCGACGAAGCACGAGACCTGATGCACGAATGGACGCCGAGCGAGGCCCTCCGCGTCCACATGGAATGCGTCGCGGCCTGCATGGGCGCGTACGCCGGGCGTTGCGAGCCCGCCGGGAAGGACCGCTGGGTCGTCGCCGGGCTTCTGCACGACATGGACTACGAGCGGCACCCGACGCCGGCCGAGCATCCGTTCGTCGCCGTGAGGCACCTGCGCGAGCAGACCGACGTTGACGGCGAGATCATCGATGCGATTCTCGGGCACGCCGGATACACCGGCACGCCACGCACGACCATGATGGCGAAGTGCCTCTTCGCGGTGGACGAACTCGCGGGCTTCATCGTCGCGTGCGCGAAGGTGCGGCCGAACGGCATCTCGGACCTTCAGCCGAAGAGTGTGAAGAAGAAGCTGAAGGACAGGGCATTCGCCGCCGCGGTGAGCCGCGAGGACATCGCGACGGGGATCGGGGAACTGGGCGTCGATCCGGCGGAGCACATCCAGGTCTGCATCGACGCGATCCGGGCGGAGTCGGCGCGGCTCGCGCTCTGATTCCAATCTGAGAAGACCGGAGCCCGGCTATTCGCCCCGCAGCGCGCCCGCTACGTGGTCGCCGGCGTCTTGGCGCGGGCAACGGTCGTCACGAGGGGCGTCCCCGCTGCGTCGAGCGTCTCCCGCACCGTCCGCGCGATGGACGCCGGATCGAGCCCTGCTTCCTCGAGCTGCTCGGCGCGGGCGCCCTGGTAGATCCAGCGGCAGGGGATGCCGAGACGCGTGATGCCCTTCGTCTCGATGCCCGCCTCGTTCGCGGCGTCGATCACGCACGAGCCGAAGCCGCCTTCGAGGCCGTGGTCCTCGACAGTGAACACGGGCACGCCGCGCTCGACGAGCGAACGCACGAGTGCGACGTCAACCGGCCGCGCGAAGCGGGCATCGTAGAGGTCGACCTTGTACTCGCCGTTGAGCTGATCGATCGCGTCCATGGCGTTGATGCCCATGACGCCGTACGCGAGGATGGCGGCGTCAGGTCGATCGTGTTGGACGAGCGGCCGCGCCTTGCCCAGCTCGAACGGCGGGCATCCGGCGTCCGCGAACTTCGCGCTGACGCTGTCGCGCGGGTAGCGGACGACGCTCGGTCCCTCGTCGTAGACTCGCATGAACTCCAGCGCCGCTCGCAGGCTCGGCTCATCGAGGGCCGCGGTCAGGACCATCTTCGGGAAGACGCGCAGGATGCTGATGTCGCAGAAGCCGTGGTGCACCGCGCCGTCCCCGCCGACGAGGCCCGCCCGGTCGAGGCAGAGCCGCACGGGCAGGCCGTGCAGCGCGACCTCCTGGAAGACCTGGTCGAACGCGCGCTGCACGAACGTCGAGTACACCGCGAAGAAGGGCTTCCACCCGGTCTTCGCGAGCCCCGCCATCATGTCCATCGCGTGCGATTCGCAGATGCCGGTGTCCCACGTGCGATCGGGGAACTTCGGCAGCACCTTGTTGAGCCCGGTGCCGTCCGGCATCGCGGCGGTGCACGTGACGACCTTCCCGTCGCGCTCCATCACGTCGATGAGCGCGTCCGCGAAGGCGGCAGTGAATCCGCGCCCGCCCTTCTTGAGCTCGACGCGGCACCCCTCGACGGTGAACGGCTTCGGCGAGTGGAACGTCGTCGCGTCGCCCTCTGAGAAGTCGAACCCCTTGCCCTTCACCGTGTGAACGTGCAGCACCATGGGCCGGTCGAACTCGCGGATCTCGACGAGGACGTCGATGAGCGTCGGGATGTCGTGCCCGTCCACCGGGCCGATCGTCACGAGGCCGAACTTCTCGAACCACGCGTCCTCGGCGATCGCGTCCTTCGCGATCTCGCCCAGGCGGTGGTACATCTCCCGGATGATCGAGCCGCCCGGGAGCTGCTCGACGACGTCCTTCGCGGCGCGCTTCGCCCGGCGGTACGCGGGGTTCACCCGCACGCGGTCGAAGTAGGACGCGACGGCGCCCTGAGGTTTCGCGATCGACATCCCGTTATCGTTGAGCACGACGAGGAACTGGCGATCGAGGGTGCCCGCGTTGTTGAGGCCCTCCATCGCGACGCCGTTGACGATGCTCGCATCGCCGATGAGCGAGACCACGCGGCGACCCTCGGGGTTCTCCTTCGGATCGAAAGCCTCGCCCGTGAGCGTGTCGCCGCGGGCCATGCCGACCGCGGTCGAGATTGCGGTGCCCGCGTGCCCGACCGCGAAGAGGTCGTAGCAGCTCTCGCGCGGCTCCGGAAAGCCGGCCATCCCGTCTCGCTGACGCAGACGCGACAGCATCGGGTAGCGACCCGTGAGGAGCTTGTGCGGATAGCACTGGTGCCCGACGTCGAACAGGAGCCGGTCGTGCCCGAAGTCGAACACGTAATGCAGGGCGATCGTCAGCTCCACCACGCCGAGGTTCGGGGCGAAGTGACCGCCGGTCTTCTTGATCTGCTCGCAGATCGCGTGGCGGATCTCCGCCGCGAGAACCGGGAGCTTCTCGACCGGGAGGACCTTCAGGTCGGCGGGCGTCTTGATGCCGGGAAGCAGGGTCAAATCCATGGCGAGCTTCGTCCTGTGGCCTCCCGGGGGGGAAGGGGCGGGGGGGCGGGAAGGCCGGGAAGGGCCGTTGGCCCGATCGTTAGGATACGCTCAACGCGTACGAACGGCCAGATCGTCGCAGAGCCGCCGCAGCGGCTCGGCCCGGTCGCCGAGGTCGGCGATGGCTTCCTCCGCCTCCCGGCGCAGCCGGCTCACCTCGTCGCGCGACTTCTCGATCCCGAAGATGCCGGGGAAGGTGAGCTTGCCGGCTTCGATGTCCTTACCCGTCGCCTTGCCGATGTGTTCGGGGGACTGCGTCACATCGAGGAGATCATCGACGATCTGGAACATCAGGCCGATCGCGCGGCCGTACCGGTCGAGCCGCCCAAGCGTATCGGCCCACTCCGCCGATTCCGTGGAAACGTTTTCGGACATTCCGCACAGGGCGCCCATGCGACAGCCGGCGCGCAGGAGCGCCCCGGTCTTGTTGCGATGAACGAGCAGCAGCCGCTGCTCGTCGTTCATCTCGGGCGGGAATCCGCCGAGGGTGTCGAGCACCTGCCCGTTGATCATGGCCGTCGTCGAGGCCGCGAGCTCCGCGTTGAGCTGGACGACACGCTCGGCGGCGATCGGCGTTTCCGCGATGAGCTCGAAAGCGATCGACAGCATCGCGTCGCCGGCAAGGATCGCCATCGCCTCGCCGGCCTGCATGTGGAGCGTCGGACGCCCGCGGCGCAGGGCGTCGTCGTCCATCGCCGGCAGGTCGTCGTGCACGAGGCTGAAGTTGTGGATCAGCTCCAGGGCGCCCGCGGGCGCAAGGGCCGTCTTGCGCTCCCCGCCCGCGGCCTCGCAGCACAGCAGGACCAGCGCCGGCCGCAGCCGCTTCCCGCCGTCGAGCACGGTGTAGCAGATCGACTCCTCGAGGATGCCGGGTATCCCGCGCGACCGCAGCGCGCGGGCGAGGAAACGGTCGATCTCGCTGATCACCGAGGCGAGGACGCCGGACTCGGATCGGAGGGGCGCTTCGGGCACTGGGCGGATGATACCGGAAACGCCTGAAGGAACGGGAGCACGGAGGTACGGCCGGGCCGTCGGCCGGGCCCATCGGCCGGGCCCGTCGGCCGGGCCCGTCGGCCGCCCGTCGGCCGGGCCCCTCGTGCCTCCGTGCCTCTCCTACCGGCGTCTCATCTGCATCATCGTCCGCCGCACCATCATCCTCATCTGCCGGACTTCCGCGGGGTTCATCGGCGACCGCGTGAGGTCGACGTGGATCGCGCGGTGCCACTGCACCTGGGCAGGCCGATAGCCCAGCTCGACGAGACGCTGCTGCATGTCCTTCATGTGGCCGGCGCCGTAGAGCACGGCGACCGAGGCGGTCTGCGGCTCGTCGCGAAGGATCTCCTTGAGGTCCTCGATGACGACGGCGTTGCGCTGGTTGATGATGACCTCGGTGAAGCCTTCGTCGAACTGGCGCAGAGTCTCCTGGACCATCGCCTCGTCCCCCAGCGTCTCGATGAGGACGACCTTGATCATGTCGCTCACGGCCCCCGACGTGAACAGGTCGGCCATGCGCACGACGCCGAGGAAGAACCTCGCGATCTGCGCCGGGAGGGACGTGCCGGCGAGCTGACCCTCGACGACCGTGAAGTCCGTGCCGAGGTCGGCCATCGCGCGCCGCACCTGGTCGACCGACATGTCGCTGCAGCGCCAGTTGTCGCGGCCGTAGTCCACGGCATCGAGCTGGAAGGCGAGATGAAGCGCCCGCGCGAGCTGCACCTGGATGCTGTCGTCGCCGCCGAGCGTCAGGCCCTCGCCGACCACCGGCTCGTCGAGCTCGATATCGGCTGCAAACGCCTCTCCGCCCGTGCGCCCGTCGGCGCCGAGGCTGGCCAGCCGGTATGCCGCGCCCGGACCGGATCCGTCCGGCTCGTAGACGAGTGAGCGGCCCCAGGCGTCGAGCCGGGCGATGTCGAAGAAGGACGCGAGCCGGGCGTCCTCCTGCCGGGCGAACTCGCGCGCGGCCTCCAGGTCCGCCGGGTACTCGTTCATGTCGGCGCGGTACTTCTCGATGACACGGGCCACGAAACGCATCGCCTCGCGCGTCGTTTCGACGTTCATCTCGGGCGTGTCGCCGCCGGCGCCGCCGGTGCCGGCAGGCTTGACGGACTCGTAGAGCACGAGCTCGTGCCGGGCGAGAATCTCCTGAAGCTCGCGGTAATAGCGGTGATCGCCGATGTGAACCACGCCCGCGAGCGTGACGCTCGGGCCGCCGGCGGCACGCTCGTAGGTCCGCGTTGCGATCTCCAGTGATACCGCGGTGGTGTCGTCGCCGGTCACTCGCATGAAGGCGCCGTCGTCCGCAGGGATCTCGATCGTGACGTCCTTCGTCTTCTTCGGTGTCCTCGCGGCGGGAGCCGCCGCGACGGCCGGCGCGATCGCCCGCGTCGTCGTGACGCTGTCCGGGGCGGCGATCGCGGCGCCGGCGGCGACGAGGAGCGCGGTGCCGGCCCCGAGCGCGCGCGGCGCGAGGCGGAGCCAGCGCCGGATCCCGCGGCGGACCGCCCGGGGGCGCCCGGGGAAGCGGGGGAGCGAATCGTCGTGGTTCGGCGTCGTCATGCGGCGTCTCCGTGGGATCGGTGGGGGCGTCGAACCCCGTTTCGGTCGCGGCGATTCCATGCGCTCGTTACTTGCTCTTCATCGGCACGGCGGCGCCGCGCGGCAAGGAGGCCGGCCGCTCCGTTCTCACCCGCGACCCTTCCGATGCCATCTCCGGGTCGGCCCCGACGGCCCGTTCCCCTTGTTGGGCGGCGGCGACGACTGATTCCATTCGTCCGATCGCGTGCCCGGCATGGCTCTTGAAGACCATGAAGGGGAAGAGCGTCATGAGCGCGACCACGAGGCCCAGTGCGGTCGTGAGCAGGGCGGCGGCGATGCCCGCGGCAACTTCGCGCGGGTCCGTCAGCGTGGTCTGCTCGCCGAGGAGCTGGAAGGACTGGATGATCCCGACCACCGTGCCGAGGATGCCCAGGAGCGGCGCCGCGGTGATGATCGTGGAAAGAGTGACCATGAAGCGGTCGAGACGCGGCCGCTGGGTCTCGACAGCCTCCACCGCGACGGCGTCGCTCGCGCCGTGGCGGATGAGCTCGGCCGCGAGCCGGCCGTACGGCGAGGTGTCGTCTTCGAGCAGCGTCTCGGCCGCGTTTCGCCGCCCCTGCCGCAGCGCCTCGTTCACGCGAGCGAGCTTCCGCAGACGCGTTGACCGATGCGTGCTGCCCCAGAACCACGTGCGCTCGATGATCAGGGCAAGGCTGATCATGCTCAGCGCGAGCAGGGGAATCATGACGAAACCGCCCCGCTCGATGAGCATGGCGAGCTGGTCGCTGAGAGAGGTCATGGCGGGATGATAGGGACTGATCGACTCAGGGACCGGGTCCGCCGGTCCGCCGGTCCGCCGGTCCGCCGGTCCCCCGGTCCCCCGGTTCCTGCGACCGTTCAATCAATCCTGCCCGTGAATCCACAGCTTCCGGTCCGCCGCGTCGATCCACAGACGCTGGTCGTCGAGCGCGCCCACGGTGGAGGCATCGGTGTGGAGGTCGGCGCGGAGGGTCGCCGCGGCGCCGGTGTGCCGCCCGATTGGGACGGGGGCGTCATTCTGGTCGAGCATGTTCCGCACCTCGATGGTCGTGTCGGAGGGCGTCGCCAGGGACTTTCGCCACATCGGCGTGTCCGCGAGGTAGGGGGGGACCACGACGTGCGATCCGAAGCGGTTCGGCTCGACCTCGTGAATCTCGCCGATGGGGACGCGCGAGGCGGAGCAGAAGAGGATCAGGTTCGATCCGTTGCGGATCTGCGCGGGCGAGCGCACGATGGGATCGGTCTTGAGGTCGAAGGTCTCCGTGCCGCTGTCGCTGTTGATGTCGTACGTCAGCGGCTCGCCGTTGACGTCGAGCACCGTGACCTTGCCGCCGTAACGGGGGCGCGGCGTGTGGCCCACGATGGTGTTGTCCTCGTCGCGGATCGCCAGCCACTGGTCGTACCAGCCACCGACGTAGAACGCGTTGTACGCGAACGAAGGCTCCTCCGCGACGTGCGTCGTCCGCGGGATCTCGGTGCCGGCGCCGCGGTGCGGAACGGGATCCATGAGCGTCGTGTCCGACATCGCCTGGGAGCTGGTGTCGTCGAGATCGAGATGCCCGAGCACGAGATCGTGGTTGAAGTCGAGGTACGGGAGCAGACGCCACGGCCACTCTTCCGCGTCGCCGGGAAGAGCCGGATCGCCGTTCGCGTACTCGTACCGGACGCGCCAGCGGACCTGGACGGTCACGCCCCCGGGTCCGGGGTTCCGTCCGTCCAGGAACCCCGGGAGCGCCGCGTCCCGATTCGACTGCGCGTAAAGGTTCCAGGCGACGCCGAGCTGGCGGATCTTGCTGAGCTCGTCGGCCTTCAGACCCTTCTTCCTCGCGCCGCTGAGGGCAGGGAGCAGGAGCCCGAGCAGTACGGCCATGACGCTGATGACGACGAGCAGCTCGACGATGGTGAACCCGTCTCGGCGGAATCTCGATGCGGTCATGGGCGGGCTCCTTGGGGATCTGCGGGCGATGCGGCGAACGCCGCCCGGCGGACGCAGCCATCGGACTATAGCACGGCTCGGGCGTCGATCGCCCGGGAAGCGCCATACGGTTACGGCTGCGCTGCGGTTGCCGCGCCGGGAAGGGGCGCCGCGGGCTCCCGCGTGTATGGAGACTCGCCCCGCAGACGCCGTGCGATATCGACCAGGATGCGAGGGTCATGCGACGCGTTGAGATGGGCGAAGGCGAACGGCATGTTCGCAACCCACCACGCTGTGCGCCCGGGCGGCGCGCTGCGCTCCGGACCGACGATCGCGTCGCCCAGCCGCGTGTAGGGCACGATCTCCGGATCCCCGGCACGGTGCTCCCCGTTGAGCGCGTCGAGGAACCCGGAATCCCCCCGCATGCTCAGCACCCGTGCATCGAGCGTCGGCAGTGAGGCCATTCTCGCGCCGAGATGCGGCGTCGAGATCGTGAAGAGACGCCGCACGTTCAGGCGGCGCGGCGCATCCGGCGTCGGTCGCGCGGCGTAGCGCGCGACCAGACCGCCCATCGAGATCGCGAGGACGTCCACCTCGACGGTGGCGTCGGGATCGTCGTTGGGCCACGCCGCGTCCACGGCCCGGATCGCGCGCGCCCGGCAGGCGTCGAAGTCCGCCGTCATCAGGAACGACACGGTGACGATCCGCGCGTCCTCCGTCGTGATCTTGCGCAGATCGCGCGCGGTGGCCGGTGCGACGAACCCGGGGTCGTAGATGCCCCCGAGGATCACGAGCGGTCGCGCGAAGGGTCGTGGATTCTCCATCATGACGCGCCACTCGTCGCGCGCGTCCGCGACGGAGAGCGGGAACGACGGGTTCATCGGGTCGTCGGCCGAGCAGCCTCCCGCGGCCAGCGCGGCCGCGATCGCGAGCGAAGCGACGATCGGCGTGACATTTCGCGCGAGCACGGTCACGTCCGCCCGATCGTCACCTGCTCGACGTCACCGGATGCGATGCGCCGGACCCCGCTCCCGAGCTCGCCGATCGGATCAGGCGGAACGATCTCGACCTTCTTCTCGCCGAGCTTCGCCGCGCCGGACCGGACCCGGTCCTGGAAGGTCCGGCACTCCTCGAGCAGCCGATCCAGGATCTCCTCCTCGTGCACGTTCGCGACGCGCTCGCCCTGGACGTAGATGATCCCGCGACGGTCGCCGGCGAAGACCGCGACGTCCGCGCCCTCCGCCTCCCCCGGACCGTTCACGATGCAGCCCATGACCGCGACCTTGATCGGCTCGGTGATCTCCGCCGCGAGCTTCCGGCGCACCTCCTGCACGAGCGTGAACAGGTCCACCTGGATCCGGCCGCACGTGGGGCAGGCGATCAGCTCCGCCCCGATCCGCGTCCGGGCGCCGAGGCAGTAGAGCATCTCGAGCGCGTCCTCGACCTCCAGCACCGGGTCGCTTGCGTACGAGATACGGACGGTGTCGCCGATGCCGTTCGCGAGCAGCGTGCCGAGGGCGACCACGCTGCGGATGGTGCCGGTTTCCTTCGGGCCCGCGTGGGTGACGCCGAGATGAAGCGGGTAGTCGAAGCGTCGGGCGATCTCGGTGTAGACGTCAATCACGATCGCGGCGTCCATCGACTTGGCGCTGATGCAGACGTCGTGGAAGTCGCGCGTCTCGAAGATGTCGAGGTACTCCTCGAGCTTGGCGATCATGATGGCGAGCAGGTGGCCGTGGCGGTGGTCGGAGAAGAACTTGCCGAGCTCCTCCATCCGTGTCCGCTTGTCCCTGCGCTCGATGATCGAGCCCTCGTTCACGCCGACACGAATGGGAATGCCCGCGTCGCGGCACGCGTCGATGACCGCGTTCACCTGGTCGCGGTCCGCGATGTTGCCGGGGTTGAGACGGATCTTGTGGACGCCGGCCTCGACCGACTCGAGGGCGCGCCGGTAGTGGAAGTGCACGTCGGCGACGATCGGCACCCGGGTCTGGTTCAGGATCTCCGGCAGGGCCGCGGTGTCCTTGCGCTCGGGCACGGCCACCCGGACGATGTCGGCGCCGGCCGCCGCGAGCCGGTTGATCTCCGCGACGCATGCGTCGATGTCATGGGTGTACCCGGCCGTCATCGTCTGCACGGAGACGGGCGCGTCGCCGCCGATCCGCACGACGCCGGTCCGCTCGTTGCCGACGGCGATCTGCCGCGTCTTGTGGCGCCTGGTGGTCCCTTGGGGCATCGGCGGATTGTAGCAGTGGTTTATCGGGCCGCCGCGGGCGGGCGACCGTCGCCCTCTGCCAACTGTACAGCCGGCCTGCGCGGAATCGTTGTCGGCCGGCGTCCGCCGCGTCGATGTAACCGGGTCGCCACGGTGCGACCAGGGGACGACCGTCACATGGGCGCCGAGATACACCGCCAGTTCCTGCGGCTGACTCGCTACGAGCGATTGACGCTGCTCGATCGGCTCGACGACGAAGCGAGGGAGATCGAGCGTCGTCCCCGCGGCAAGCGCCCGTACCGGCGCGAGGCCTACCGCTGGCAATACCGCATCGAGGACCTGCCCGTGACGATCGAGCACCCGGCGGGGGGCGTCTCCCGCTATCTCGTCTGCTCACGGAACCTCTCGTCGCTGGGCCTGTCATTCGTGCACGGGGGCTACATCTATCCCGGTGCCGCCTGCCGCATCCACCTCCCCCGGTTCGACGGCGAGGCCCCCGAGCTGCGCGGGACGGTGATCGCCTGCCGGTCGGTGGACGGCGTCGTCCACGAGGTCGGGATGGCCTTCCAGCGACCGATCGATCCGAAGATGTACCTCCAGTCCGGGCGGCAACGCGCGGTCGGTCCGCTCGACACCGCCGAGCTGCCGTCCCTGAGCGGCACCGTCCTCTACATCGAGGAGATCGAGTCCGAGCGCATGCTGCTCGCCCACGCTCTTCGCGGAACCGGCATCGAGCTGGCGGCGACGGGCGACAGGGAGGAGGCCCTCACGCTGGTGGCCGGGCGGTCGTTCGACGTCGTCATCTGCGACCTGATCGTCCAGGGGCGATGCAGCATGGAGCTGATCCGCCAGCTGCGCGAGGCACAGCCCGATGCGTCGTTCATCCTGCTGACCGCCGAGACGAACAGGGACCGGGTCCAGCGTGCGTACGACGCCGGGGCCACGCACCTGATGCCGAAGCCCTACGACCCGTCGGAGATCTTCGCCCTTCTCTACGAGATCCAGCGGGGCGCGCGCGGGGCCGCCGGCGAGCGGCGCTTCAGCACGCGGCAGTGCGAGGACGGGATGGTCGAGATCATCGCGAACTTCATGGCCTTCGCCCGGGAGGCGTCGTCCCGGATCGGCGAGGCGGCCCAGACCGGCAACGTCAACCAGATCCGGGACCTCTGCCTCGTGCTCAAGGGCAGCGCGGCGGGGGTCGGCTTCGCCTTTCTCAGCGAGGCGGCCAACGACCTGATCGAGTCGATCGACGGCGCGCAGGGCACGACGTCGCTCGACGGACAGCTTCGACGCGTCCGGCAACTGTGCGAGTCCCTGGGCCTCGAGGAGGAGTGATCGCGGGGGCATCGGGGGCATCGACCGGGCGAAGCCCGCGTGCCCCTGCCAACACCGGTCCCTTCGCCGGCCCGCCCCGTTATCATCGCCCGATGCCCACGTCGAAGACCCCGGCCGACGTCACGGTCCGGTTGTCCGTGATGATGTTCCTTCAGTACGCGATCTGGGGCGCGTGGCTGCCGCTGCTCTGGCCGTTCCTGAACGGTCACCGCGGGTTCACGGGGGACCAGATCGGTCACATGTTCATGGTCGGTGCGGTCGGCGCGCTCGTCGCGCCGTTCATCGCCGGGCAGATCGCCGATCGGCACTTCGCAACCGAGAAGTTCCTCGGGATCAGCCACGTCGTCGGCGGTCTCCTCGTCTGGCAGCTCGCGCGGCTCGAGGGATACTGGGCCTTCCTCGGATTCTCGCTGGCGTACTCGCTGATCTATTCGCCCACGCTGCCGCTGACGAACTCGCTCTCGTTCCATCACCTCGCGGATCGCGACCGCGATTTCGGACGCGTGCGCGTGTGGGGCACGGTCGGCTGGATCGCCGTCGGCATCGGCATCGGGCAGTGGCTCGCGTTCCGGCACACGCCCGCCGACCTCACCGAGGAGGCGACGCTCGCCGCGCAGTACGCAGGCATGTCGGACGCGTTCCGGCTGAGCGGACTCCTGGGCATCATCATGGGGATCTACTGCTTCACGCTCCCGAGCACGCCGCCGACGGCCGGCCGGCAGCAGAGCGCGGCAATCGAGGCGCTCGGAGAGATCCGGCGCAACCCGCTCCTCCTGCTGTTCCTGCTCGCCGTGCCGATCAGTTGTATCCACCAGTTCTACTTCGTGCACACGGCGGGTTTCCTCGCGCAGTTCCAGTCGAAGACCGCCGGCGCGATCAACGCCGTGTTCGGGGTCGGCGGCGGGGGGCTCATGACGTTCGGTCAGATGGCGGAGATCCTCGTGCTCGCGACGATCCCGCTCGTCGCGAAGAAGGTCTCGCGCAAGCTGCTCCTGGCGATCGGCATCGCCGCGTACGCGCTCCGCATGTACGTCTTCGCCTACGTCGGCGGCATCGCGGCCGTCACCGGCATACCGGAGGTGGCCCTGCTCATGTTCGGTGTCGCGCTGCACGGGTTGTGCTTCGGCTGCTTCATCTTCGTCGCCTTCATGATCGTGGACGAGCAGACGACCGGCGACGTGCGCGCGAGCGCACAGAGCCTGTTCAACCTCGTGATCGTCGGCATCGGGATCATCGCGGGAAGCTACATCGCGACCAGCGTCGTGCCCCGGATGGCGGCGGGCGAGGACGGAACGATGGACTTCCGCGTGCTGTTCAGCGTGCCGATGTGGGCGAGCCTGGCGTGCCTGGTCGTGCTGCTTCTCTTGTACCCGGCGGGCAAGGCAGGCACGAAGGCCGATGCCGCGCCCGAGTGACCGCGGCTGAAATCGCGCCCGGGTCGCACGGACCACGCTCCTTCAGCGGCGATCGGGGATGCTCGAGACTGCCGGCACACTCGTGACGTGCCGGGCCGTCGATGTCCCCCGCCCGTCATATCTATGCCGCCTCGTGCGATATCTCCGCCGCCGCGTCCGGGTGGATCTTCAGATCCGCCATCCCGCCGGCGATGACCAGGTCGGCGATCGGCGTGCCCTCCGGGATCACTTCCCCGTCGAGCGAGCGGATGACGATCGGCGGGTGCTCGCCGTCGTTCGCGTCGAGGTGCGTCTCGAGCTTCTTCTTCACGTCGTCCTCGAGCTTGCTCCAGGCGGCGCGTCCCTTGCACTTCGGGAAGCGCGAACAGCCGAGCCATGGTCCGCGCTTGCCGCGACGCAGATTCAGCGGCGAGTCGCACTTCGTGCACTTGAGGTCGGTGAGCACCGGCGGCTGCGCGGGGTACTTGATGCACCCCTTCTTGTCGAGGTTCACGACGAACTTGACGTCGGGGTAGTTGGCCGACGCGAGGAACTTGCCGAAGCGCCCGCTGCGGAGCACCATCTCGGAGCCGTCCTCGGGGCAGGCGACGTTCACGCGCTCGGTCAGCATCGGGCGGCCGTGCCGGTCGATGGGCGACGCGAAATCGCAGGCCGGGTAGGTGCTGCACGAGAGGAACCGCCCGTTCTTCCCGAAACGGTAGCACGTCCGGTGCCCGCACTTGGGGCACGCGTACGGGGCCGGCTGCATCTCTGCCTTCGCGTGCGTCATCGTCTCGTGCGCGTTCTCGAGCTGCGTCGAGAAGCGGTCGTAGAACTTCCGGAGCATCGCGGTCCAGTCGGAGTGCTGATCCGCGACCTTGTCGAGCTCCGACTCCATCTCGCGCGTGTAGCCGAGGTCCATGAGACGCGGGAACGCGTCGATGAGCTTGGCGGTGACGACCTCGCCGAGATCCGTGGCGTAGAACCGCCGGTCAATCTGCTCGACGTAGTTGCGGTCCTGGATGACCTGGATGATCTGCGCGTAGGTGGACGGACGCCCGATTCCCTCCGCCTCGAGCGTCTTGACGAGCGATGCCTCCGAGTAGCGGGGCGGCGACGAGGTGAAGAGCTGCTCGGGCTCGAGGGTGAAAGGCGCCGTCTCGTGGTTTTCGGACAGCTCGGGCAGCGTCTGCTCCTCGCTGCTCGTCGGCACGCCCGCGACGCGGTAGAAGCCGTCAAAGACGAGGACGCGTCCGGTCGTCTTGAGGATGGCGCCGGTGGGCCTGTCGCTGCGATCGAAGAGCACGGTCGTCGAGTCCCACCGGGCGGGGGTCATCTGGCTCGCGACGAACCGCTTCCAGATGAGGCGGTAGAGCCTTTCCTGCGGCTCGGTGAGCGAGCCGGCGACGCTGTCCGGGTGCCGGGTCACGTCGGTCGGGCGGATCGCCTCGTGCGCCTCCTGCGCCGCCTTGTTCGATGATCCGTACAGGTTCGGCTTCTCGGGCAGGTACGCGTCGCCGCACCGCTTCGCGATGTAGTCGCGCGCCATCCCGATCGCGTCGGCGGAGAGGTGCGTCGAGTCGGTCCGCATGTAGGTGATCAGGCCGACCTGGCCTTCGCCGGGAACGTGCACACCCTCGTAAAGCGCCTGCGCCGTGCTCATCGTCCGCTTCGCGCCGAAGCCGAGGCTCGTCGACGCGGCCATCTGGAGCGTCGAGGTGATGAACGGCGCGGTGGGGCGCGTCGAAGTGCGTTTCGTTTCGATCGACTTCACGCGGTACCGGGCGGCGGGATCGATCGTGCCGCCGATGCGCACGAGCGTCCGCGCCGGTCCGCGGCCCTCGGGGTTCGCCTCGCGGTCAACGGTGGTGTCGATCAGCCCGACCGCCTCGGCGACCGAGACCATGCGGCCGGTAAGATCGGCGGGCTCGTCCGCCGTCGCGCGGACCTCGAATTTCGCGCCGTCGAGCTCGACGAGCTCGGCTTTGAGACCGCCGTTCTTCGCCAGCCACGCGTTCTGGTCGCGCACCGTCGGGCCCTTGCCCCGCGCGTCGGCGGTGGTGATGAAGCGCTCCCACGCCTCCGCGAGCGCCGGCGCGGCGGCCGGATCGAGGCCGAGCCGCGCCGTGACGCGCCAGTATTCGTCCGGTACGAACGCCCTGATCTCGGCTTCGCGCTCGACGATCAGGCGAACGGCCACCGATTGAACCCGTCCCGCCGAGAGACCCCGCGCGACCTTCTTCCAGAGCAGCGGCGACACCTGGTAGCCGACGATGCGGTCGAGGATCCGGCGCGCCTGCTGGGCGTTCACCTTGTCCTCGTCGATCGTGTGGGGGTTGGTGAAGGCGCGCGTGATCTCGTCGCGGGTGATGGCGTTGAACACGACGCGCTTCGCGGTGTGCGTATCGACGCCGAGCTCCTGCGCGAGGTGCCAGGCGATCGCCTCGCCCTCGCGGTCGAGGTCGGTCGCGAACCACACGTCGGTGGCCTGCTTGGCGAGCTTCTTCAGCTCGGTGACCGTCTTCCTCTTGCCCGGAAGCACCTCGTAGGTGGGCGCAAAGCCGTTCTCGATGTCCACGCCCGGCACCGGCTGCTTGCTGCCCTTCGGGGCGCGGGTCGGGAGGTCCCGCACGTGCCCGACCGACGCCTGCACGACGTAGTCGGAGCCCAGGTACTTGTTGATGGTCTTCGCCTTGGCCGGCGACTCGACGATGACCAGGTGCTTGCCCGCCGCGGAGCCGGGAGCCTTCGTCTTCGTCGTCTTCTTCCTGGATGGGCTCTTCTTCTTCGCCATGCGTTCGGATCAGGATGCGTTCGAGCTGGGTTCGATCAGGCTGGGTTCGATCAGACTGGGTTCGATCAAGGCGTATCGGTCAGCGGGGACCGACGCGGGTTCAATTCTCGCGGGATCGCGTCGGACCGCCCTCGGACGCGGCGGGCAGGCGGAGGCGGGGCGGGGGCGAGGGGGTTACCGGGGGACGTGCGAGGCGATTTCCGGGGCGTCATCGGCTGATCGACGGGCGGTATTGAACCCCCGCACGGGGCCGTGTCAAGGCCGGGAGGTGAAACCGCCGCCACGCGAAACCGGCTTTCCGCCGCCTGGGGCCGCCTCGGATGTGATGGCCGCGATCGCCTCAAGTGCTTGTTCAGCAAGGAGTTGATGATCGGCTCCGCCGGCCGGCAGCCAGACGGCCTGCGAAAACGTTCGAAATCGGCGAAGCCAGGTCCTCTGCTGTTTGGCGAACCTCCGCGTCCTGATCTTGATCTGCTCGATCGCCTCCTCCCGGGTCAGCCGCCCCTCGAGGTGCCCGATCACCTGCCGGTAGCCGAGCCCCTCCCGGGCCTGGCGGCCCAGACCGGAGTCGAGCAGGCGGCACACCTCCTCGAACAGGCCCGCGGCCACCATCGCCCGCACGCGGTCGTTGATGCGCCGGTTGATTTCCGGCACCGGCCACTCGAGCCCGACGATCACGACGTCGTCGCGCGGGGCGGCCGCCCACTGCCGCTGGTGCTCGCTGAGCGGCCGGCCCGTCTGCTCGTGCACCTCGATCGCGCGGACGGTGCGGCGGTGATCGTTCGGGTGGATCCGCGCGGCCGCCGCGGGGTCGATCCGCTCGAGCCAGACGCGGAGGTCGGCCGGCGGCATCGCGGCGATGCGCTCGCGCAGCGCGGGATCCGGCTGCGGCCCTTCGAAGAGACCGCCGAGGAGCGTCTGGACGTAGAGATTCGTCCCGCCGACGACGATCGGATGACGATCGCGCCCGCGCACCCCGGCGATCGCCTCCTCCGCCAGCGCGAGCCACGTGTCCACCGTGAAACCGTCGTCCGCCGGATCGGCGACGTCGAGCAGGTGGTGCGGCGCTTCGGCCCGCTCGGCGGGGGTCGGCTTCGCGGTCCCGATGTCCATCCCGCGGTAGACCTGCATGGAGTCCGCGCCGATGCACTCGCCGCCGTGCGGCAGACCATTCGCGAGGTCGATCGCCAGACGCGTCTTCCCGCCGGCGGTGGGGCCGAGGATCAGGATGATGGGGCGCGGATGCATCGGTCGTCGTGAGCCCTGAGTCCAGGGTCCCGGGCCCCGGGGCCGCGGCGCGTGAGACTCGAAGCGCGAGGCCCGCGGCGCGGGGCGCGGGACTTCATTTCACTTCACTGTCACCAGCCACGCCGCCAGCAGGTCCACGGTCGCCTTCAGGTCCTTCCGATCGATCGATTCCGTCACCGTGTGGATGTAACGCGTTCCGCACACGACCGCGGCGGTGCGCGCGCCGGCGCCGGAGCGCTGGATGGCGGCGCCGTCCTGGCCGCCGCGGGGCAGGATGCAGCGCTGGTGCGGGATCTTCTTCCGCACCGCGACGGCGCACAGGTCCTTGACCAGCTCGTGGTCGGCGATCATCGACGAGTCCTGCACCATGATCCCGACGCCGTCGCCGTGCTTCGTGACGCGCATCGTCTCCGCGACGCCGGGCGTATCGACCGCGAGCGTCGTGTCGAGCCCGATGCCGATGTCCGCCTCGACGCTCGCCGCCGCCGTCGTCGCCCCGCGGAGACCGACCTCCTCCTGGACGGTGAAGGCGACGACGATGTCAGCCGCGTGTTTCGCGCTGGCCGCACGGCTGCGCGCGATCTTCCTGATCGCCTCGATGGCGACGAAGCACGCCACGCGGTTGTCGATCGCTTTCGACACGAGCTTGTTCGGCTGCTCGAGGAAAGGCTCGTCCATGACGACGAAGTCGCCGATCCGGATCTTGCGCTTGACGGAGCCCGCGTCCATGCCGAGATCGACGAAGAACTCCTCCAGCTCCGGCACCTTCTTGCGATCCTCGGCGCTCGCGATGTGGACGGGCTTGCCGCCGGGATTCATCACGCCGCGATAGTCGCCGCCGTCGGTGCAGACGAGGACGCGGCGGGAGAAGAGGTTGCGGGCGTCGAAGCCGCCCGCAGGGTTCAGCCACAGGAACCCCTTGTCGTCGACGTGACGCACGTAGAAGCCGATCTCGTCCATGTGCGCGGCGACCATGATGCGGGGCGATCGGCGTCCGCGCCCCGCGGTGCGCGTGGCCTTGCGCGTGCACATCAGCGATCCCATCGCGTCGGTCGTGACGGTGTCGAACAGCCCCTTGATCTCCTTTTTGACGAGGGCGCGCACGCGCTCCTCGCGGCCGGGCACGCCGGGGGTCTCGCAGAGACGGCGGAGCAGATCGATGTTCATGGGCTTTCCTGGGTAGACTGTTGCGGCGAAGGACCATCATGCTCCACGACACGCCGCTCCGCAAACACATCGAGACCTACGCCGAGCGCGAGGCGGAGCGCGCGACCGACGCCGCCGTCGCGGAGGCGCGGCCCGGTGCGGCGACCGGCCGGCGGGCCGTGGGCGCCGCCGCGGAGTTCATCAGCTACGGCCCGCCCGACGGCGATGGGCTGGTCGCCTGCGAGATCCTCGCGACCGTCGGCGTCGTCGAGACGGAGTACGCGGCTTTGCGACGCGGGGCGGGTCTCTTCGACGGGCCGCACCGCGGCACGCTGCGTCTGCGCGGAAGCGAGCGGCTCGCCTTCCTCGACCGGATGGTCACGCAGAAGCTCGCGGACCTGACCGCCGGCGCGGCGCGGGCGTCGTTCTGGCTGAACCGCAAGGGTCGCGTCGAGGCGGACCTGCTCATCGTCGAACTCGGCGACGAGACGCTCGTCGACCTCGACGTGCACAATGCCGCCGCGACGCGCGCCGCCCTCGACGCGTATCTCTTCGCCGAGGACGTGGCGCTCGCCGACGTCACGCCGGAGATCCACCGCATCTCGCTCCACGGTCCCGGCGCGCCGGACGTGCTCGCGGCCGTCGCCGGAGACGGGGCGCCGCTCGCCGCGGGCGAAGCGCGGCGCGTGACGATCGCGGGGGTCGGCGTCGCGACCGCGCGGCGCGACCAGGTGGGCGCGCCCGGGATTGAGCTGTTCGTGCCGCGCGATCGCGCGGTCGCGGTCTGGGAGCGGCTCGTCGACGCAGACGAGGCCGGCGCGGAGGGCCGAAGGCGCGTCCGTCCCGTCGGGTGGTACGCGTTCAACACCGCTCGCATCGAGGCGGGCACGCCGCTCTTCAACGTCGACTTCGGCTCGACGAACCTGCCCCACGAGACGGGCGTGCTCGCGGATCGCGTGAGCTTCGCGAAGGGGTGCTACCTCGGGCAGGAGGTGGTCGCGCGGGTCCAGAATCTCGGCAAGCCGAAGCAGGTTCTCGTCGGGCTCCGCGTCGCTCGCGATCTCCTGCCCGTCGCCGGCGGCCAGGTGTTCGAGAAGTGCGGCGACACCTTCGGCGAGCAGGTCGGCGTGGTGACCTCGAGCACGATCAGCCCGCTGCTTGGCGCCGAGCCGGTCGCGTTCGCGATGATCCGCTCGTCGCACGCGACGCCCGGCACGACGCTCGTCGTCAACGCGGAGGGCGAGCAGTCGGACGCCGTGGTAGGGGGGCTGCGCTTCATGCCGGGGGGCGCCGATCCGGGGAGCGCCGAACCATGAGCGCCGAACCATGAGCGCCGGGACGCCGATGGAGATGCTCTTCCTCGCCGCGGGCGGCATCGTGACGCTGGGGCTCATCGTGTTCTTCGTGATCCTGCTGAAGCGGGCGAAGGACGAGTCCGGCGACTGACCTCCGGGCCGCGCCGTCACGCCGCGTCCTGCTCCGCCCCGGCGCCCTCGTCCGCGAGGGCGAACCGGGCGCGCGGTCGCTCGTCGAGGCGGTACGTGCCGCCCTCATCGTGTACGGTGACGACCGAGAGACTGCTCCCCTCGATGATCACGGCGAGCGGATGCCCCGGGAACCCGTAGCTGCCCGTGTTCACGACGATGCGATCCCGGATCTTCCAGATGCCGGGGCGGTGCGTGTGGCCGATGATCACGAAGCGCGACGCCGGCGCGTGCTCGATGGCGAACTCCGCGGCGAGACGCGGAATGCAGTGCCAGTAATGGACCACGCGCGCGAGCGCCCAGGGCCGGATGAGCATGCCGAGGACCGTCGAGTGCGCGGCCTCGTCCGCGAGCTTCTCGACCATGGCCCACTCCATCCAGCTCGCGTGCTGGCTCGCGCTGAGCCTCGCCTCGAGATCACCGCGTGCCTCAGGCGGGAGCGCCGCGAGCGCCGCCTCGTTGGCCTGGCGGATCCGGCCGCTGGCCGGGCTCCACGGCGCGACGGCGGGGTGCAGCACGTCGCCGTGCGTGACGAAGACCTGCCCGCGCGCGATCGAGAGGTGACGTATGTCGCTGATGAACGGATCGTGGTTGCCCGACAGCAGCGTGAGGTCCACCCCGTCGCGCTCGCACAGGTCGAAGAGGAGCATGGTCTGCTGCGCCGCGACCGTCCAGTGCCGCGGGTGGTGAACCTCCGCGACGTCGCCGTTGATGATGAGCCGGTCGGCGTCCTGCCACAGGGGGCGCAGCGCCTCCGCGCTCCGGGCCGCGCAGTGCGGCCGGCCGAGGTGCAGGTCGGAGAGGATGAGGAGCCGCTCATGCACGCGGTAGTCCTATCGGGGGTCGGGGTGGCAGGCCTTGATTCGCTTTGATTCGACGGCGGGAAGCGCCGATATCAGCTGACGACGATGAAGCTCCTCTCGAAACCCGGACTACGGCTCCCCCGTCCCGCAGGTTCGGTTTCCGTCCCGTGGTCGGCGCCGGCCCCGCCCGACGTCGGGGCCGACCGGCCGGGCGAGCGGGGGAGGTCGATGAAGCTGCTGATCGCGATCCCGGCGCTCGACGAGGAGTCGAGCATCGGGTCGATCATCGAGCGCTGCCTCGCGGCGCGCGAAGAGATCATCGCGGGCTCGCCGGTCACCGAGGTGGAGATCACCGTCGTTTCAGACGGCTCGACGGACCGCACCGTCGAGATCGCCCGCGGCTACGCCGACCGCGTGAACGTCATCGTGTTCGAGCGCAACCGCGGCTACGGCGCGGCCATCTCCGAGGCGTGGCGGCGGTCCGACGCCGACCTCCTGGGATTCCTCGACGCCGATGGCACGTGCGACCCGTCGGTCTTCGCCGCGCTGTGCCGCGAGCTCGACCGTCAGGACGCCGACGTCGTGCTCGGGTGCCGGCTGAATCGCGCGAGCCGCATGCCGCTCGTGCGACGGATCGGCAACACGCTCTTCGCGCTCATGCTCAGCCTGTTCTCGATGGAGCGCGTGCGCGACGTCGCGAGCGGGATGCGGGTCGTGCGGCGGAGCAGCCTCGGCAAGCTCTACCCGCTGCCCTCCGGCCTGCACTTCACGCCGGCCATGAGTGCCCGCGCTCTGCTCAGCCGCGACGTGCGCATCCGCGAGATCGACATGTCCTACGAGGAGCGGGCCGGGGAGTCGAAGCTTCACCCGGTGCGCGACGGGATGCGCTTCCTGCGCGTCATCCTCGAGACGGCGTTCCTCTACCGGCCGTCGCGCCCGCTCGGGCTGATCGCGGCGATGCTCCTCGTCGTCACCGGGGCGATGATGTTCCGGCCGACGTGGCTCTACCTGCACGAGGCGCGTCTCGAGGAGTGGATGATCTACCGCTTCCTCGTGGGCGAGATGCTCGCCTCCGTCGCGCTGCTGCTCTGCCTCGCGGGTTACCTCGGGCGCAAGGCGGCGGACATCGCGCTGTCCCCGGACCCTGCCCGCGACAAGTACCACGGACCGGTCGGCTGGCTGCTGAGCCGGCGCTGGTTCTGGACGCTCCCCGCCGGGCTCGGCGTTGCGGGGTTCGCGTTCGTCGGCCGGGCGTTCACCGACTTCCTGATGACGGGGGAGGTCCACGAGCACTGGTCGCGCTTCGTCGCCATGATGTTCTTCTTCTCCCTCGCGTTCATGGTGGTCGTCGCGAAGTGCGTCGATTACTCACTGAACCTCCTGGCGGATCACCTCGCGTATCTCAAGCGAGGAGAGGCCATCGCCCTCTCGGCCGCGCCCGCGTCCGCGGAAGCCTGATCAGCCGCCCCGCATCCCGCGCGCCCGCTCGAGGTTCTTCTTCGCCTCCACGAAATCAGGATCGAGCCGCAGCGCCTCCTCGAAGTGCGTCACGGCGCGGCCGATCTCGCCGACGCTCCCGTAGGCGGTGCCGAGATCATTGTGCGCGCCGGCGTCCCGGGGATCGATGGTGAGCGCCGTCTCCAGGTGGGGAATGGCCCGCCGCGGCTGGCGCTGGCGGAACAGCAGCGAACCCAGGCGCCGGTGCGCCTCCGCCGACTGCGGATCGAGCTCGACGGCGCGCTGGAGGGCGATGAGCGCCCGTTCGCCCTCGCGGCGGCGCACGAGCACGCGCCCGAGCGCGAGCTGCGCCGCCGCCGAATCGCGATCGACGCGCACGGCCTGCTCGTAACAGGTCAGCGCGCCGGCCTCGTCCCCCTCGAGCTCGAGAAAGAGGCCGAGCTGAAGCTGCGCGACGGCGAGATCGGGGTCGCTCGCGACCGCCTGCGCGAAGTGCGCGCGAGCCGCCTCGACGTCGCCCCCGGCGAGCAGCAGTCGCCCGAGGTTGCTATGCGCCTGGGCGAGACGCGCGTCGTGACGCAGCGCCTCCTCGTAGCACGTTCGCGCCCGCGCCGTGTCGTTCTGCTCCGCGAGGACGACGCCGAGGAAGGACCACGCCTCCGCGTAGTCCGGGGCGACGGCCACCGCCTGCTCGAAATGCGTCTGCGCCTCCGCCGGCTCGCCCCTGCGGGCGTGGATCGCGCCGAGGTTGTAGTGGGCCGACGCCAGCGAGGGATCGAGGGCGATCGCCTCGCGGAGGTGCGTGATCGCCTCGTCGTCCCGCCCCTGGAGTCCGAGGGACGTCCCGGTGTTGTACGCCGCCGCCGCTTCCGATCCCCCGGCCCGGACCGCGGGGAGATTGCATGCGACCGCGACCGCGATCGTGAAGACCGCGAGCTGCAGCAGGTGCCCGCGGTCAGCGCGACGGACGAATGCGGGCAGCCCCACGAGCCCGCCCGCGGCGAGGATCACGAGAAAGGGGACCATCGGGAAGCGGTACCGCCCGAAGACGAAGAACAGCACGACACTCGCCGCGTACGTCGCCAGCATGAGGTAGACGGGCCAGAGCACGCGGCGGCGCGACCACGTGATCCACACGCCCGCAAGCGCAAGGGGCGCGAGCACGCCAATGTTCAGGACGAAGCGCGTGAGCCGCAGCGGCAGCGAGTACTCGGCGTAGGTGTAGAGGTCCTCCGTGTCCATCAGCTCGTGCGCGTTCCAGGTGAGCGCGAGCTTGCGCCCCATGAGGCTGAGCCAGCGGACCGGATCGTCGGTGATGTCGTCGAGGGCGCGGCGTGTCCAGTACGCGGAGACCTCCGCGGGCGCGAGCGGCCGACCCTCGTCCTGCTCGGCCAGCTCCGTGGCGTCGAGCCGCTCGAACTTCGGGTTGGCGCGTCGCGGCCGCAGAGGCTTGTAGCTGCCGTCCGCTCCCGCGTGGTTGCCGATGTAGAAATTGGGCCCGAACTGCGACGTGGTGAGGTGGAACTCGCCGCCGACGACCTGGTTCCGCACGGCAACGGGGAGGAGGACCGCCGCGGCCGCGCCGAGGAAGCACCCCGCGAACACGAGACGCCGCGCCCCTTGCGGCCGGAAAGCGAAGAGGATCCAGATCAGCACGGCGGGGAAGAGCACGAGCGCGTTCTCGCGGCTCAGGACGAGCGCTCCCATAGCCGCGCCGAGCCCGCACCATCGTCGCACCGTCGCCTCGAGGTTGAGGCCCGCGATGATCCAGAGCGAGAGGCACAGCAGGAAGAGGTCGAGCACGGACTTCTGGATGAGCCCGTCGTAGAAGATCGCCGGCGCGTAGAGCGAGAGCATGACGCCGGCGACGATCCCGGCGCGGCGGTCGAAGAAACGACGCGCAGCGAGCGCGAGGAGCACGCACGACGCGGCGCCGATCAGCGCCTGCACGAACCGCACGACGACCGTGTCGTGGTCGAACACGGCGTAGATCACCGCGAGGAAATACGGGTACAGCGGCGCCTGGTAGAAGACCTCCGTTCCCAGCCAGTTCCCCGCCACGATCTCCTGCGCCCATTCGTCGTAGCTGCGCCCGTCGCCGCCGACGTAGCCGAAGAACGGCGCCGCCCGCAGTTGCCAGATGTTCAGGGCGCGGACGAGGAACGCGCCGACGAAGATGGCGACGGCGGGCACCACGAAGCGTCCCGCGGCCGATTCACGGGCACGCGGCGCGGCGCCCGGCGGCGGGGGCGCGTCATCCGCAGGCATTGTCGCGCGACACTCCGCCGGGACCGAAGGTGATGTCGTCCTTTCCCTTCCGCTTCGACTCGATCGCGCGCTGATCCGCGAGCCGCAGCAGCGTGCACGGGTCGTTGCCGTCCCAGGGGTACGAGCTCAGGCCGGCGGAGATGCTGAGCGTGCCGGGCGCCTCGAGACCGAGCTTCGGGAACCGGAGCGTGCAGATCTGTCTCTGGAACCTCCTTGCGATCAGCTCGACGGACTCCGGGTGGTGAGATCCGCTCTCGCGCGGGGCGTCGAGGTCGGCGAAGATCACCGCGAACTCGTCACCGCCGATCCGGCACACGCGGTCGCACTCGCGGATGACCGACTTCAGGAGCGCAACGCTCTCGCAGAGGATCACGTCGCCGGCCTCGTGCCCGAACTCGTCGTTGTAGCGCTTGAAGTCGTCGATGTCGAAGACCATGACGGTCACCGGCCGGCGTCGGCGCGCGGCCTCGGCGATCGCGTCGTGCAGGAACCGGTGGAAGTAGCGGCGGTTCCACGCACCGGTGAGCTCGTCGCGATACGCCATGTCGCGGTAGCCGTGGTAGGCGCGATCGAGCTCCATCCAGCGGGCGAGCCACCGAGCCCACGGCGCGAGCTGCTCGTGCGTCGGCCGCGTGGCGACGAGGACGCCGAACGCGTGCGCAGCCGCTGCGATCGGCACGCGCGCGACGCCGGCGGGGCCGTGTGCCGGCGCGCCGGACGGTTCAACGTGGACGTCGGCCCAGCCCGTGTGCTGGCGGATGAGCGCAAGCGCCGTCTCGACGAGCGCGCCGTCGCGATCGGTCACGGCCTCGATCAGATCGGTGTCGCCCAGCCCGCCGGTGACCTCGGCGCGCGGCGGGGGCGGCGCCGGGGCCGCTGGAGCGCGCAGTGCGCGGACGGAGAACGGCGTGGGCGGCCCGGCGAGGAGATCGGGCTCCGGGCCCGGCGACGGCGCGACGATGCCGGGCGCGCCGGGAGGCGCCGGCGCCGCGCCACGGTCGTCCGGCGCGCATCGCGCCGGAACGAGCGGCTCGGGCAGCGAGCCGGATGCCGGCTCCCGAGCGCGCAGCGATTCGGGCGCCGGCGGCGGGGGCTGCGGGGGGTCCGGGGGGTCCGGCGTCCGCGAGGGCGGCGGAGGCGCGGCGACCGCATGGGTCGGCGCATGGGTCGTCGGCGCATGGGTCGGCGGCGCATGGGTCGGCGCATGGGTCGGCGCATGGGTCGGCGCTTGGGTCGGCGCATGGGTCGGCGCATGGGTCGGCGCATGGATCGGCGCATGGGTCGGCGTCGCCTCGTGAACCCCGGGCGTCGCGGCCGCGCCGTTCGTGCGTGGCGCACGCGAAGGAGCGCCCGGCGGCGACGGCGCGAACACCGACCGGCCGACGATCGGCTCGAGCGTCGCTGCGTCGACCGGCGTCCGGATCGTCTCGTCGAAGCCGCGTCGCGCGTCGGGCGCCGTCGCGCCGTCGACGGCGCGGATCAGCACCACCGACGGATCGATGCGCCTCATCGCCTCGGCGCACGCTCCGGCGTCCGCCGACTCGTGAACGATGGCGGCGACGATGGGCTTCTCCGCGGCGCAGTCGGCCAGCTCGCCGATCGCCTCGAAGACGTCGTTCACCTCGACCGGGGGCTGACGCAACCGCTCGCGGAGTGCGTCGTCGATGCCGGCGGCGCCGACGAAGAGGAGCCGCGCCCTTGGCGCGCGGCGCTCGCGCTCGGCGGTTCCGCCGGCGTCGTGCGCGTGCGTCGGGGGTAGGCCCGGCGTGGTCATGGCTCGCGGGTCTCGTCGCCGAGTGCGAAGAGCATGTCGATCTCCTCTCGCGTGATCTCGACGGGCGCGTCGTCGAACTCCGCATCGGCCTCGTCCGGGCCGAGCGGGGCTCGCTGCGCCGGCGGCGCGAGATCGTCTTCGG
>CAZXBB010000296.1:0-14856 GCA_964638815.1 uncultured Isosphaeraceae bacterium
CGCATCGCATCCCCCACAACCTGGGCGATCCCCGGCGGCGTCGTGTGCCGCGCACTGCGCCGCGTACAATGCCGCGATGGCGTCGCGCGTGTGGACTAGCTGTCCAGCGTGTGTCCCGTTCGGTGGGCGACGCCCGATTGACCATACTGACCGCGCACGGATGAGCACGATGAGCACCGAGAGCACGGACGCGGGCGGGCGCCGCGACATGCCCGGATCGCCGGGCGCACCCGATGGGCTTCGCGGCAGGCCCCGAGGTGCCGGCGATCGCAACGGGCAGCGGCCGCGCGACTGGCGGCAGCTCTCGCGTCTGTTCGAGCAGCTTCCGCCGCACGCGATCGAGGCCGAGATGAGCCTGCTCGGGTCGATGCTGATCGACCCGCAGATCATCGGCGACGTGGTGCTGATCGTCCGGAACGGCGAGGACTTCTTCAAGCCGGCGAACGGCATCATCTACGACACCATGGTCGAGCTGTACGACCGGCACGGTGCGCTCGACATCGTCCAGCTCAACCAGCTTCTCGCCGACCGCGACGGCCTCAGCACGGTCGGCGGTCTCGACTATCTCGTCGAACTGGCGAACGCGGTGCCGAGCGCGAGCAACGCGGCGCACTATGCGCGTCTCGTCCGCGAGAAGTCAGCGATCCGGCGTCTCATCGACGCCGCGGGCGACATCCTGCACGACGCGTACCACAGCTCGGAGGAGTCGTCCACGATCCTCGAGGAAGCGGAGCAACGCATCTTCCGCATCGCGCAGGAGTCGGAGCAGACGCACGCGGAGTCGCTCCAGTCGCTCGTCGACCAGACGATGCGGATGATCGACGCGAACGACGGCAAGCTCATCACCGGCGTGCCCTCCGGATACCACGAGCTGGACGAGATGACGCACGGGTTGCAGCGCGGCGAGATGCTGATCCTGGCCGCGCGTCCTTCCATGGGCAAGACGGCGTTTGCGCTCAACATCGCCGAGCAGGCCGCGATGGCCGGGCACGGCGTCGGCGTCTTCAGCCTCGAGATGGGCAAGCTCCAGCTCGTGCAGCGCATGCTCTCCGCCCGCGCCGGGGTGGACAGCCAGAGGATCCGGCGGAGCATGCTCGGGCCGGACGACTTCCAGCGGCTTCACGTCGCCTGCAGCGAGTTCCTCGAGGCCCCGATCTACATCGACGACACGCCGGGCCTCACGATCCTCCAGATGCGGGCGAAGGCCCGCCGGATGGTGGCCAAGCACGACCTGAAGATGTTCATCATCGACTACCTCCAGCTCATGAGCTCGGGACGCCGGGTCGAGTCGCGACAGGTCGAGATCAGCGAGATCAGCCGCGGCGTGAAGGCGATGGCGCGCGAGCTGAACTGTCCGGTCGTGTGCCTGAGCCAGCTCAACCGCGCCGCCGAGCAGCGCGAGGGGCACCGCCCGCGGATGAGCGACCTGCGCGAATCGGGCTCCCTCGAGCAGGATGCCGACGTCGTCATGATGCTGCACCGCGAGGAGTACTACCACCAGGCCGATCCCGACTGGTCGCTCAACCACCCTGACAAGGTGGGCGTCGCCGAGCTCATCATCGCCAAGCAGCGCAACGGACCGACCGGGCTCGTCCGGCTCACCTGGGCGAGCGAGATCACCCGGTTCCGCGACTACTCGCCCGCGACGCCGCCCGGCGGCTACTACGAGCCGAAGGACGCCGCGCCGGCCGGGCGACGGTTCAGCGCCGGACCCCGCACGGGCGCGGTGGCGGACTTCCGCGACGGCGGGGGCCCGGATCGGGGGGATGAGATCCCGGTGTGAGCGCGGAGGTCCTTGTCCTCTGCCCGTGCCCGCCGCGTGCCCCGCGGGCGCTCACCCGGCGGCCCTCATCACCCGGAACCCCAGGTACCCCACGTACGCCGCCAGGAGCAGCGCCCCCTCCCACCGCGTCACCTCGCCCTGTTTCGTCAGGCTGATCGGCAGCAGTGCCGCGGTGAACGCGACCATGACCATCAGATCCATCCAGCCGTCGTCCGCGGGAACGGTGACCGGCGCGACGATCGCGGTCGCGCCGAGCACGAGCAGGATGTTGAAGAGGTTGGATCCGACCACGTTGCCGATCGCGAGGTCGGAGTGCCCCTTGCGGGCCGCGACGGCCGACGCGACCAGCTCCGGCAGACTCGTCGCGACCGCGACGATCGTCAGGCCGATGATCGCTTCGGTCGCGCCCAGCGTCCGGGCGAGATCGACGGCGCCGACCTGCGTGAGCTTGCCGCCGATGATGAGCAGCCCGAGCCCGACGCCGAAGAGCATGATGGCCACCGGCAGGGGCGACGAGGGCTCCGCCGCCGCCTCCGCCAGCGCCTCGGCCACAAGCGGATCGCGCTTGTCGCGTCGGGCGAGGCGGAACCAGCCCCAACTGCACGCGGTCATCGCGAGCACGAGCAGGACGCCGTCGATCCGTGAGAATGCGTAGATCCGCGCGCCGCCCTCGACCGCGGGCCGGGAGAAGGGCGCCCACGCCAGGAACACCATGCCGAGCGACACCGCGAGCAGCAGTGGCAGCTCCTTACGGACCACCCGGCTGCTCACCCGGAGGGAGCGGAACAGTGCGACCGCCCCGACCACGAGGCCGATGTTGGCGATGTTCGAGCCGACCACGTTCCCGAAGCTCAGGTCGCTGCTGCCGCTGAGGACGGCCGTGATGTTGAAGGCCAGCTCGGGCGAGCTCGTGCCGAACGCCACGATGGTCAGCCCGATCAGCAGCGTGGAAACGCCGAGCCGGCGGGCGATGCGCACTGATCCGTCCACCAGCCAGTGCCCGCCGCCCAGGAGCAGGGCGATGCCGACGATCAGCGTGAGCGCGGGAGCCATGCTCAGGAGCTCGTTGAGCGATTCGGGCATGGGGGGACGATTGTAGTGCGGGGCCGAAGGTTGTGCCGACGGACGGGAGTCGGCGGGGGCGGGGCACGCCGGGCGGGCGTTCCGGACGCGTCCGGTATACAAGTTGGCGGCCAGTGACCCCGCGTCGGATCACCATGCATGTCCGAGCTCGGCGACAAGGAGATTTTCCAGGAGACGCTTCAGCGCGCCGCGGCCGGCGACCAGGCCGCGTGGCGCGTCGTCGTGGACACCTACAGCCGGCGTGTCTTCGGGCTCATCTGCGCGCAGTGCGGCAGCGCCGACCTGGCCGAGGAGATCACCCAGTCGACCTTCTGCACGATCGTCACGAAGATCGGCAGCTACACCGAGCAGGGGAAGTTCGAGTCATGGCTCTTCCGGATCGCGATGAACCGGCTCCGCGACGAGATGCGGCGGCGGAAGCGGCAGGCGCGACCCGTCGAGACGGAGACGCTCACCGCGCTCGCCGGTGACACCTCGACGGAAGAGGGGTCGGCGGCCGACCCCACCGACGATCTGCGCGACCTTGACCGGGCCCTCGCGCGGTTATCGGAAGCGGATCGCCGGATCGTCCACCTGCGGCACTTCGGCGGTCTGAGCTTCAAGCAGATCGCCGAGCTCCTGGACCAGCCGCTTGGAACCGTCCTGGCGCGTCAGCACCGGGCCCTCAAGAAGCTGCGATCGCTCATGACGCCCGATGACGCAGCCGGACGGGAGGATTCTGATGGCTGAGGGACTTCACAATGGCGGCAATCGGTGGCACGATTGGGCGTTGGACTGCGAGACGAGGTACGCCATGCGGCCCGAGTGCGAACATCAACCGAATTCCGAGCGGCTTCCCGAGCGTTTCGGCGCGGACCAGCAGGCCACGGATCGTCGGCTGGCGCGGCTCGCCCGGACCGCGGCGGACCGGATCCCGGGCGGTCTGGCTGACCGCGTGTACCACGCGAGCGTGGGCGCGCTCCCTGTCGCCATACCCTCGGATCGCCGCACGAAGCCGGGGCGCCGCGCCTGGCAGCCCGGCCTGGCCGGAACCCGCCGTGACTGGCGGCTCGTGGCCACGGGCTGGGGTCGCCTGGGGCTCGCCGCCGCGCTGGGCGTCGCGTTCGTCGTCGCCGGCGTGGTCATGCAGGAGTCGCCGGCCCCGGTCGGTGAGGTCGCGGCGATCGACATGGGCTGGCTGGACGAGGATCCGCTCGACCATGTCGATGCGCAGGTCGCGTACATCCTCGACACCGGCTCCCTGAGCTCGCTCGACGAGATCACGGGCGAGCTGAGGTCGATGATCGCCTCCTCCGGGATGTAGACATCATGAAACGCATCGCCGATCACTCTTTCATCGCCCTCGGCTGCGCCGCCGTCTTCTCGGCGCTTTCGGGTCAGGCGGCGCCGCCGGTGAGGACCCCGCCGGCCGCCGGCGAGCGCGTCGCGCCGTCGGCGCCGGACGCACCGCGTCCCGACCTGACGCCGCGGGTCCCGCGCGAGCACAACCACGCATGGCAGCACGCGATCGATCGTCCGGCGCAGACGGTCGGACCGAGGCTCACGCCGGAGATGATCAATCTCTGCATGGAGGTGGCCCGCGACATCGACGAGGATCTCGCGAAGCAGCTTGCGGTGCTCCGCGAGCGGGATTTCAGGGAGTTCGAATCCAGGCTGCGTCGCAGCCGTCGGCTCACGGCACTGGCGGAGCTCAAGCAGCGGGACGCCACCGGGTACAACCTCAAGATCACCGAGCTCAGGGTGGACGCCACGGTCTCCCGACTTGCTTCCGAGGTGCGCGCCGCGCGAAGGGCGGAACGTCCCAAGGAGGCGCAGTCGCTGGAGCAGGACCTCCAGGGGCAGGTCATCCTCCAGCTCGCGTTCCGTTACCGCGCCCGCGAGAACTACCTGTGCCAGCTTCGCGAGCTCGTCGAGCGTCTCGAGCGCGAGCTCGAGAAGGAGCGCGACGACTTCGACCACGTGCTCAGCGACCGCATGGCAGAGCTGCTGCGCGATCCCGTGCAACCGGAAAAGGGCACCGAAGCGCCGGACCACGATCCCGTGCTCGACATGCTCGGCATGGCGATGGGCGACGACCCGGCCGCGCCGCCGGCGCCCGGGGCGAAGCCGGGGCTCTGATCGGCGTCCGGCCCCGTCCGCCCGCCGCGAAGCCCTTCGTCGCCCGTTCGCTTTCTTCGTAACATGACCGTCTCATGGCAGACGCCATCGCCCCCACCGCGCGGCGCCCGCGCGCGCCGCGCTCCGTCCGCCTGACCGGCTTCCTCGGCGCGGCTGTCGTCATCTTCATGGTGGCCGCGTGCCTGCTCACGCTGCCGTGGACGCTCGGACGGGTGGGAAGTGACGCCGGCGGCGCCGGCGGCGCCGCGACGGGCACGGCGCCCCGCCGCTTCGAGGCGTCCAACCTCGACGAAGCCCTGCTTCCCCCGTTCTGGGCGAAGCATCGAGCGGACGAGCTCGCGCGTCTGGAGAGCGCAGCCGACGCCCAGGGGCGCCTCCCGCGTCACCTGTTCGGCACCGACCGGCTGGGCCGCGATCTCTTCGTGCGCTGCCTCGCCGGCGGCGGGATCAGCCTCAGCATCGGTCTCGCCGCTGCGCTCGTCGCGCTCTTCATCGGTACGACGTACGGCACGATCTCGGGTTACGCCGGAGGACGCGTGGACGCGGTGATGATGCGCGTCGTCGACATCCTGTACGGACTGCCGAACGTGCTGCTCGTGGTGCTGCTCGCGGTGGCGGTGGACGGACTGCTCGAGCGCAGCGCGGCGGGCGACCCGTTCCTCCCCGAGCTCTCCCCCGGCGCACGGCAGCTCATCAACGTGCTGACGCTCCTCGTCGCGATCGGCGCCGTGACGTGGTTGACGATGGCGCGGGTCATCCGCGGGCAGGTGCTGAGCCTGAAGCAGCAGCCGTTCATAGAGGCGTGCCGTGCGATGGGCATGTCGCTGCGCCGGCAGTTCCTCCGGCATCTGCTCCCCAACCTGCTCGGGCCGATCATCGTCTATGCCACGCTCGCGGTGCCGACGGCGATCCTGTCCGAGTCCTTCCTCAGCTTCCTCGGCATCGGCGTGCGGGAGCCGCTGCCGAGCTGGGGCAACCTCGCGGCGGACGGGCTGAACGAGCTCAACATCGTGCGCTCGCGATGGTGGCTTCTCTTCTGGCCGTGCCTGTTCGTCGGGATCTCGCTGCTCGCGCTCAACTTCGTCGGCGAGGCGCTGCGCGAGGCCCACGATCCGCGCGGCCGCAGCAGGGCGCGGGCCGGCTGATCGACGCGGCCGGTCCGCGCGTCCCGTCCACCGCCGCCGGTCGTTCACCCGGGGGTTGCGACGGCGCCCCCGGGTCGTCATGCTGGGTCGTCGTGCCGGGTCGTCGTGCCGGGTCGTCACGCCGGGTCGTCATGCCGGGTCGTCACGCCGGGTCGTCGTGCCGGAAGGGGGTTTCAGGAGCAGGATCGATGAAGCAGCTCTCCCCGTACGCGCTGTTGCTCGTCCTCGCCGGCTGCGGCGGCGAGCCGTTCGCCCTGCACGACGGCGAGGCCGCCGAGGAGGTCTCCGATAAAATGGGACCGCCGCCGTACGAGTACATCCGCATTCGCGGCGAGGGCGTGCCGGACTGGGTGCCGCCGCACCTGCGGGACACCGACCACGCGGGGGCGGGTGCGATGAGCTGGTCGCCGCTGGGGCCGCGTCCGATCCAGAACGAGTTCTGGAGCGGCACCGACGACGCGAGCGGGCGCGTGCCCGCGATCGCGCCGCACCCGGTCGATCCGGACACGGTCTACATCGGCTCCGCGTCGGGCGGCGTGTGGAAGACGACCGACGGCGGCGCGAGCTGGACGCCGCTCACCGACGAGCTCTCCAACCTGAACCAGGGCGCCATGGCGATCGATCCCTCCGACCCCGAGGTCGTCTATCTCGGCACCGGGGAGTACACGACGGGCGCCGACGGCGACGGCCTCTTCCGCTCCGAGGACGGCGGCGCGACGTGGAACCGGATCGCGACCACGGGGCAGATCGGCAAGCGCATCTCGCGCATCATCGTGGATCCGACCGATCCGATGCGGCTGCATCTCTCGGGCGACTTCGGGTACTACCGCTCGCTCGACCGCGGCGCGACGTGGGTCGATCGTTTCGCGGGCACCGCGAGCGGTCTGGCCCTCAACCCGGTCGATCCATCGGTGCTCTTTCTCGGCCGTCACAACCAGGGCGTCTACCGATCGATCGACGGCGGCGCGACATGGGAGCAGCTCACGAACGGCCTCCCGTCCGACGACGTGCGGCGCGTGCTGATCGCGATCGCGGACTCGAACCCCGATCGCGTGTTCGCGGCGATCATCAACGGCAGCGCCGGTCTGCGCGGGCTCTACCGCACGGACGACGGCGGCGATACGTGGACGCACCTCGTCAACACGCCGGACTTCCCGCGGCCGCAGGGCTGGTACGACGCGTTCGTGGGCGTGGACCCGAACAACGCGAACGTGGTCTACTGCGGCGGCGTGTTCCCGACGTACGCGGAAGCGGGGGTCATCAAGTCGACGAACGGCGGCCAGTCGTGGGCCGACATCACGATCGGCGTGCAGGGCGGGCAGCTGCATCCGGACCAGCACACGATCGCGTTCGGGCCCGACGGCACGATCTGGGTCGGCAACGACGGCGGCGTGTGGAAATCGACGAACGGCGGACTGCGCTGGATCAACACGAACCGCACGCTCACGATCACGCAGAACTACAACATCTCGATCAACCCGCAGGACCCCGATCAGATCATGGGCGGAACGCAGGACAACGGCACCGTCGAGCGTCGCAAGGACGCCGAGCACTGGCCGCAACTGGTCGCCGGGGACGGCGGCTTCTCGGCGTACGACTTCGAGAACCCGAACATTCAGTACTCGACCTACGTCAACCTGAGTGTGCAGCGGTTCATCAACGGCGTGTTCTCGAACATCACGGGCCCGTGGGACGATGATCCCGTCAACTTCATCGCGCCGCTCGTGATGGACCCGAACGACTCGCACACGCTCCTCGGCGGAACCAACCGCGTGTGGCGGACGCACAACGCGCACGCAGGCGCGAACTGGGCGGCGATCAGCCCGTCCTCGATCGGCGGCGGCGGCACGCTCAACGCGATCGCGGTGGCCGTGGGCGACTCCGACATGATCTACAGCGGAAGCTCGACGGGGAGGGTCTCCGTGACCACGAACGCTTCGACGTGGGCGAACCGCTCGGACGGGCTGCCCGGGTCGCAGATCAGCGACATCATTCTCGACCCGGCCGATCCGAACCGCGCGTACGTGGGCTTCCACAAGACCTTCGGGGCGCGTCTCTACGTGACCAACAACGCGGGTGTGAACTGGACCGACGCCACGGGCGATCTTCCTGTCGGCGTGAGCGCGCGGGCCGTCGAGGTGGACTGGCAGGCCGAGCCGCCCGCGATCTTCGTCGGCACCGGCGTCGGGGTCTACACGTCGCTCGACGCCGGCAAGACGTGGACGAAGGACGGAGACGACCTGCCCAACGTGAACATCGGTGACCTGGCGATCGACCGCGCGCGGGGCATGATCTACGCCGGCACCTACGGCCGCGGTGTGTGGAAATCGCCGCTGCCGATCACGTGCCCGGGCGACGTCGACGGCGACGGGGCGGTCACGTTCCAGGATCTGCTCGACGTGCTCATCGCGTGGGGTCCGTGCGCGGGGTGCCCGGAGGATCTCGATCGGGACGGCAACGTGGAGTTCGCGGACGTGCTGATCGTGCTCGGGGCGTGGGGCGTCTGTCCCTGACCCGCGTCCTTCATGAGGATCGTCAGGGCGATCCGCCCGCGTGAGCGATCACTCGAGCCATCGCCCGCAATCGAGTGCGAGAGCGCCGGCGTGGGTGTCTACGCCGCCGGCACGCGTCCCCGCCCCCCGCGGCCCCGCCCCCCGCGGCCCCGCCATTGGGCCGCCTGCTCGCTCTTGCCCCAGCGCTCGTAGAGGTCCGTGAGCAGCTCAGCGAACTCCCGCGCCCAGCGATCCTCCTCGCAGCCGGCGTGCACGATCGTCCAGGTCTCACGCGCGAAGAGGAGCGTGCGCTCCGCTTCCTCGAAGCGTCCGACTCTCGACAGGTACTTCCCGTATTCGCGCTCCGCCGACGCGATCCAGCGGTGACGTGCGCCGAGCTTCGGGCGGAACGTGTCGAGCATCCAGCGGTAGAGTCGCTCCGCTTCCTCGTAGTCGTTCTGCTCGATCAGCGCACGGGCCAGGCCGCGGGCGGGGAAGATGCTCGCCGGGTAGTCCTCACCCATCGCTTCCTCGTAGAGCTCGAGCGCCTCGCGGAAGTGCGCCTCCGCCTCCCGGAAACGCCCGCGTCCGATCAGGAGCCAGCCGAGCGAATCGACCATCCCGCCGACGTCGCGATCGTGCGTGTCCGCCGCTGCCCGCTTGATCTCGATCGCACGGCGGCACAGCCGCTCGCCCTCATCGTGACGCTCCTGCGCGATCATCGCGTCGACGAGCGTGTACATCGCCTCCGCCACGAGCGGATGATCGGGGCCGAACTGCTCGCGTCGCGCGTCCAGCACCCGGCGCCACGGCACCTCCGCCTCCTCGGGGCGCCCCTGCTCGAAGAGCGACCACCCGAGCCAGGTGAGCAGGCCGTGCGCGCGCTCGTCGTGGAGACCGGTGTGCTTCGCGTAGATCGCGAGCCCCTCCCGTGCGAACGACTCCGCCTCCTGCGGCCGGCTCTGATGATGACGGAGGCTGGCCATCGCTTCCGTGCATTCCGCGTAGTCGAGCGGGTACGTGAACCGCGTGTCCCACCGCTGGTCGAGCGCCCACTGGAGGTGCGTCTGGGCTTCCTCGAACTGCGAGAGCGACAGGTACCCGAGCCCGATTGCAAGCCGCACCGACGCCGCGACCTCGGGCTGGTCGGGAAGCTCCTTGTCCACCTGGTCCGAGGCGTGGTCGTAGAGCCGCCGGAGCACCGCCTTGTCGTAGTCCTGCGTCTTGTAGAAATTGATCGAACCGAGCATGCTGCGCAGGAATGCCTGCGACCGGCGCGACCGCTCCTCGTTGATCTCCGCGTCCCGCCGCGCCGCCTCGGCCGCCTGGCGCCGCTCCTCGGCCTCGCGCTCGGCGGCGCGGGCGTGGTTGCGCTCGTTCTCCGCCTCGCGACGCGAACGCTCGGCCTCGTCGCGCTGACGCGTGGCAGCCCGCATCGCGCGGGCGGCGAGCATCGTCGCCACGCTCGTCGCGGCGAGACCGGCGGTGAGCGCGATCGTGAGCGCGACGAGGCCGTTGAGCGACGTGAGCAGCAGCACGAGCGCCCCGAACGCCGCGGCCGCCGTGAGCACGAGGTTGCGTCGCACGAACACCCGCAGCTGGTAGCTGAGACTCGGCGGCCTTGCTCGGATCGGCTCGCAACGCAGGAAGCGCGTCACGTCCTCGCGCAGCTCGGCGCTCGACTGGTAGCGACGCTCCGGGCTCTTCTCGAGCGCCTTCCCGACGATCGTCTCGACGTCCCCGCGGAAGCGACGATCGACCGTGCCGAGCCGCGGGGGGAGCTCCTCCTTCACGATCCGGGCGGCCTCGTGGATTGCGGTGCCGCCGACGTCGTACGGGAGCTTCGCCGCCAGAAGCTCGTACAGCACGACGCCGAGCGCGTAGACGTCGCTGCGCACGTCGAGCGCGTGCGGGTCGGCGTCGAACTGCTCGGGGCTCATGTACTGGATCGTGCCGATGAGCTTGCCGACCTCCGTGTGGAGCGTGGTCACCGCCATGTCGGAGTCGGTCGCGCGGGCGACGCCGAAGTCGATGATCTTCGGCTCACCGGCCTCGTCCACCAGGATGTTCCCGGGCTTCAGGTCGCGATGGATGATGCCCTTCTGGTGGCCGTGGTGCACCGCGTCGCAGACCTTCGTGAACATCTCGAGCCGCGAGCGCAGGCTCAGGTTGGTCTCGTGCGCGTACCGGGTGAGCGTACGCGGGTTCGGCACGTACTCCATCGCGAAGAACGGCACGCCGCCGCGGCCCTGGTGCGTGCCGGCCTCGTACACCTGCGCGATGTTCGGGTGGCGCAGGTGGGCGAGGATCTGAGATTCGTACTCGAAGCGGCGCAGCGCGGAGCGCGATGCGAACCCCGGCCGCATCACCTTGAGCGCGACCTTGCGGTGCGGCTGGTCCTGCATGGCCAGGTAGACGCGCCCCATCCCGCCCTCGGCGATCAGCCGGCGGAGGCGGTACCGGCCGAAGCGCTCGCAGAGCAGCTGCCCGTCTTCGGTCACCACGATGCCGTCGGTGTCGCGCGGCAGCCGGCGCGTGGCGACCGCCCACGCGTCGCGGCTCGGGTCGGGGGCGCCCGCGCCCTGGCTCGCGCCCGCGCCCTGGCTCGCATCCGCGCCCCAGCTCGCGCCCGCGCCCCGGCTCGCGCCCGCGCGACGGGCGTCGCCCCGGTCGGCCTCGGTCCGGCCCCGGAGCATCGATTCCTGTTTCGATTCTGCCGCCATGATCCCTGTGCCACTGCCGGTCGCCCGGCGGCGGACCGGCCCCTGCGAGACCCCACACGAAGAGCATGGACGCGGCCTCCCCCGTCAGGGCTCCGCCAGTCGCGTCGGCAACCGCATCCGGAAGAGAAAGACGAACGGCGCCGGATCCGGCGCGCAAAAATGGTCTGTTTATTCCCCGGGTCTTCCCCGGGGCTGCAAGGCGCCCCAGGCCTCAGGAGCGTTTCAGGACGATCGCCGTTCGGTCATCGTCCGGCGGGGCCCCGGTCGTGAACGCGTCCACCGCTTCCCGGAGCTTCGTGACGATCGCCGTCGGGGACTCCGAGCGGTGCGTGCGGATGATCGCCTGGACGCGATCCTTGCCGAACTGGTCGCCGTCGGGGTCCGCGGCCTCGAAGATGCCGTCGGAGATCACGGCGAAGAGATCACCGCGCTCGAGCTTCACCGGTTCGGGCATGACGATCGCGAGGTCGGCCAGGATCCCGAAGGGCAGCGTGTCGGCGCCGCGGACCGAGAAGACGTCGTCCTTCGCGCGGTAGTGCAGGATCGGACCCTGGCCCGCACTGAAGGAATGCAGGCCGTGCGTCCGCGTGTCGAGCACGCCGAGCCACGCCGTGATGAACCGGCCCGCCGGCAGGTCCGCGCACAGCTCCTCGTTCATGAGACGCGCGATGCGTCCGAGGTCCTCGTTCATCCGCACGGCCATGCGGAGCATCGATCGCACCTGGGCGACCGAGAGGGCCGGGCCGATGCCGTGCCCCGTCGCGTCGGCGAGCAGCATGACCGCGCGGTCGGCCCCGTCGATGGTGAGCCGCACACGCGGGCGGCCGCTGACGTGTCCTTCGGGCTCGACGCCGATGACGTCGAAGGTGTAGCCGATCACATCGTACGTGTCGCCGCCCGTTTCGTCCGCCGACTCGCTCCACGCCTCGATCTGGTAGCCGTCCAGCGTCGGCAGGCGCTCCGGGAAAGTGCTCTGCTGGATCTGCCGGGCGACCTGGAGGTCGCGCTCGAGCTTCATCAGCGACTGGAGCCCTCCGCGCATGCGGTCGTGCGCCTCGGCGAGTTGCACCACCTCGGTGACCCCGGACTCGATCGGTGGGCCGGGCTCGAGGTTGCCGCGGCTGATGCGGTCGGATTGCGCGACGAGCGCCACGATGGGGCGGCTGTAGCGGCCGGACAGGCGTACGGCGCGCACGATCGCGAAAGCCAGCACGGCCAGCGTGATGACGACGATCAGGATGCGCTGCGTCGTGACCGGCCCGAGCAGGTCCGCCTCGGGAATGGCCACGGCGATCCACAGTTCGTTGTCCGGTGCGAGCGGGAACGGCTCCGTGTGCCCCCACCAGGCCGTGCCCTCGCTCTCGAACCGGCGCGGCGCGGTTCGGGCCGCCGCTTCGTACAGCGCGGCGGCCGCGTCCGCGATCAGCGGGACGCGGACCTGGGCCGGCGCGCGGAGCAGCGCCGACAATCGCTCGCCTTCACTTGACCAGAAGTCGCCGCGGGGAAGGCCGATGAACTCCAGCGCGTCGCTCAGCACGAACGCGATGCCCTGGTGCTCGACCATGAGGTCGTCGGTGAACGCCGAGAGGTCGTTGAGCAGGACGTCGAAGCCGATGACCCATGTCCGTCCGTCCGGCCCGGTGAACGCCACCGATGCGGTCATGCCGGGGTCCTTCGTCGTGGCGAACGTGTACGGCCGGGTCCAGTGGACTCCGGCGTGTCCCGCGTCGCGGGCCGCGAGGGCGCCGACGTACCAGGGTCGTTCGCGCGGGTCGTAGTCGAGGTCGCGCGTCGTCATGACCGGGGTGCGGTCCGCGTCCGTCCACTTGCGCCACCGCGTCGTCGTGCCCCATTCGTCCCGCCGCGTCTGGCGGCTGGTCCACGTGCGACCGATGCGCAGCAGCATGTGCTCCCGCCCGCGCTCGTCCGCCACCATGAGGGAGGAGACCTGCGGATGCGCCCGGATCAGCGGCTGGAGCAGGTCGTTCATCGCGTCCGGATCGGCGGGATCCAGCCGCCCGGACTCCGCCCACTCGCGCACGAGCCCCAGCTCGTTGCCGACCGGTTCGAAGAACGCGTTCAGTCGCGACTTCGCCTGGTCGATCGTGCGCTCGACGCTCGACTTCAGGATCGTGCGGACGACGCGCCGCGAGCCGCCCGCCGTGGTCAACAGGACCGCGCCGCCGAAGACGATGATGCCGGCGACGAGGTTCGTGGGGAGGCTGCGGCGGATGGAGGTGGGCACGGAGAGCTCTCGCGTATCGATCATCGAGTCGTGAGCGTCGGACGCGGGGACGATCGCACGAGCCGATCCGCCGGTCAATGCGCGTCGGGTACACTGGCGCGCTCGAGATCCCTGACTCGAGCCCTGCTGTCTCGAGCCCCCTCATGAGCCGCATCGAGACCATCCGCGCGCCGATCGCTCCGCCGAAGCCGGCGCCGCTGCTCGCGATCCGCGACCTGGCGACGTCGTTCGACGTCGAGGGGGAGCGCGTCCAGGCGGTGGACGGGCTCGATCTCACGATCCACCCGCGTCAGACGCTCGCGCTCGTCGGCGAGTCGGGGTGCGGCAAGTCCGTGACGGCCCTGAGCATCCTCCAGCTCCTGCCGCGACCGCCGGCGCGGTACGACCGCGGCTCGATCATGCTCGGCGAGCGCGATCTCCTGCGATGCACCGCGAAGGAGATGCTCCGCGTGCGCGGCGGCGAGATCGCGATGATCTTCCAGGAGCCGGTGAGCTCGCTCAATCCCGTGTTCACGGTCGGCGACCAGATCGTCGAGGCGATCCGCCTCCACCAGGACGTCTCGCGCTCCGAGGCCCGGGCGCGGGCGGCCGACGCGCTGCGGGAGGTCGGCATCCAGGATCCGGCGCGGGGCCTCGCCGCGTACCCGCACGAGTTCTCCGGGGGCATGTGCCAGCGGGCGATGACCGCCATGGCGCTCGCGTGCCGGCCGCGGCTCCTGCTCGCCGACGAGCCGACCACGGCCCTCGACGTGACGATCCAGGCCCAGATCCTCGACCTGCTCGACGACCTGCGACGCCGGACCGGCATGAGCATGATGCTCATCACGCACGACCTCGGCGTGGTCGCCCAGGTCGCCGACGTCGTGTGCGTGATGTACGCCGGCCGCGCGGTGGAGTACGCGAACGTCTTCGACCTCTTCGACAAGCCGTATCACCCGTACACACGGGGGCTCTTCAGCTCGATCCCCCGTCTCGACCGGCGGCGGCCACGACTGCTGACGGTGGGTGAGATCATCGGGAACCCCGCGGAGTTCCGGACGCTGCCCGGCCACGAGTACGGCATCGTGCCGTGGTGGCCGACGATGGAGCCGCCGCGGGGGATGGCGTCGCGCGCGACCGGGGGGCGAGGCGGCGACTATACGCTGTTCGAGGTCGAGCCTGGGCACTGGGTCGGATGCTGGACGACGGAGTACGTGGCCGAACACCCGGCGAGCCGGCCTGATCTCGATTACCGCCGCCAGACTGACCGGCTTCATGCATGATCCGG
>CAZXBB010000297.1:0-4432 GCA_964638815.1 uncultured Isosphaeraceae bacterium
GCAAGCTGCCGGCGTCGCTGCTGAAGCCGCTGCTTGAGTGCATCGATGCGTTTGCGAATCTTCTTGTCCATACGCTTGTGCCTTCCGATGTCTCCAGTGCCTACTGCGCCGGGCCGGGCGGCTCGACGATGTCGGGCTCCGGCGTTTGATCGGGCGAGGCAGGTTTCGCGGCGTCCGTCCGTCGCGCTTCAACAGGGCTCGATCCCGTCAACTGGCCCGCATTATGCATGAAGCGGGTCGGTGGGTGGTCGAAACGACGACTGTCGAAACGACGACCCGTGCGGGGCGCGAGGCCGACGTCCGGGTCAACGAAGGCGTACGCCGCGCAATCATCGCGGCAAGCCGATCGGGTGAGCGCCGATCGGAGGACGGGCCGCATCGTCTGCACTGGCCGCCGTGCCAACGACCCACCGACCCGCTCCATGCATGATCCGGGCTATAGGATGGCCCATGACCTGGACCGTTCGCAACGCCCGCGCGCAGGACGCCCCCGCGATCGTGGCCATGCTCAACCCCATCATCGCGGCCGGGCGGTACACCGTGATGGAAGCGCCGATCACGGTCGATGAGCAGCGCGCGTTCCTCCTCGACCTGCCGGCGCGCAGTGTCTGTCACCTGGTCGTCGAGGCCGATCGTGGACCGGTGCTCGGATTACAGGACGTCCTGCCCGCTTCGGACGAGCCGGCGCTCCGGCACGTCGGGAGCATCAGCACGTTCGTCGCGCTCGACGCCCGCCGCACCGGAATCGGATCCGCCCTGTGGAGCGCGACGCTTCCGGCGGCCCGGCGGGAGGGCTTCGCGAAGATCATGGCGACGATCCGTGCGGACAACCCGGAGGCCCTCGCGTTCTACCGTCACCTCGGGTTCGAGATCATCGGCACGGCGCGGCGGCACGCGCGGGTGGGCGGAGGGTACGTTGACGAGGTGCTGACGGAGCGGTGGAGCGCCGACGGTTGACCGGCCGTCAGGGCGATTCACCGCGGTCAGCCCCGACCCGGGTGGCCCGGGTGGGCAGGTCGCGCAGGGCGCGCAGGTCTCGCCCGACGCACGGCGCACTGGCAGGGTGTCGAGGATTTTAGCGGCCGGCAGGGACGCGACGCTCCTGTACATGAGGGACGGGGCCGGCTCGCTTACACTCTACGAAGACGCGGAGAACGTCGTGCACCGCACGGCCGCCGCGGAGGAAGACCGATGAGACGATCTGCGCTTCTCGCGCTCACGGCCCCGATCATACTTCTCGCCGCCCGCGCCGGCGCGCGGCCGGACGCGGCGTTCGAGGCGTACCGGGCGCAGATCGCCGCCGCCGAGAAGTCGCTGCGTCTCGAGGAGACGAGCGAGTTCCGCCGCTGGCTCGATGCATGCGATCCGACGCTGCGCGGCTGGGAGTGGCGTCATCTCGCGGCGATGGCCGACACGTCCGTCCGGACCGTGACGACACCGGGTTCGCCGTCGCGCCTCGTGATGTCGCCCGCCGGGGATCGTCTCGCGGTGGTCGATGGGTCCGTCGTGCGGCTGTGGTCATGGCCGGCGCTCGAACCGATCTCGATCATCGCCGGGCACGGCGACGCCGTGTACCGCGCGACGTTCGACGGGGGCGGGCGGACGCTGATCACCGTGGCGCGCGACGTGACCTCGCGCACGTGGGACGTAGGCACGGGCGCCGAGATCGCGCGTATCGATCTCGCGAACCCCGCGTTCGCGGCGGCCGCGCTCGACGCCGCCGGCACGGCGGCAGCCACCTGCGCGTGGGAGCGCGACGAGTCGGGGCAGGTGCACGGGCTCGTCTGGGTGTGGGATCCCGCGACGGGCGAGGTGCTCCACCGGGTGCGCGTCGGCGTCAAGCCGCTGAGCGCGATCGCGTTCACCCCGGACGGCGCGGCGATCGTCGCCGCCTCCTGGGACGGCGCGGTCCACGTGCTCGACCGATCGGGGCGCGAGACGCGCCGGCTCGCGCTGCCGGACGAGGGCGTCTACAACGCCGTGAACGACATTGCAATCAGCCCCGACGGCCGCCTCGTCGCCGCCGCGTCGAAGGACCGCACGACGCGGGTGTTCGCGCTGGCGTCCGGGGAGCTCCTCGCGACGCTGCGAGGGCACGGCGACTTCGTCGAGGGCGTCGCGTTCGCGCCCGACGGCGCGCACCTGGCGACCTGCTCCGGCGACACGACGACGGCCCTCTGGCGTACCGACGGCTGGGCGCGGGCGAGGGTGCTGCGCGGCGCGACTGCAGCGGTGCGGGGCGTCGCCTGGTCGCCCGACGGGCGATCGGTCCTCGCGGTGGGGAACGACGGCCGGCTGCGCGTCTGGGACGCCGACGCGAACGACACCGCCGCGACCGTCATCCGGATCGACGCCGCGGGCATCTACTCGACGGCCCTGAGCCCCGACGGCACGACCGTCGCCGTCGCGTGCTACGACGGCCGGCTCTGCCTGTACGACTCGCGAACCGCCGCGCTGCGGCGGGCGTGGGACGCGCACCCGGGCTCGACGTGTCACGCCGCGGCGTACAGCGCCGACGGGCGGCGGATCATCACGGCCTCGTGGGACGATACGGCCCGCGTGTGGGATTCCCGCGACGGCGCGGCCGTCGCCGTTCTCGACACCGGCGCTGGCGTGTACAGCGCCGCGATCAGCGGCGATGGCGGGCGCGCGGCGACGTCCGGGAAGACGCTCCAGGTGTGGGACGTCGACCGGGGCGAGGACCTGCACGTGATCGCTGTGGATGACGCGAGCCCGAAGCGTCTCGCGTTCACCGCGGGCGGCGACCTCGTCGCGTCGGGCTGGTCGGACGGCTACGCCCGCGTGCACCGTGTCGCCGACGGCGCGCTCGTCGCCACGCTCGGCGACGGCGACGCGGCCGTAGAGACCGTCGCGTTCCTTCCCGGCGACGAGCGCGTCGCGACGGGTGACGGCGCCGGGGTCGTCCGCGTGTTCCCGACCCGCGGGGGCGCGGCGCACTTCTCCGTCGGCACCGGCGACCGGGGCGTCAACCGGATCGCGTGCGCCGCGGATCGCATCGCAGTCGCGACGGACCGGTTGTGGCTCGTCGAGGCCGACCGCGGCGGCATCGTTCTCGGCCTCGCGCCGCAGGATGACACGATCTGGAGCATCGACTGGAGCGACGACGGCACGCGTCTGGCGACGTGCAAGATCGCCGGCGTCGTCCGGATCCTCGAGTCGCGCCCGTGAGCAGGGCGCCGGCGCGCGGGGGGTGACGTTCCCGTTTACGTACCTTCGCTTGTATTCGCGCCGCCCGGCGGCGACGCCGGCGTGACGTGACGGGATGATGCCGTGAACGAACGTCATCCTGCGGAGGTGATCACATGACGACGCTGAAGACGACGCTGAACAAGACGGCCGATCTCGCCGGACCCGGGCCCCTGCAGCGGGCCCTGTAGCGGGCCCCGCACCGGGCCGCGCCCGCCGAAAACGGGAACGCGGCCCCGTGGCGGCGCCGCCGGCAGGCCGCGAGAATAAAGACCTGCACGCGGGCGCGCGATCACACGACGAGCCCGTGCATTGCGCACGAAGACCCCGAACGAACCAGGCAAGGGAACCTCAAACCTCGAGCGCGACTCGAGAGAAACGGAATCCGAGCCATGAAGTACGCGCGGAGAGTGGATTTCAACCTCAAGGCAGGACAGATCAACGAGTTCAACCGGATCTTTGAGGACAAGGTTGTCCCGATGCTCCAGAAGCAGAAGGGGTTCCAGGACGAGCTGGTGCTCACGACCGCCAATCAGGTGAGCGCGATCAGCCTCTGGGACACCCGTCAGAACGCCGAGGGCTACGAGAAGGCGGCGTACCCGAAGGTGCTCGAGACGATCAAGCCCTTCATCGAGGCCACGCCGACGGTGAAGGCCTGCGAAGTTCCGCACTGCACGTTCCTGACGGCCGTCTGAACGTCCGGGCGACCGGAAGCCGTCAACTGCGAAGCGCACGGGGCCTCGACCGAGGCCCCGCTCGCTTGATATGCCCTCATCGTGTGCGCGGATGAATGTCTACTTCGGCGCGAACCCGCGCAACGGCCGGGGTTCGGAGCTCGGTGTCTCTTCGTGGACATCGCCGAGAGGATCACCGCCGATGAGGCACCCACTGCTCGCGTGAACCGACCGGAAGGGCCGGCGCCGAACCCGCAAGGCTTATACCGACAGGGCTCAGTGAACGCTCGCCCGTCGGCTCGAGGACGAAGCCCGTGCCCGGCGCCTCATTCATGTTGGCACGGCGGGGAGCGGCCACGGCGGGCCGCTCGTCGGCGCCGATTCCTGGCCATGCCCAGAACCCCCGGCTGCCGTCCGAAACCTCGACCTATCGGGTGGATGGGATTCTGGGGGAACGGTCAGTAGCCGCGTTCGATCTGCACTGCGCGGGGAGTGTGAACTGAGTTGGGCGGTCAGGGCGATCTTTGCGTGCCTTGCTTGTCCCGTGTTCG
>CAZXBB010000298.1:0-2621 GCA_964638815.1 uncultured Isosphaeraceae bacterium
TCGTTGTCAGCTCCAGTTCCCGAGGACCACGAGGAGATCGGCGAAGCTCACGACGCCGTCGTCGTTGAGGTCCTCCGGGCAACCGCCGCAAGGTCCCCACGCTCCGAGCACGGCGAGGATGTCCTGGAAGTCCACCACGCCGTCGCCTGTCGCGTCGCCCGTGAGGCCGCCGGGGCAGCCGGTCTCGAAGACGCGGATCGCGTCGACGGCGGCCTCGGTGACCGAGTTGTTCGGGTTGTCGGTCGCGCTGAAGCGGAGGACGACGTTCGCGGTCGGCGCCACGTAATCGTTCACGCGCACCGTGTACTCCGCCCAGCCGCCGGTGTCGCCGGTCGACTCCACGAGCGACCAGTTCGCGCCGCCGTCGTTCGAGATCTCGACGTCCAGGCGATCGCCGTCGCCGTCGTCGTTCGAGAACCACCGGGCGTAGGTCAGGCTCGGATCGACGGTCGCGCTGAGATCGAGGGCGGGCGAGATGAGCCGCGTCGGGCCACCGTCCACGTCCGAGTCGCCCTGCTGGTTCCCGGTCAGGTAGCACGCGCCCGAGCCGTCGAAGTCGGCGGTCGGATCGCCCCGGCTGCCGTCGCCGGCGGGCACGCCGCGCTCCCAGGGGCCGGCGTCAAGGTCCAGGTTCTCGACCGTCCAGCCGGTGTCGGTCTGGAAGCTCTCCGCGTACGCGGTCGTCTCCTCGATGGACGTGGCGGAGTAGAACGTGAGCGGCGCCTTCTCCGGGCTCGTGTGGGCAATGCCGGACATCGACTCGATCTCGAAGTAGAAGTCCAGGTCGAGCCCGCAGGGTACGGCCGGAAGCATCGCCTCGTAGTCGCTCTCGCCGAGATAGGTGAGGGGCGTGTCCACGAACCCGCCGGAGTCGCCGGAGCGCGTGTAGAGCCGGCCGGAAGCGGAGTTGATCGGGCCGTCCGTTCCCTGGTTGATGCGCACGGCGACGGTCGTCGGCGTGCCCGGCTCGAGCGTCGTCGGCAGGCCGTCCGGGAACCGGTACTCCGCGGGCACTGCGTAGTCGTCCGCGTAGCCCGCGAGCGTCAGCGCCGCCTCGAGGTTCTCCTCGCCGGTCGGGATGATCTGGCCCGGGTCGATCACGAAGTCGTTGCCGCGCAGCTCGATCGTGTAGGAGATCACGAGCTGATCGCCCCACGTCCAGTCAACGCTGCCGCCGCTCGCCTGGTACAGCGTCTCGAAGACGGGGCCCTCGAGATAGTCGTGACCGTGCACGTCGAAGATCGCATCGTCCATGGCGTTGCCGACGACGGCGTGCTGGCCCTCGTCGTTCGGGCCGCCGTTGGTGTAGGCGAACGGCCAGAGGACGTACTCCCCGAACGAGTGGAAGTCGATCGAGAGCACGAGGTTCTGATGCGCGTTGTAGAAGTCGCGCATCACCTGCGTCTCCGGCTCGGAGAACGGCGCCGGTCCGCGGTATGTCTCGCTGTTCGAGTTGCCGCTCGATCCACCGCCGCCCCAGCCGAACGCCCAGTTGCGGTTGAGATCGACCCCGAAGGTGCCGTTGCCGTTGTTCCGGCGGTTCTTCCGCCAGTAGCGTTCGGGACCCCACGTGTAGACGTACCCGTCCGGGTTCACCACCGGGATGACGAAGATCTCGACCGCGTCGAGGAGCGCCGTGATATCGGGGTCGGAGCCGTAGCCGTTGATGAGCGTCTCGGCGATGTACATCGCGGTCATCGGGGCGATCCACTCGCGGGCGTGCTGCGTGGCGTTGTACAGGACGCCGGGCTTGTAGGTGCCCGGGCCGGTGATGCGCAGAGCGCGGATCGCGCGGCCCTCGAGCGAGAGACCGATGTCGATGACCTCGGTCTGGGCCGAGCCCGCGGCGAGCTCGTCCATGCGGGCGTTGATCTGGGCGAGGTTCTTGAAGTCGCTGAACCAGCCGCCGTCGCCGGGGCCCTCGGCGAGCCGCGCCCGCTCCGCGTCCACGCGTGTCTGCACGTTCTCGATCACGACGGTGTACGCGATGCCGGACGCCTCGAGCTTCGCCATGTTCCCGGGCGGGATCCGCCAGGCGTTGACGCCGAGACCCTCGCCCTCGCACCAGCAGTCGGGGCTGATCGCCCGCATCGCGTCGAGCTGATCCTCGGTCTCGACGACCGCCCGCACGACGCGGTGACCGTCGTAACGCACCTCCTCGGGCGTGTCGTCGGCCCGGGCGACGCCGGAGGGGACCAGGCACGCGAACAGCGCGACGAGGGTGGTGACGGCGGCGAATCTGCGATGGGTCATGTCCTCTTCCTTTGTCTCCGCCCCCCAGCGGGTCTCCCGATGGTAACAGCCTGCGCCGGGCGGCCGAGCCGCGAAAGCGAGGTTTCCCGGATCGGTGTCCGCTCTGAAGCACGATCGCGCCCCGTGTGCCCCGGTCCTTGGCTCGGCAAGGGCCGGGTGGGCCACGAAGCTCTGAAGCCGTCGTTGCATGGGTGGCCCACCCGGCCCTGTCCGAGCACAGGACCGGGGCACACTTCGTCCGCGTCACGGCACGGAACCGGGGCACACATCGTCAGCAATCATGAGGGTCTACTCGGGCAGGCGACGGTTCGTCTGCTCTTTCGTCGCCCCGCCGGTCGCCCCGTCCGTCGCCCCGTCCGTCGCCCCAT
>CAZXBB010000299.1:0-21794 GCA_964638815.1 uncultured Isosphaeraceae bacterium
CGCCGCGAGGATCACGAGGATATCGCCGAAGTCCACCGCGCCGCTCCCGTCGATATCCGGACAGGCCACCGCTTCGCACGCGACAACCAGAGTCCCGATCCCGACCGCGTTGCGGCCGCCGACGCGGATGAGGTACTTCCCGCCCTCGACGACCGGGAACGTCATCGAGGAGGCGTCGCCGCAGCCATCGTCGTCGCACGCGATGGGCGTGCCCCCGCAGTCGCCGTCGGCGTAGGCGGCGATCCGCGTATCGAAGTCCGCACCGCATGTGCTCGCCGTCGCCTCCCCCGTGCAGGAGGCGGTGTACTCGTACCACAGGTCCTTGGCGATCGCGCCGCAGGCGGTCGTGCCGCCGTCCGTCGTCGCGGGATTCGTGTCGAAGCCGACGGCGCCGTCCGCGACCGGCTCGGGCGAGTCGCACTGGTCGTTCGACGGCCGCGCGCAGATGATCGAGTCGCGGAACGCGATGATCACCGGGATCGTGAAGGTCGGGTGGAAGACCCGTCGGCCCGTGATGCTCGGATTCATCGTGTGCTCGGGGCAGTCGCAGTGCGACGCGTTCCAGTTGTGGCCCAGCTCGTGGGCGCTCAGGTCGGCGCGCTGGTTGAAGTTCCCGAACGACTCGACGACGTTGAACGCATCGTCGGAGCAGATGCTTCCCAGCGTGGCCACGCCGACGACGCTGCCGGAGAGATTCAGCCCGGTAAACAGCTCGGCAACGTCGCGCACGATGTCGGTGTGCTCGGCGAGCCAGCGGGCCTGGAACGCGTCGAGCAGGTCGAAGATGGTGTCCTCGAAGTACACGCGCTCGAGCCGAAGCACGAACGCGGTGATCTCGTACGTGATGCCCACGTCGCGCGGGTACTGGATGTTGAGACCGCCGTTGACGATGTCCTCGACGCGGCTCTGCGCCCCGGCCTCGCCGAAGAGGTCCACGTAGAAGCTGTCGAGATCGAACGCGATCTCGGCCGTGATGGCGCCGGGGGCGTCCCCGTCACTGGTCCCGCCGCCGCCGACTCGGTCGCCAATCTCCCGGGCGGTCGCGGCCGCGAGATTGCGCGCGGGGGTTCCGCACGTCTGGCCGGAGTCCGGCACGTCTCCGGCGCGGTAGACCACGTGAAGGCCGCCGACGGCCCGCGCCGTGGCCTCGTCGAGCGGACCACCGAGGAGGGCGCGCAACTGCGGCGCGACCGGCTCCACCCAGAAGCCGCGATCGTCGCCGAGGATGATCTGCGCCGAAATGCCGTCGCCGTCGATGCTTGCCCCGACCACGCTGCCGGGATCGCCCGACACGACACCGCGGAAGGTGCGCTCCGGGGCGGGCTCGATCTCCGTGAGCACGCCGTCGGCGTCGGACGCGTACACGCGGAACCCCTCGGCCCGAACCGAGTTCGGCTCCAGATCGAGCACGACGAGCGCGTCGTCGAGCTCGATCGCGGTCTGCTTCGCCACCCGCGTCGGGTCCACGTCGAGACGGACGAGGGTGCTCGCCCGAAGACCCATCACGGCCTCGACCGCCCGCTGCAGTGGCCCCGCATCCGTGACCGGCGCACCGGCACCGGCGAGGGCCGCGCCGCCCCGGGCCGCGCCCGCGGACGCGGACGCCGAATGGGAATCACGATCGCGATCGGGATGATCGTTCCCGCCCGGGGCGATCGCCGCGAGCGCCAGTATCGCGAGCGCGCCGGCCAGACCGAAGCCGTGGCCGATCATCCGTGTCCGCTGTGCCGACATCCGCGAGCCTCCACCCCCGCCCACGGTGCTGAAGGTGAGCCGGGAGAGACCACGTTACACCGGGCAGGGACCCCACGCGCCGAGGATCTCGAGCAGATCGCCGAAGTCCACGGTGCCGCTGCCGTCGAGATCCTCCGGGCCGCCCGCGTTCCCCCACGCGGAGAGAACCGCGAGGATGTCGCCGAAATCGACGGCGCCGCTCATGTCGAGGTCCTCGGGGCACACCGGTCCGGGAGCGCACGCCATGCTGAGGATGCCCGTGCCGCCCGTGATCACGCCGCCGATGCGGACACGGTAACGCTGGCCGGCGGCCACGGGGAACGTGAGCTGCGACTGGAGGCCGCCGGGGCCGCACGCGTCATTGTTGCACGCCAGGAAGCTGCCGACGCAGCCCGAGCCGGCATAGACGGCGAGACGCGTGTCGAACGTGCCGCTGATGCAGGTGGTCGCCGTGGCCGTGCCGGTGCACGAAGCGGTGTAGTCGAACCAGACGTCCTTCACGAAGTCGAGGCCGCCGCCTTCGTCGCAGTTGCCCGGGAGCGCCGGACCGTCGGTGGTCGCGCCGCCGGAGTCGAACGCCACGATGCCGTCGCCCACGGGCTGCGCATTCGCGCAGTCGTCGTTGGCGGGCGGCGGGCTGCCGAGGCAGTTGCGGGTGTTCCGGAAGGCGACGATCTCGGGGATCGTGAACGTCGGGTGGAACATGGTCGAGGTCGGCGGGAAGCTCGGCGGCATGATGAAGCCCGCGCACGTGCAGTGATCCGCGCTCCAGTTGTGCGCAAGCTCGTGCGCGCTCACGTGCACCCGCTCGGCGAGCGCGATGCGGTTGGAGACGACGTTGTAGCCGCCCTGCGCGCCGCGATTGCAGACGCCGGAGAGCCAGGCGATCCCGGCCGCGTCGGGGAATCCCCACCCCGTGAACAGCTCCGCCACGTCGCGCTGGACGCCCTGCTGGTTGTTGCGCCACTCGTTCGTGAAGATCGTGAGATACGTGGACATCGTGGCGGGGATGTTGTAGTACGGCTCCTCGCGCAGGATGAACGTCGTGATGTCGTAGGTGATGTCCACGTCGTCTTCGTAGATCGGCGACACGGATGCGAAGATCGTCTCGATGCGCTCCACCGACTGCGGGTTGAAGAGGATGTAGCGGTTGTCCACGTCGAAGGCGATCTCGCAGACGGAGTCGCCGCCGGAAGCCCCCGCCATCACGTCGCCGCGCGACACGGCCTCTTCCGCGAGCGAGGCGGTGCCGCAGGTCGCCCCGGTGTCGATCAGGTCCTCCGCCCGGTACACCACGTGGAACCCGTCGAGGGCCGCGGCGAGCTCGCGGTCGAGTGCCGCGAGCACGTGTGGGCCGATCGGCTCGACCCAGAACTCCCGGCGGTCGCCGGTGACGATCCGCATCGACAGGCCCGCGTCGCCGATGCCGCCGGAGACGACGCTGCCTGCGTCGCCCACGATCGTGCCGCGGTAGGTGCGGACCGGTCCCGGCTCGACCTCGTGGAGCCCGCCGTCCCGCCACGCGTAGACGTGGAAGTCGTCCGAACGCAGCGAATGCTGCTTCAGCGCGAGCGTCATCGGCTCGTCACCGATCCGGATGACCGCCTCCTTCGCGACGCCCGGGGCCGGGTCGAAATCCACGCGGATCAGCTCGCTCCGATGGAGGCCGATCCGCTCGTTGACGAGCCGTCCCAGGGTGCCGGCGGTCGCGGTTGCGGCCTGCGCGTCGGCGGCCGTCGCGGTCCCGGCGGCCGCGAATACCGCGGTGGCGAGGACCGCCCCCGCGAGGGTGATCGTGAAGCGGCCGGGCGCCGGGAGCGTCGTCGTGGTCATCTGGTGGGTCCTCCTGCTGAATCCGTTTCGCTCAATACCCCATGGTACCTCCCTCTTCGCGCCTTCCAACCGCCGGGATCCCTTCCCTCGTGAAAAAAAACCCGGCACGGGCCGGAGGTCTCGCGAGGGCTGCTTCGTTTACCAGGCCGCCAGTGTCTGGCGTTTCGCGTTTCCCGTTTCCCGTTGTTCAATTGACCGTTCCCGGTTCCCGATTCCCCGCTCCCGGTTCCCCATTCCGCCGGATCAACCCAGGTCCAGCCCTCTTCGATGCCGTCCGGAATGCCGTCCGGAATGCCGTCCGGAACGCCGTCCGGAATGCCGTCCCGATTGACGAGCTCAGGATGGCCGGGGCGCCACCGCGACGGGGCCGCCCGCGGCCACGCTGGCCGCCTCGACCTCGATGAGCCGCACCGCCTCGACGCCGTCGCCGATCGTGACGACGTCCGACGCGCCGCCGCGATCGACGCAGTCGAGGAAGTCGCGGATCTCCGCTGCGTAGCCGTCGCCCGCCGGGATCCCGATCGCCTCGGGCTTGCCCGCGCCGGAGTGCAGGAGCACCGGCGGCGTGCGCCCGCCGTCGAAGTCCGCGGTGACCCGCTCGAAGTCGACGCGGTATCGCATCGAGAACGGGAAGCCCGGCGCCGACATCCACCCCCCCTCGGCCACGACGAGATCCGGTCCGCCCTCGATGCGGTACCGCGTGACGACGTGATCGATGCCGCCGGTCGTCCCCCGCGCGCCCGTCGCCTCGACGGTCACCGGGTCGCCGAAGCAGTACCGCACGAAATCAGCGTCGTGGATGTGCAGGTCGAGGATCGCGCCGCCCGATCGCTCCGGATCCTGGTAGAACCCATCCCCCCAGGCCGGCACCGCGCCCAGACGCGAGAAGACCGCCGACCGCACGCGCCCGTACGTTCCCGCCGCGACGGTCTCCTTCAGCCACCGCCACGCGGGCCAGTAGCGGATGCACATGGCGGGGACGCACGCGAGATCGGGTCGCGCCGCCGCGGCCGTCACGATGCGCGCGCCCTCGGCGGACGTGCGCGCCACGGGCTTCTCCACGAGCACGTGCTTGCCGTGTTCGAGCGCCGCGACGGCCAGCCCGGCGTGCAGGTGCGTCGGCACGCAGATCGACACGGCATCGATCCCCGGATCGCGCAGCAGCGAGAGCGGATCGCTGAGGACGCGAGCCCGCCCGAGCCTCTCGACGTCGATGGGCGGCCCGGGCAGGTTGCCGGTCTTCGCGTGACCGACGCGCGCGGGATTCGCATCGGCGATCGCGACGACATCGGCCCGGGCGTCCTGCGCGTACGCGCCGAAGTGGATGCGACCCATGAAGCCGAAGCCGATGATGCCGATATTGGTCAATGATGCGTCCTTCGGAGTGGCGCGGCCGGCGGTCAGGCGGACGGCGCGAAACGGTCGTCGTGGCGGCCGCTCGCTGATCGCTCGAGAGCCGGGAGCCTGCCCGCAAGTATACTTCCTCCATGACCAGCCGCCCCCGCGAGCGCATCACGACCACGGTGTTCGATCAGCCTGCGGAGGTCAGCGTGCACGTCGCGCACGAGATCGCGCGGCTCATCCGCGCGCGGGCCGCCGTGGCGCAGCGCTGCGTCCTCGGACTCGCGACAGGCTCCACTCCGATGACCGTCTACGAGGAGCTCGTGCGTCTGCACCGCGAGGAGCATCTCTCCTTCGCCAACGTCGTCACGTTCAACCTGGACGAGTACTACCCCATGGAGGCGGCGGCCCTCCAGAGCTACCACCGCTTCATGGCCGAGCACCTGTTCGATCACGTCGACATTTCGGCCGACGCCGTGCACCTGCCGGACGGCACCATCGACAGGGCCGACGTCCCCCGCCACTGCGACGCCTACGAGCAGGCGATCGCCGACGCGGGCGGCATCGATCTCCAGCTGCTGGGCATCGGCCGCACCGGCCACATCGGCTTCAACGAGCCGGGATCCGGTCGCGCCAGCCGTACGCGTCTGATCACGCTCGACCGCGTCACCCGCCAGGACGCGGCGAGCGACTTCTTCGGCGAGCCGAACGTACCGCGCCGCGCAATCACGATGGGCGTCGGCACGATTCTCGACGCGAAGCGCATCATGCTGCTCGCGCTCGGCGAGCAGAAGTCGGTGATCGTCGCTGCCGCGGTCGAGTCGCCGCCGACCGACAACGTCACCGCGAGCTTCCTCCAGGATCACGCGAACGCGGGCGTGTACCTCGACCGCGCCGCGGCCGAGGGTCTCACGCGTTTCCGCTGCCCGTGGGTGCTGGGCGCCGTCACGTGGGACGACGACCTCGTGCGCAAGGCCGTGATCTGGCTCGCGCGGCGGATCGGCAAGCCCGTCCTCAAGCTCACCGACGAGCACTACAACGAGAACTTCCTCCAGGAGCTGCTCGCCGAGCAGGGCCCGGCGTACGGCATCAACCTGCGGGTGTTCCGCGCCCTCCAGCGCACGATCACGGGCTGGCCCGGGGGCAAGCCCCCGGAGCGCCGGCACCCGGGCGCGTCGGTCCGCGTCGTCGACGACGACGTGTTCCCGAAGCGCGTGCTCGTGTTCTCACCGCACCCCGACGACGACGTCATCTCGATGGGCGGCACGCTGATCCGCCTCGTCGAGCAGGGGCACGAGGTGCACGTCGCGTACCAGACCTCGGGCAATCTCGCGGTCTTCGACGACGACGCCATCCGCTTCGCCGACTTCGTGACCGATTTCAACCACATGTTCGCGATCGACGATGTCCGCACCGCCGAGCTCGAGCGTCTCATCGACCGCAGCCTCAAGGGCAAGCTGCCCGGCGCGGTTGACACGCCCGAGGTCCGGCGGATCAAGACGCTCATCCGGCGCGTGGAGGCCCGCGCGGCGGCGCGGAGCTGCGGCGTCCCGGAGGCGAACCTCCACTTCCTCGACATGCCGTTCTACGAGACGGGTCGCGTGCGCAAGAAGCCGCTCGGCGCGGACGACATCGCGGTCATCGTCGATCTCCTCGAGCGGATCCGCCCGCACCAGGTCTACGCCGCCGGCGACCTCTCCGACCCGCACGGCACGCACCGCACGTGCCTCGAGGCGATCGAGCGCGCGTTGTTCGACGTGAGCGACGCGGACTGGTACACCGGCTGCACCGTGTGGCTGTACCGCGGCGCGTGGCAGGAGTGGGAGCCGGAGCGGGTGGACATGGCGGTGCCGCTGAGCCCCGACGAGCTCCAGCGCAAGATCACGGCGATCTTCAGGCACGAGTCCCAGAAGGACAGGGCCCTGTTCCCGGGGACGGACGAGCGAGAGTTCTGGCAACGCGCCGAGCAGCGCAACCGCGCGACGGCGCAGCTCTACGACGCGTTCGGGCTCGCCGAGTACGAGGCCATCGAGGTGTTCGCCCGGTGGACCGGGCGCGCGACGCCCGCGGCCGCGACCCCGCCGCAGACGCACGCGGCGCAAGCCGGAGGGAGATCGCACCGGTGAGCGCCCTCGCGGTCACCGAGGACCAGGTGCGCTGCCGGACCGGCGCGAGGGCGGCGATGCTCGCGCAGCCCGTCGCGCCAGCGGGTCGTTTCGCGATCAGTCTCGCCCGAGCGCCGCAACCGCGCCCTCCCCGCCGGGGCGGACCGTTCGGGCGTCATCCCCCCGACACCGCCTGGAGGATCGTCACGCGATCCCCGTCGCGCAGGGCAACCTCCCCCTCCGGCAGCCAGCGCGTGTTGGTGTCGTTGTGAAAGCACAGCACGTGCTTCCGAAACGCGCCCGTCTCGTCGTAGAGATGCACCGCGAGCGTCGGGTGCGACTCGATCGCGCGTCGCAGCGCCTCCTCCAGCGTGTCCGCCTCGACCGGCATCGAGGCCGGCGCGTCGAGCAGACGCGTCAGCAGGGCGGGAAGCTCGACGGTCACTCGCGCCATGGACTCACGCGTCTGCGAAGGCCGCGACGGACAGGATCCGCGGCAGCGTGCACGGGATCTCCCGCCACGACTCGCCCGCGTCGGCCGAGAAGTGAAGCGATCCCGATGTCGTCCCCACGTACACGCCGCACGGGTCGAGGCTGTCCGCGGCCATCGCCCCGCGGAGAACGCCCATGTACGCGTTCGATGACGGGAGACCGTTGCTGACCTCCTCCCAGGAGTCGGCCCCGTCGCGACTGCGGTACACGCTGAACCCGCCGTCCTTCGGCACGCGGTACTCGTCGCTCTCCAGCGGCACGACCCACAGCGTGCGCGTGCGCAGGTCCATCACGATCGGGAAGCCGAACCACGACGGCAGCCCGTTCTCGACGCGCTCCCACGACTCGCCGCCGTCCGACGTCCGGAACATCCCGTTGTGCTCGCGGCGGTAGATCCGGTTGGCGTCGTCGGGATCGGCCACGAGCGCGTGCACGCAGCGCCCGATCCCCTTGTGGTTCTTGTCCTCGATGACCGCCGGCACGCCGTCGTTCTTCTCGTGCCACGTCTTCCCGCCGTCGTCCGATCGGAAGACGCCGACGGCGGAGATGCCGACCCAGATGCGGTCGCGGTTCTTCGGATCGACGAGGATCGCGTGGGCGCACAGGCCGCCCGCGCCGGGGAACCACGCGGCGCGCGTCTCGTGCTCGTTCAGCCCCTGGACAGGCTGCCATGACTCGCCCTTGTCGTCGCTGGCGAAGAGCCCCGCCTCGTCGACGCCCAGGAACCAGCGGTCGCCCGTCGCGTCGATCCGCCAGACCTGGTTCAGCTTGCGCTCGCTGCCCTTCGGCCACGCGGGCCCGTGCTCGACCTGCCGCCACGATTCGAGGTCGTCGCTGAGATGCACGGCGGCGCCGTAGACGTCGCTCGCGGTCGCGGCGACGAAGCGATTGCCGTTGCGCGTCGCGGCGGTGAGCTTCCAGCCCTTGAACACGGGACCGTCGATGGACCATTCGCGGCGATCGTCGGAGCGGAGGACGAAGCCGCCCTTGGTAGTGCCGACGAGGACGGAGATGGGCATGGGTTTCTCCGGGACTCGGGTATGAGGAACTCGGGAATCGGACTCGGGATCGGGACTCGGGATCGGGACTCGCAAAGAGAGCCTCGGGAGCGCGGTGCCCGACGCCCGTCCTGGAAGCCCTTCGCCGTCGGTCCGCGACCGTCTCACGAAATCCGGCCCCCCGGTCCGTCATTCCGTCATTCCGTCATTCCGTCATGCCCCCGGTCCCTGCGCTTTGCGCCGCGGCCCCAGGAACTGCGCCAGGTACGCCATCTCCTCCTCCATCTGCTCCGGCGTCGCACACGTCATCGCCACCTCGTACCGGATCAGCGCGGCGAGCTTCTTCCTCGCGATCCAGAGGCGGTTGCGGCTCTGCGGCTCCCCCGCGATGTGCCCGCGCAGGACGTCGAAATACGGCGATCCCTGCTCACGCAGGCGGTCGAGGGCGCGGTCGGTGAGGTTCAGCGCCCACGCGTGGTCGAACTCGGCGTCGCGATCCGGCGGCTCGAGGTCTTCGACGACGACTTCCCTCTTCCTGCGGAGGTGGTCCTGGAGCACGTGCGTCGTGACCGTGAGCAGCAGGCTCCGGAACCGCCCGCGGTGGCGGTCGGCCTTCGCGAGCACGCCGCCGCGCAGCACGCGGACGAACACCTCCTGGGTGAGGTCCTCGGCGCCGCGTCCGCGGAATCCCTTTCGCTCGATGAATCGCAGCACCGGCTCGCGGTAGCGGGCGGCGAACTCCTCGAGCGCGACCGCGTCGCTTTCGCCGGCGTCGTGGATACGGGTCCAGATCGTGGTCGGGAACACGCCGACAGGGTACCGACGCGGGCGTGAGCGTGACGCCCGGCGCCGCGGCTCAGAACATGAGCTGGACCTGCGACCGCACAACGACCTGGCCGTCCGTCCCGGCGGGATCGGAGCGCCAGCCGGCGCCCGTGGCGGCGAAGGTGGACGTTACCGGATCGAACCCGTAGCCGACGTCCGTCGTCCACTTCAGATTGTGGCGGTTCCAGTACTTCGTCGCGCCGACGGTGAGGAGCGTCAGATCGTCGGCCGAGTCGTCGTCGCCCCCCTCGAACCGGGCGAACGCCTCGATGTCCCCGGTGACGAACACGCCGCCCTGGAGGACGAAGATGACGACGTCGGTCTCGCTGCCGGAATCGCGATCGACGTGTCGCCCGCCGACCGCGGCGTAAAGGTGCGCGCCGGAGAACTCGGCGGAGACGTCGAACGTCCACCGAAGCTCGTCGGCACGGTCGGCGAGCCCCGCGCCGAACTCGCCGCGCTGGTAGTACACGCCGCCGCCGACGAGCAGGCCGGGATCGCCGTCAGGCCATCCCTGGAAGTCGTTGAACTGCCGCCGCGCCCCGGCGAGCAGCAGCTCGGCCCGCGCGCTGAGCGCGAACTCGGTGCTCACGAGCAGGCCGGCGCCGGCCGGCAACGCGGGGAGGTTCGCGCCGTTGTCGCCGTCGTTGAGGCTGCCGCGCACCAGCAGTCGGTCCCATGTCCAGTCGATCTCCACGCCCTGCGATCGGGTGAGCTCGAGCACCCCGTGCGCGATGGCCCGCTCGACGGCGGTCGTGCGGAAGGTGGAGACGTTCGCCTCTCGCGTGAAGGGGGCACGGAACTGGCCGGCGGCGAGCCCCAGGCCGTTCCCCAGGTCCTTGCGCAGGATGGCATCCTCCAGGATCAGCGAACCGCCCCCCCGCGCGAACGTCGCCTGGAACTTGTACGTGAGCGACGGGTCGAGCACGTGCCCGGAGAAGATCGTGCGCACCCGGCGCGTTTCGAAGCCGCCCTGTGTCGTGTCGGTGACGCCGGCCGCGTCGTCCTGGACGCTCACGACGTAACGGAGCTGGAGACGCCCCTCGATCTCGAGACGGAACGCGCCGTCGGCGCTCGCGATGAACGGGTGGCCGTCCCAGCCCGCAGTAACCCCGTCCCGCAGGAGACTGGCACGCGTGTCGGCATCCGCGAGCACATCGCACACGAGCCCGCGTATCTCCAGCGCCCGCTCCTGCGTGAGCCACGCATCGTCACGTCGCGCCGCCTCGAGCTGCGCGAGCTCCGCCTCGAGCCGTTCGAGCCGCGTGTCGTGATCGGCGTGGTCGCCCGTGGCGGGGGCCATGGGGAGGGACAGCGCCAGGAACAATCCAGCCGGCAGGGTGACCAGGAGCATGTGTGGTCCTCGGCGCGTGGGGTGGGGTGCGGGTGCGGGACGCAGCGTACACCTTGCGGGGCAGGACTACAATCGCGGCACCATGGACGAGACGCGATCGCTGGCGCGCGGCGTGATCGAGAGCGGTCTGCTCGACCGCGCGACGCTGCTGAGCGGGGACGACGCGTCGCGGACGGCCCCCGCCGGCTACGAACTCATCCGCTTCATCGGCCGCGGCGGAGGCGGGTCGGTGCACCTCGCGCGGGACACGCGGCTCGACCGGCCCGTCGCGATCAAGTTCCTTGCCGACGCCGGGCCCGCCGACGTCGAGCGATTCCGCCGCGAAGCGCGGTTCGCGGCCCGCCTCGAATGCCCGTCGATCGTCCAGATCTACGAGCTGGGCGAGACGGACGGCGAGCCGTACATCGCCATGCAGTACCTCGACGGCGGCAACCTCGGCGAGGCACACCTCGACCATGCCGGCGTCGCCCGCGTCATGCGCGAGGTGGCCGCGGCGGTCGGCTACGCGCACCGGGAGGGCATCGTTCATCGCGACCTCAAGCCCGCGAACATCCTGCTGGATCGCAGCGGCCGCGCCTACGTCGCCGATTTCGGCATCGCCCGCGATCTGCGGGGCCGCGTGGGGGAGACGATGAGCCGCGACGGGCAGATCATGGGCACGCCGGGCCTCATGCCGCCGGAGCAGGCGCGGGGCGAGATCCAGTCGATCGACGCCCGCAGCGACATCTACGCCTTCGGAGCGACGCTGTATCACAAGCTGACCGGGCGGTACCCGTTCGCCGCGACCAACGTCGTCGACGCGCTCCATGCCGTGCTGCACGACGACTTTCCCATGCCCCGCTCGCTCGACACCGGCATTCCCCGCGCGCTCGAGGCGATCATCGTGCGCTGCATGCAGAAGAACCGCGCGGATCGCTACCAGAACATGGGCGAGGTGGTCGCCGCGCTCGACGCGTTTCTCGAGGGCGCGGATCGGCCCATCACGAACGCGTGGTTCGCGCGCCTCGTCGCGCAGCGCGAGGATGCCCCGGCCCCGCCCGGCGAGGACGTGACGTCGCTCGAGGCCGACTGGGCCGCCGGCCTGGGAATCGTGCGCGAGCTCGCCGCGTGGGACGCGGACCTCTACCGGGTGTCGGGCTCGCTGGAACGCTCGTTCGCGCGTCTCGACGCCCTGCGCGGGAGGCTCGAGGCGGTGCTCGCGGAACGTCCCGAGCTGGCGTGGGCGCGGTTCTACCGCGGCGTCGTGCTCTTCCGCGGCGGGCGGCTGCACGCGGCCGTCGAGGAGATGGAGCGCGCCATCGATCGGGTGAAGGACCCCGCCGGAGCGTACTTCGAGCTGGGGCGTCTCTACCTGGCGATCTACCTGCGCGAGCACCACGACGCGCATCGGCACATCTCGCAGATCGGCGTTGACCACGGCCTCGACTCCGCCCGCGCGCGGCTGGAGCAGGCGCTGGTCGCATTCCAGGAAGCGCAGCGGTTCGAAGGCGACCTCGCATCCTGGCATCGCGATTACGCGGCGGCCGTCACGCACCTCGCCGACGGCGACTACGACGCGTGCGTGGCGGCGTGTGACGCCGTGCTTGACGACGACCCGGACATCGAGGAGCTGTGGAAGCTGCGCGGAGACGCGCTGCGTCTGGCGGGACGCGATCCCTTCGCCAGCTACGAGCGAGCCGTCACCGTGCGTCGCTCCTACTTCGAGGCGTACTTCGCCGGCGCGGAGGCACACCTCGCCGCCGGGCAGCGCGTCGAGGCCCGCGCCGCGCTCGAGCGCGCGGTGGAGATCCACCCCCGGTTCGCGGACGCCCTCGCCCTGCTCGCGAAGACGTGCCTGGAAGAGGCGCGACACGGGCCGGCCCCGCAGCGTCTGGAGGAGGGGCGCCGCCTCGCCGAGCGGGCGCTCGAGATGACGCGATCGAGCTACGACGCCGCTGTGACGCTCGCGGAGATTCACCTCGAACGTGGCCGCCAGTCCGCCGGGAACGACGGCTGGTACGTCGACGCCCTCGCCGCGCTCGAGTCGGCGGGCGCCTGCCCGGGGTGTCAGAACCGCGTCAACCTCCTGACGGCACATGCGCATCTCCGGCACGCCCGCGAGCGTCGCGCCCGGGGCGAAAGCGTGGACGACCTGCTCGGTCTCGCCGTCGCGCTGTCCCGGAACGTGCTCGAGGTGGAGCCCGGCAACGCCGCATGGCAGGCCGTGCGGTCCGAGGCCGGTGCGGGCGCGACCTGAGCGACGGTCGCGGGCGGGCGCCCCGCACACGGCTCGGGTATACGCTGACCGCATGAACGACATGATGACGCTCATGCGCCGGCACCGTTCCATCCGCAAGTATGCCGAGACCCCCATACCGGAGGCCCACGTGCGCGCGGCCGTCGAGACGGGCCAGGCCGCGTCGACGAGCTCCGCCGTGCAGTCGTACTGCCTTATCCACGTCACCGGCCCGGCCGAGCGCGAACGGCTGGTCGAGCTCACCGGCGGCCAGGAGAAGGTCGCACGCTGCGGCGCGTTCTTCGCGGTCTGCGGAGACACGCGGCGCCATCGCCTCATCAACGCCCGCGCCGGGCGGCCCTACGACGCGCAGCTCGAGGCATTCCTGCTGGCGGTCATCGACGCGACGCTCTTCGCGCAGAACCTCGTGCTCGCGTTCGAGTCGATGGGCTACGGCATCTGCTACATCGGCGGCCTGCGCAACCAGCTCCCCGAGGTCGATGCGCTTCTCGGGCTGCCGGAAGGGGTGTACCCGCTGTACGGCCTCTGCGTCGGCGTCCCCGCCGAGATGCCGGACGCGCGACCGCGGCTGCCCGTCGACGCCGTGCTCTTCCGCGACCGGTATCCCCTCGACGAGGCGGTGCTCCGGGTCACCGACGAGTACGACGAGCAATACGCGCGCTACATGATCGACCGCGGCGTGGACCCCGCGAAGCTGCGGACCTGGTCGGTCGCGATGTGCGAGAAGTTCGCCGGCTCGCAGCGCGATGACATCGGCGCCTACTATCGTTCCAAGGGCGCGGATCTTTCGTAGGATCCCGGCCCCGCAACCGGCAGCACGCAACACTCAGGACTCAAGACTCAGAACACGAGACGACCATGCAGACTGCAACATTCGGCGCCGGCTGCTTCTGGGGCGTGGAAGAGACCTTCCGCCAGGTCGAGGGCGTCACGTCCACCGCCGTCGGCTATCTCGGCGGCACGATGGAGAGCCCGACCTACAAGGACGTCTGTACCGGCCGGACCGGTCACGCCGAAGTCGTGCAGATCGGGTACGACGCCGACGTCGTGCCCTACGAGAAGCTCCTCGACATATTCTGGTCAGCGCACGACCCGACGCAGAAGGACCGCCAGGGTCCCGACGTCGGCACGCAATATCGCTCGGCGATCTTCTTCCACACGCCGGAGCAGGAGCGCGCGGCCCGCGCGTCGAAGGACGCCCTCGCCGCGTCCGGCCGGTTCCGGCGCCCCATCGCGACGGAGATCACGCCGGCCTCGACGTTCTACCGCGCGGAGGAGTACCACCAGCAGTACGTCGCGAAGGGCGGGCGGTCGTGCTCGCTGGGGTAGTCGGGGACGGTCTCGGGGGACGCGCGTCGCGCGGCCGCCCGGGGCGGCCGAGTCGCGCGGCCGAGTCGGGCGGCCGAGTCGCGCGGCCGAGTCGCGCGGCCGACCCGGGGAGACCGGACGCCGCCCGGCCTTGATGCCCAGGACCGCGGCACCGCTCATGCTCACCCCGTCGCGCGCAGACCGGCTGCGATGCCCTGCACCGTCTCGCGCAGCAGGAGGTCGATCGCCTCGCGGTCGTCGCCCTCCGCCCGGCGGCGCACCAGGTCGATCTGGGCGAAGTTGATCGCGTCCACGTACGGGTTGCGCACGTCGATGGATCGCGCCAGCCACGGGACGTCGCCGAGCAGCTCGGCGCGACCCGTGATCGCGCGGACCGCGGCGCACGAGCGGGCGTGCTCCTCGGTGACCATCGCGATGATGCGCTGCCCCGCTTCGCGGTCGGGCACGATGGCCGCGTACGCCGCCGCGATGTCCATGTCGCACCGGGCGAGGGCGAGTGCGACGTTCTCGATCAGGGCACGGAAGAACGGCCACTCCGCGAACATGTCACGAGCGTGCGACCAGTCGCCGCCGGTCGCCGCCTCGAGCCCGGCGCCGAAACCGTAGAACGCGTTGAGGAAGTGACGGTTCTGCGCCCACGCGAACGTAAATGGGATCGCCCGCAGGTCCTCCAGTCGGCGCTCGCCGCCGCGACGCCGGCTCGGACGCGAGCCGATCGGCATCGACTCGATGGTGTCGATCGGCGTCGCCCCCGTAAAATACGCGATGAACCCCGGGGTCGCGAGCAGCGCGTGGTACGCCGACTGGGCGGCGTCCGATGCGCGCTCCATGAGATCCGTCCACGCGACGGCAGCCGACTCCGGCCCGCGCGCGCTCACGAGCATCGTCGCCCACGTCACCTGCTCGAGGTGCCGGAGGGCAATCTCGGGATCGTCGTACCGCGCGGAGAGCACCTCGCCCTGCTCCGTGATGCGGATCGCGCCGTCGATCGTGCCCGGCGGCAGCGACAGGATCCCGCGCGCGGCCGGACCGCCGCCGCGTCCGAGCGAGCCGCCGCGCCCGTGGAAGAACACGACACGAATGCCGTGGCCGCGCGCCACCTCCGTGAGCCGCTGCTGCGCCGTGAACAGCCGCCAGGTCGCGGGCAGCACGCCGCCGCGCTTCGCGCTGTCCGAGTAGCCGATCATGCAGCACTGGGTTCCGCCGCACGCTTCGACGTGCGCGCGGTACGCCGGGCACTCGAGGAGATCCCCGAGCACCTGGTGAGCCCGTCCGAGATCGTCAACGGTCTCGAAGAGGGGCACGACCGGCAGGGTCGCCGGAAACTCGTCGCCGGAGGCCGCGGCGGCAAGCCGCGCGAGCCAGCGGACGGTCAGCGCGTCGCTCGGCGCATGCGTCATGCTGACGATGAACATGCCGAGGGCGTCGGCGCCGCCGTGGGCGCAGGTCCGGTCGAGCAGCTCGAAGAGCGAGAGCGTCTCGCGCGTGTCGCCGGTGAGCGTCGCGCGGTCGAGCCCGCCCGCGGCCTCGGGGCCGAAGGGAGCGAGCAGCGCCGCCTGCCGCCCCGCCTCGTCGCGAGCGGCGTAGTCCGGCGCGACACCGATGGCCGCGGTCAGCTCCGCGACGACCTGGTGGAGCCGGGCGGAGTCCTCGCGCATGTCGAGCCGCGCGAGGTGGAAGCCGAAGATCCGCGCCCGGTCGATCCAGTCCCGCAGCGCGCCGTCCGCGACCGCCTCGTGCCGTTGCGCGCGCAGGCTGCGATCGATGATCCGCAGATCCCTGACCAGCGCGGCGGCGTCGCGGTACGCGCCTTCCTCGGGATCGGCGCCCGGCGCGTGCGCGCCCGTGCGCTCCAGCCGGAACCGGATCGCGCCGAGCCAGTTGCGGTAGACCTCCTGCGGGTTGTACCGGGCGATGCGCTCCGCGAGCTCCGGCCAGCGTGCCGTGGCGGCGTCGAGGGCCGCCTTCAGCTCTTCGCCCACCGGGCAGCGGCGATCGGAAACGGTGAGCACCGCGACGAGCCGCCGGCAGTCGCGCAGATGCGCATCCACGGCGGCGCGCCGCAGCATCGCGAGCGTCTCGCGCGTGACCTCGGCCGTGACGTACGGATTGCCGTCGCGGTCGCCGCCGATCCACGAGCCGAAACGGAGGAAGTCGGGCTCCACGGCCGGCCCTTCCTCGTCGCCGTACACCTCGTCGATCGCCTGGCGCAGCGAACGGTACAGCTCCGGCGCGACGTCCCAGAGCGCGCGCGCGACGAAGAGGTTGCGCCGCACCTCCTCCAGGACCCCCGGATGGTTGGGACGGAGCGTGTCGGTGTCCCACAGGCACGCGATCTTCGCGCGGATGCGGGCGATCACGCGGTCGCGCTCGCGGGGCAGGAGTTCGGCGCGATCGAGCGCGATCAGGTCGCTTCGCAGCCGCCGCAGTGTCTTGCGCACGGTGCGGCGCTTGGCTTCCGTTGGGTGGGCGGTGATCACGAGGTCCACACAGAGCCGCCCGAGTCGCTCGGTGGCCGCGGCGCGGTCGAGCCCCTGCTCGTGCCACGAGCGCACGGCCGCCCCGATCGATTCGGACCGCGGCGCCGGGTGCAGCGCACGCTCCCGCGCCCGCAGCACGCGCACGCGGTGGCGGTCCTCCGCGAGGTTCGCGAGGTCGAAGAACCCTGACATCGCGCGGATCACGAGCGCGAGCTGTTCGAGCGACAGCGACGCGAAGAGCTCCCGCAGCCGCGCTTCCGCCCCGGCGTCCCCGGCCCGGCGTGCCTTCGTCAGCGCCCGCACCTGCTCGATGAGCGCAAAGGCCGCCTCCCCGGCGTGATGCCGCAGCATCCTGCCGAGCTCCTCACCGAGCATGCGCACGTCGCGGCGCAGCGGCTCGTCCGGGATGACGCGATCGGGGCTGGCGGTGGTCGTGCTCACGAGCGCGACAGACTATCACGCCGGCACGACCCCCGCGCGTCGCCGCCGCGAAGCCCGCTCACGCCGCCGGCGCCGCGTCCACCTCGATCCCAGCCGACCCCGCCCTGCCACGGGGACGCGGACACGCACACGGACGCGGTCGCGGCCGCGGTCGCGCTCACGGTCGCGGTCGCGGTCGCGGTCGCGCACGCGGTCGCGGTCGCGCACACGGTCGCGGTCGCGCACGCGGTCGCGCACCCGGTCGCGGTCGCGGTCGCGCACGCGGTCGCGCACCCGGTCGCGGTCGCGGTCGCGGATGCGGGCATGCAGGCGCACGCGCACACGCACACGCACACGCACACGCGCACGCACACAAACGCAGCCGCGCGCAGAACGAGGGCGATCGCCGCTTCCGGCGACCGCCCCCGCACGGACACGAGTCAGCGTCTCACTACTCGATCACGCACGGCCCCCAGCCGCCGAGCAGGTCGATCACGTCCCCGAAGTCGACCGTCCCGCTGCCGTCGATGTCCTCGGGGCAGCCGGCGCACGGCCCCCACGCCGCGAGCAGCGCGATGAGGTCGGCGAAGTCGACGACGCCGTTGATATCAACGTCGCCCGGGCAGTCGAGCACCGAGGTGCCGAGCTCCGCCAGCTCCTCCGACGGGATGTCCACGTCGTCGTCGGCGTTGATCGCAGGGTCGTAGTTCGTGCGCCCGCGCGTCACGTTGAACCGGCCGGCGGGACGCAGACGCTCGTACCACGGCTCCTCCGCGGGCGCCCAGGCACCGTTGTCATCGGACTCGTAGCCGAGCACCTTTGACGACTGCGTGGCGACGAGCATGTGATCGCGGTCGTCGAACGCGACGTTGCGACCGGGCTCGGGCAGCGGGAGAACCTGGTGATCGAGCGGGCCCCCGGGCTCGACGACCGCGACGAGGTGCACGAGGAGGTTCTGCTCGGGCACGAGGATCGCGACCGCGCCGGTCTCCTCGCAGACGCCGATCGACGGGGCGGGCGAGGGCGGAATCGCCGTCGGCAGCGCGTACTGCCGCACGCGCTCGCCATCGACGCCGAGCGACCGCGGGAAGACCGTCATGTTGCGCGCCGTCGTCGAGATCACGATGACCTCGTCGGTCGCGTCGCGGCAGGCGATCGCCTGGGCGGGCGCGGGCAGCGCGGCGGTCGCGAGGATCCTTCCCTCGAGGTCGGTGCGATGCACCTCGGCGCCCGCGAGCACGTACATCTCGCGGTGACGGCCGACGACGAAGTCCGTCGCCCGCGGCCAGGTGGCGAGCGTCGTGGCGTCGCCCGAGATCTTGTCGAGCGCGACGAGGCGAGGCTGCTCCCCCCCGCGTGTCTGGAGCGTCAGGAACGCGTACGTGTCCGGGTGCTCCTCGACGTCGGCGAAGTAGAACGTCTCGAGCGGCTGGAACGAGTGCGTCTGCGGCTGCCCCCACTGGAGGTCGTTCGTGAGCGGCTCGATGTTCAGCTCGACCGTCTGCCAATCGAAGGACGAGCTCGGCCGCAGCATGTAGACTTTGTCGATGAACCGGATCAGGTCGTCGTCCGGGTCGTAATTGATGACGGTCACGTCGGCCGGGTGGTACGCCGAGTTGTCGTCCCAGTCCTGGAGCACGCTGCGGGTCTCGACGTCGTCGTACACCTTCAGCGCCCACGGCGCCTCCGAGAAGATGCTGCCGCCGTCGCCGGGGTCGCGGACGGAGAGCTCGTGGTGGTTGGTGCCCGTCGAGCGCATGTGCGTCACCGTCACGCAGTGCCCGCCGGTGCGGGATCCGATGATCGGCTGCGGACCCGGATTGAAGTTGTAGCGGCCGTACACGACGGCGAGGATCGAGCCGTACGACGCCTTCTTCGCGGCGTCGCTGAGATTCGGGCACCACGAGTCGGTCTTGTAGTACTTGTGACGATTGAGCGGAAAGCCGTCGATCCATTCGCCGGTGCCGTCCCACCACGCGCCGTGTCCGGTGCCGTCTGTGCCGGTGTCCATCAGCTCGCCGAGATCGTCGAGGTGGTTCGTCATCGTGTTGTAGCCGACGTCGCCCTGCCAGACGCCCGGGCCCGGCGGCATATCGTCGAGCCCCCACTCGGCGGCGTACGCGAAGAGGTTCATCGTCGCCGTGGGCACGCAGAACATGCTGCCGTTGCCGGGCAGGCCCGACCGGTCCTGGTCGAGGTCGGGCATGTAGTTGACGTGGAAGTAGAAGTCCTGATCGGACGACCACTCGGCATGCGTGATCTCGGCGGTGGCCGGCGCGGACGCCGCGACTGCCGCGAGAACCGATACGAGAACGGGAACGAAGCTGTTGTCTGCCTGGTGCATTGGTATTCTCCGGTTCGGGTCAGGTGGGGTTTCGGGGGCGGGGTCAGCGGGGTTTCGGGGGCCGGGTCGGCGGGGTTCCGGGGCCGGGTCGTTGGACCGGGTCGTCGGAGCGAATCGTCGGAGCCGAATCGTCCCCCCGCCTCCTCTCTGGCCGGCGGGGGCGAATCTCTCACCGGTTCTCAGGAAATCCGAAGAGCCGGGACGCGGCGACGACCGTGTCCGCGCCCTCCACCGGGCGATTCGCCGACCGGGCGGTCAAAAGCCGCGGTCGCCTGCACGCTCCGCGTCCGACGCACCGATAAGGAGGGCATGAAGAAGACGCACGCTGCTGTCGTCCTCCTCGCGTTCGCGACGCACGGAGTCGCCGGCTGCACCGCCACGACGACGGCCCGCGGGAGCGGGGAGGAGACCCCGTCCGCCGCGACGCTGATCGAGCGTCATATCGAGGCGACCGGTGGCCGCGCGGCCCATGAGCGCATCCGCAACCGCGTGACGCGCGGCCGCGCGGCGATCCGGGGGTTCCCGCAGCACGACTGGACGGCGTCGTTCGTGCGCTACGAGGCGGCGCCCAGTCTCTGGTCCGAGACGCTCACCTTCAGCGACTGGGAGAACCGCGAGGGAACCGACGGCGCGATCGCCTGGGGCTGCGGGCACGTGAAGTACCCGCAGTTTCCCGACCGTCTGAAGGAGCCCGGGGAGACGGCGGACCTCGCGCACCTGGCGGTATTCAACGGACCCCTGACCTGGCGCGATCGCTACGACACGCCGGACCCGGTGCGCCAGGCCACCGTCGAGGGCACCGCCTGCTACGAGCTGCGGCTCGTGCCGCGCGAGGGCCGGCCGGTGACGTTCTGCCTCGACGCCGGCACGTACCTCCTCGTCAAGTCCGTCGCGCAGGTCGGCGAGACGATCATCGAGACGTATGCGTCCGACTACCGTCTCGTCGACGGCGTGATGATCCCGCACACGTTGCGGCGGATGATGGGGGGCGGCGGCCCGGGACCAGGCATCCCGTTCCTGCGGCGCAACGGGGAGAAGCAGGACCTCGTGCTGGTCGTCGAATCGGTGCGTCACAACGTCGGCGATCGTCACGCCGGCTTCGAGCCGCCCCTGGCGATCCGCGAGCTGCTCACGCAGACGCGTGCCGAAGCCGGCGACTGAGCCGCGCGGCGTCCGTACCGCGGTGCGCCGCCCGCTACCGCGGTGCGCCGCGCTACCGCGGTGCACGGCCCGCGTCCGCGACCGAGTCGCGCGCGAGCCGCCCGAGAGCCGCGACGGCGCTCATGTGCGCCGTCGATTCGTCCATCCCGGTGTCCACGCAGCGCCGGAACGACTCCGCCGCGTCGTCCCGCGCGCCGTCGAGGAGCTTGACGAACCCGGCGCAGAAGTGTGCTTCGGCGAGACGCGTGCGCCGCGTGGCGTCGCTCCCGTCGTCGGCGGCAACGTGCATCAGCTCCACCTCGTCGAGCGTGCCGAGCAGGAAGGCGGCGAGGGCCGGGAACCAGTCCCGGTCGCCGGCACGCGGGCGGGCGTCGTGATACGCGGCGAGCTCCGCCGACGCGCCCGCGCGGTCGCCACCGGCGGCCCGCGCAAGCCAGAGGTAGACACGCGTGTGGTCCTGGCGGGCCGGGTCCAGCGCGCACGCCGCCCGCAGATCGCTGATCGCCGCGTCGTACGCGCCGACGTCGAAGTGCACCATGCCCCGGGCGCGACGCGGCGCCGCCTGCCCCGGGGCGAGAGCGGCCGCCTGCGTGTAGTCCTCGATCGCGCCGAGGAGGAACCCCGCGTCGCGTTTCGCGCGAGCCCGGCTCTCCCAGGTCTCGTGGTCGTCCGGTGCGAGCGCGAGGGCGCGCGTGAAGTGCCGCAACGCGTCGGCATACGCGCCCTCTCGTGCGCGGACCCAGCCGAGACGCTCGTGCGCCCGGGCGAGGTTGGGCGCGAGGTCGATCGCCCGCCCGAAGGCGACGGCGGCCCCGGCCGGGTCTCCGTTCTCGAGCCGCAGGTTGCCTGTCCGCAGCAGCTCGGCCGCCTCGAGCGGTGCGCCGGCGGCCGTCGCCTCGAGGTCGGCGAGGGCGTGGTCGAGGCTCGTCGCGGACCCGGCGTGCAGGGCCCGCGCGACGAGGAGCGACGTCAGGACGAGGACGATCCGGCGGCACGGCGCGATGGGCATGGGTTCCCCTCCGGCCTGTCCATCGTCAGGCGAGCGCAGGAAATGCACACGCACGAGCGATCCGCGGCTTCGTCGCGGCGGCTTGTGACGTCAGGGGTGCCGGGTCGGGGTCCGAGAACCGATCCGGCGTGCC
>CAZXBB010000300.1:0-4552 GCA_964638815.1 uncultured Isosphaeraceae bacterium
GCGCGCGCCCGCGGCCGCGCTGCCGCCGCGTGAGGACGATCAGCACGAGGAACACGGCGCCGAGGCCGACGAGCAGCAGGACCATCACGGCGAACAGCCCCGGGAGCGCCGACGACTCCGCCCTCGCTCCGTCCATCCGCCACGGACGCGCCCCGACGAACGCCGCGTACGAGTGCATCGTGCCGTCACGGGCCTCCGCGTCGATCCGCTTGTAGAACCGCGCGTACACCGCGATGTCGAGACCCGCGCGGTACGTCGCCTGGTCCTCCGGCGTGAGCCCGGCAACGTACACGAGGACGGGCCGGCCCCGCGGATCGCGGACGAACCACTCCGTGGCCCCGGCGTGGGGCCGCGTCAGCGGCGTGGCCTGCTGGAGCACGCCGGCGATGCGGCACAGCTCGCCGCGATGGGCGGCGGGGTCGGCGAGCAGAGCGTCGAGGTCCGGGGCGAGCCGCACCGCGGCGAACCCCGCGACCTGCGGCCCCGTTCCCTCGAACGCCAGGGCGTTCTCCACGAGCGCGACGAATGCCTCCTCGCGATGGTCGTGCCCGTCGCGCGCCGTCTCCAGCCGGCCGATCTGCGCGTCGGTCAGGGGCGGGACGACCGCCGCGGCGCCGAGGAGCCAGAGGGTCGCGAGCAAGGCGGAGGGCATGCGGGCATGCTACGACAATCCGCGGACCGGCCGTAGACCAGCCGCACCGCGGTGCGACCGTCCGGGCGGGCAATAACCCGATCGGACGTCCCGCACGCTGTAAAGATGAAACGACCCCAAGGGGATTCGAACCCCTGTTCCCAGGATGAAAACCTGGTGTCCTGGACCTGACTAGACGATGGGGTCTCCGGCCCGCGGAGCAGGCATGATAGACATTCTCCCCCATCGGACAAACGGGCCTCCGAATGGATTGAGGTCGCCGCTCGCGTCAGCCGATAAGCGCCGTATGAAGCGACTGTCGCCCAAGCTGGAGCAGCTCGTGATCGCCTTCGGTCTCGGCGGCGCCTTCCTCATGATGGCCAGCATCTTCGCGCCGGACTTCACCCGGGCGGAGACCGGGGCCGGACCGGGGGACGAGGCGGCACACTCGTCCGGGGACGCCCACGCGGGAATGAAGTCGCTCGGCTCGATCGAGGACGAACGCTACATCGTTCAGATCTACGGCGGCGCCGACGGCCCGCTGTACTCGGTCTACGACGCGATCGACGGAACCGAGCTGGGCGTGCTCCTCACCGCCGAGAAGGCGGCCCGGTGGTTCCCGGATCTGCCGATTCCGAACATGGATTTCGGAACCGGGTCGCCGGTGATGATGGCGGAGCCGCTCTATATTCACGACTATTGAAGTCGCGTCTGCCGATCGTCGTCACTCCCCTCCGCTTCGAGCAACGCGTGCTGACGCGCGCAGCGCCGCCGCTGGATCTGCATTGCTGCGGTCCGGGACCGGCGGCGATCACGAAATGGGCCGTCGCCGGCGGACGCACGTCGCGCCCGGTGGTGCTCGCCGGTCTCGCGGGCGGACTGAGCGAACGCACGACGCCCGGGAGCGCGTTCGCCGTGGACCGGGTCATCGACGGCCAGGGACGCGAGTGGCCGGTCCCGCTCGCCGCGCAGCTCGGAGCGCGGACGCCGCCGGTCACCGTGATCTCCACGGTGAAGACGGTGACCTCGGCCGCCGCGAAGCGCGCGCTCGCCGGGACGTGCGGCGCCGACCTGGTGGATCTCGAGTCGGTCGCCTTCGCGCACGCGGCGACGAAACTGGGATGGACGTGGGGAATCGTGCGGGGCGTGAGCGACGGGCCCGACGACGATCTCCCGCCGGGGGCGGCCGGGTGGATCGACGATCGCGGCCGGACCCGGACCTGGCGGGTCGCCGCGGATATCCTCCGCTCGCCCTCGATGACACCACGGCTTCTCGCCCTGCGGCGGCATGGTGTCGCCGGGATGCGCGCTGCGGCCGCCCGGGTGGCAGGGCTGGCGGGGCCGGCGTGAAAAGGCGCGCACCGAGGGCGGGGAAGATCCTCGGCTCACGACGTCGAGTGCGACCCGGAGGGACGGCGACCCGGAGGGACGGCGACCCGGAAGGCACGGCGACCCGGAAGTCACGGCGACCCGGAAGTCACGGCGCCCCGGAAGTCACGGCGCCCCGGAAGTCACGGCGACCCGAAAGTCATCACGGCGACCCGGAAGTCACGGCGCCCCCGAAGGGACGGACGTCCCGGCTCGCCCGTCCCTTTATCCCCCGTCGCTCCCCAACCTGATGCCCGACCATCCTCCCATGCGGAACGCCTTCCGGGGCGTCCGATCTTTCTCCATCCGGCAAACGTCGTCGAGCGTCCGGTCACCGGGCAGTGGGCAGCGTACCACACCCCCCCTGGGACGAAAATCCCGCCGCCGGCGGTTTCTCTCGACCGACGACATAAGCGCAGTTTTTACAGGTACTTACGAAAAGTTAGCGAACGGGAGAATCGCCCATTGACCGCACCCTCGTGATACGACTACTGTGCATGGTCGATGTGGTGAAAGAAGCGGCCCTTCGGGCCGTGGCGCACCGCCGTTCGGAGTGTCGGAGCGTCCGGACGGCGGTTTTTTTTCTCCACCGCACGACACGTTATTCACCCGTTCCCAACCACTGCGGCGGAACCCGATCGCCGGGGTGCGCGACCGCGTGCGCTGCAACGCGCGCGCCCAGCGCGACAGCCGCTTCGAGACCTCGTCCCCGCAGCAGACCATCCAGGATTCCGACTGTGGCGGCGACCTGCGCGACGCGCCCCGACGGCAACGTGTCGGTCGCGCTGGTCCCGGCATCGATGGCGGTCAGCGCACCGTCGCCGCCGTCGCGCGGCTCGAGGAGAATGACGAACGCGAGATCGGCCTGGCGCCGCAGCGCCCGCGCGGCCTCCGCGACCGGCCGGTCGGCGCTTCCCGGTTCGAGCATCGCGAGGGCGGCGCGATCGATCACCGCCGCGTCGGCAAGCTCGAGACCGGACAGCGCATGCCCGCGCTCCGAACGATCCGCGGCATCGGTGAGGTCCATCACCTTGACGGCCGTCGCACATGCTTCGAGGAACCGGTTCTCCTGCCCCCGCGTCTGCCCGTTGCGTCGCGCGAGGAGTCCGAACACCACCGCGTCCGCCTGCTGAGCGATGTCATCGAGATCGAAGTCGGCCTGGAGGTTGTCGAAGGCGGCCGGGGCGTCAAGATATCGCGCGACCGGAGGACCGACGGCCCGCTCGACCACGCGACCCGTGGGGAGGTCGGGATCACTCTGCACGCAGGACACATCGGCGCCGGCTGCGCCGAGCAGTGCGAGCAGCTCGTGGGCGGGTTCGTCCTGACCGACCCGCGACACGACGACACCGGCGTGTCCCAGCCGGACGGCCTGGAGCGCGACGAGCGACGCGAGTCCGGCCGCCGCCGGACCGTCGGCGCGCTCAGCGAGGAGCGCTTCGCCGAGGCCGATGATGGTGAAGGAACGTGCCACGCGCTGCCGGTCGCCCTGGTCCCCGCGGCCCTTCGCCCGGGTCCGACGATGCTACCAGACCGCGGGGCGCCCGTGGACGCGTCGGTGTCGCGCTCTGGTCGTGGTTGCCGGCGCGCGCCGATAGACGTAGTCTGCGACCGCGCCTTGCCCCGTCCCGCCGAACTCACCGGAGTCCCGCCTGTGCCGTGCTGGTCACTCGTTCTCGCCACCCTCGTCGGTGCCGGCGCGACCAGCGCCGGCGACGCGGCCGAGCCGCTGGTCGCGGCCGCGCCGCTGCACTTCGTCTTCGATCCCGCCGCCCAGGACGCGCCCGTGGCGACGCCCGAGCCGGAGATGCACGAGGCCGTTCCCTCCGGGCCCGAGCCGCTCGTCCCGGCGTTCGGGACACGGGGATCGTCGCGCTGGTACATCCAAGGCGGGCGCGGCTCCGAGTTCGGCGACACCGTCAACACGATGACCGTGCTCGGCCTCGGCTACGGGAACTTCATCGGGCGCGCGGTCAGCATCGACGTCGAACTCAACGGCGTCGGGCACAGCCAGTTTGGCGAAGACGCGATCGGCGTGAACTTCAACTTGCTGTTCCGCTGGCACTTCCTCGTCGAGCGCGACTGGACCGTGTACCTGGACGGCGGCGCCGGCATGCAGTACACGAACGAAGACGTTCCGCGTCTCGGCTCGAAGTTCAACTGGACGCCGCAGGCCGGCATCGGCATGTCGCTCGATGTCGGACGCGACAACCGCGTCCTGTTCGGCTGCCGGTGGCACCACCAGTCGAACGCCAACCTGTTCGACTCGAATCCCGGGCGCGACTCCTTCCTCGGCTACATCCAGCTCAACTTCCCGTTCTGACCTGTTGAACGAGAAACCCCCGGCCGCGGGCAGCCGGGGGTTCGCGGGGGTTTACTCATTGCGTGCCGTCGCGGGACGGCGGTCGCCTTACTTGCAGCCGTCACCCCACGTGCCGAGGATGAGCAGGATGTCCGCGAAGCTGACGTTGCCGTCGCAGTTCGCGTCGCCCGGGATGCCCGGGTCGCCCATCGTGCCCCAGTTGCCGCCGATGACCTCGAGGATGTCGGCGA
>CAZXBB010000301.1:0-16114 GCA_964638815.1 uncultured Isosphaeraceae bacterium
CACGGGTCGTCTCACGGGTCGTCCCACGGGTCGTCCCACGGGTCGTCTTACGCATCGTCCCACGCGTCGTCCCGGAGCTTCTGTCCATTCCCGGCGCCCGGCGATGTGCGAAGAATGCAAAAAACCAGCCGGACGCGCGTCCGGCGCGTCCGGCTGGTCACTCTTCTCTCTTCTCCCGCGCCGTCACCGGAGCGACGGGCGCCGGGGATTCCGTTCGCCTCAAGCGCGCCTGCGTCACGAGCCGGAGGTTATGGCCCGACTAAGCAGCGTCGCGCTCGCAGGTTCCGGCCACACCGTCGCGAGTGACCACGAAAAGGTCCCTCGTGATGGGATACGGCAGACGCCGGTAGTCCTGTTCCACGCGCTTCTGGATTCTGTCCACAAAACCGGACGGGCTCAGCGAGATCGCCAGGAACATGTCCCGGGCAGGCGCAGCCACGAAGAAGTCGCCCTTGAGCTCGGGGGCGAGCCGCTCGTGCAGCGAGCCGAGCAGGAGACGCGCCGCGTCGTAACCGTCCTGGCGTGCGACGATCGCAGCGCGGCCGCCCTCCGCGGAGTCCACGAGCTGGATCTCGAGATCGGGGGCGTAGCGCGCGAGGTTGTCGCGGGCCATCACGTCGAGCTCGTCAACGGCGACCCCCCACCGGACGACCTGCTCGGTCGTGATGCTGACCGTCATCTGCGGCATGTCCAGCACGAACACGATGACCGTGTCGTTGACGTAGGGCACATGCGCCACCTGCTCGCGGTCGAGGTGCTCGAAGACCGACACGGGCTGGATACGCGGCATGATCCGGGGCTTGGCCACGGACAGCGGCAGTGGCAACGCGCTGAACGAGTCGCCCTCGATGAGACGCTCGAGGTAGCTCTCGACGATCTCGAGACCCCGGGCCGGCTCGTACTGGACCATGCGATACAGATTCTCGAGTCCGAGGTGCTTGCCGTTCAGGATGAGATCCATCGGGCCGGCGAGCTCGACGTGGCGGTCGGGGAAGTGGCGCAGCAGGATCCGGGCGACCTGCTCGCCAAACGCCTCGGGCTCTCGCGGCATCCGCGCCATGCGGTATTCTCCCATGTGTCCCGCTCCAACTCCTTCAGAGACACACACTTGGATCTTCGGCATCCATGCCGGTTCGTTGCAGCGAATTGACAACCGATGGACCGCCCCGACGGCCTCTGTATCGGTCATGCGTTATGTGGAAGTCCCGCTTTTGGCGGGCCTTCCTCCCCCGCGCCCCTCGGGGCGGATACGCTACGGGCCTCAATGCCCGGTCGAACCTGTCACATCGGCGAACTCGGCATCGGCGGGTGTGAGCCGTCGGGGCGTCGTCGACCGCTGACTATTATTGCAGGCCCCTGCGTCCTTGAGGACCCCGAAACCAATCACAAAATCGCATCGACACTTGTCGATTTGTGTGGCGGGCTTGGCCTGCCACTGATCTTCAAGGGCAGCTTCGACAAGGCAAACCGCTCCAGCATCCGGTCGCCGCGAGGCCCGGCGATCGAGGCGGGGCTGCGGGCCCTCGCCGAGATCCGCAGCACCTACGCGGTGCCCGTCACGACCGACATCCACGAGGCTGCCCAGGCCGCCCGGGCCGCCGGGACCGTCGACCTGCTTCAGGTCCCCGCGTTTCTCTGCCGCCAGACCGACCTCCTCCTCGCGTGCGCCGCGACCGGCGTGCCCGTCAATGTGAAGAAGGGGCAGTTCCTTGCGCCTTCGGAGATGCGGCACACCATCGCGAAGCTCGCCGAGGGCGGGTGCCGCGAGATCCTGCTCACCGAGCGCGGGACGTTCTTCGGCTACCACCGGCTCGTGAACGACTTCGTCGGTCTCGGCGACCTCATGGAGCTCGGCCCGCCGGTCTGCTTCGACGTCACCCATTCGACGCAGCTCCCCGGCGCCGACGCCGAGACCACCGGCGGCCGGCCGGAACGCGCCGCCCTGCTCGCCCGCGCCGCGGTCGCCGCCGGTGTCGATGCGCTGTTCATCGAGTGCCACCCGGATCCCCGCCGCGCCCTGTCCGACGCGAGCACCCAGCAGCCGCTCGACGCGATGCCGGCGCTGCTCGAGGCGGTCGCGCGGGTGCGGGCCGCTTGCGAGGCCCAGCGGCTGGAGGCGTGAGACAAACCGCCCGGCGACCCTACAATCAGGCCATGTTCCCCACGATCGGCATCACGATGGGCGACCCCGCGGGGATCGGCGCGGAGATCATCCTCAAGACGCTCGCCGACCCTGCAGTGCGCGAGCGAGGCCGCTTCGTCGTCTATGGCCTGAACGAGATCCTGACGTACGAGGCCGACCGGCAGGAGATCGATCCGTTCTGGTTCCGGGTTCAGCACGACTCGACGCGCACCGACCGGGCGATCAGCGAGCGCACGATCGTGTACGACTACGACGAGTTCGACGGCATGATCCAGGCCCCGCGCCGGTCGTCGAAGGCCGGGGGACTCGCGTCCAAGGCGTTCGTCGAGAGCGCCATCGCCGACGCGCTGCGTCCCGCGGATCATCACCGGCACATCGACGCGATCGTGACCGCCCCCGTCAGCAAGACCTCCTGGTCGATGGCCGGATTCAACTGGCCGGGGCACACGGAGCTCCTCGCCCACCGCGCGCGCGCGAAGCGGACGGTCATGATGTTCGTGTCGCCGCAGCTTCGCGTCGCGCTCGCGACGGCGCACATCCCGCTCATGAAGCTGCGCGACGTCCTGACGATCGGTCGCGTCTTCGACCCGATCGACCTCGGGCACGAGGCGTGCCGCGAGATGGGAATCGAGGCGCCGCGCATCGCCGTGACCGGGCTCAACCCGCACGCCGGCGAGAACGGGATGTTCGGGGACGAGGAGTCGCGCGTAATCGCCCCGGCGATCGAGATGGCCCGGAACGCGGGAATCGACGCGCGCGGACCGTTCCCCGCCGACACGGTGTTCATCGAGGCGGCGTCGGGCGGCTACGACCTCGTGGTCGCGATGTACCACGACCAGGGTCTCACGCCCGTGAGGCTCCTCGCCTGGGACAGCGCCGTCAACATGACGCTGGGGCTGCCCATCGTCCGCACCAGCCCCGACCACGGCACCGCGTTCGACCGCGCAGGCCTCAACAAGGCGAACCCGGGGTCCTTCCGCGCGGCAGTCGATCTCGCGCTGGACCTGGCCGCCCATCGCGTCGCATCCCGTTCGAAGGCGGAGCCGGCCGCCTGAGCGCGCGTCCGTCTCCGCCCCCGGATCGCCCTCCCTGGCCGAACCGCGCGGCCGAACCGCGTGGCCGAACCGCTTGGCCGAACCGCTTGGCCGAACCGCGGACCACAGCGGGAGCCGCGAGCCGATACCATCCCCGCATGACCACAGACGCGAAGTCAACCGGGTCCCCGGCCGCTGCCGCGAAATCGATGGACGACATCGTCTCGCTGTGCAAGCGGCGCGGCTTCATCTTCCCGGCGAGCGAGATCTACGGCGGTCTCAACGGGTTCTGGGACTTCGGCCCGCTCGGCGTCGAGCTCAAGAACAACCTCCGCGACGCCTGGTGGAACGACATGGTCAGGTGCCCGCCGGCCGGTCCGGACGGCACGCCGGTCGACATCGTCGGCGTGGACACGGCGATCATCCAGAACCCGCGCGTGTGGGAGGCCTCCGGCCACGTCGGCGGCTTCAACGATCCGATGGTCGATTGCCGCGAGTCGAAGGCCCGCTACCGCGCCGATCACCTCCTCGTGCTCCAGGGGTGGGACCCGGCGATCGACCCGGGGGCGCCGCACCTCTTCGCGTTCGTCGAGGCCGACGAGGACTCCCGCGCGCGGGCGCTCAGGAAGGCGCAGAAGGTCGCGAAGAAGATCGGCGCGGCCATCGACGACAATCCGCCGGTCAAGCCCTTCACCGATCCCGCGATGCTGTCGGTCCGCGACCGGATCGTCGGCCCCGAGGTGGACGTGCCCGGCACGCTGACCGAGCCGCGACAGTTCAACCTGATGTTCCGCACGTTCGTGGGCGCGGCGTCGGGCGACGACAATCTCGCCTACCTTCGTCCCGAGACCGCGCAGGGCATCTTCCTCAACTTCAAGAACGTCCTGGACACCACCCGGGTGAAGGTGCCGTTCGGCATCGCGCAGATCGGCAAGGCGTTCCGCAACGAGGTGACGCCGCGCAACTTCATCTTCCGCTCGCGCGAGTTCGAGCAGATGGAGATGGAGTGGTTCTGCCACGCGGACGAGGCGCCGCAATGGTACGAGTTCTGGTGCGACTGCCGTCGCAACTGGTGGCATGGCGTCGGCCTTTCCGACGACAACCTGCTGCTGCGCTCGCACGAGCCGGACGAGCTCGCCCACTACGCGAAGACGGGCTGCGGCACCTTCGACATCGAGTACCGCTTCCCGTTCACCGCCCCCGGGTTCGGCGAGCTCGAAGGCGTGGCCCACCGCAGCAACTTCGATCTCACCCGGCACCAGGAGCACGCCCGCGTCAAGCTCGAGTACTTCGACCAGGAGCGCAACGAACGCTACCGGCCGCACGTCATCGAGCCCGCCGCCGGCCTCAGCCGCGGCGTCCTCGCGATCCTGTGCGAGGCCTACACGCCCGATCCGGAACGACCCAGCAAGGTCTACATGAAGTTCCACCCGCGGGTCGCCCCGATCAAGGCGGCCATCTTCCCGCTGGTCAACAAGGACGGAATGCCGGAGATCGCCGCCAATCTCTACAACGATCTGCGCGCTCGATTCGCCGTTCAGATCGACGCGAAGCAGAACATCGGCAAGCGCTACGCCCGAATGGACGAGGCGGGCACGCCCTACTGCTTCACGATCGACAGCGACACCCTCGAGGACAGAACCGTCACCGTCCGCCACCGGGACACGCTCCAGCAGGAGCGGATAGGCCTGGATCGGGTGAAGGGGTTCCTCGAGGAGCGCATCGGCTGAGCCGGGGTCCGATAGCGCCGGCAGACGGGCTGACCGGGAGAGTTGACCGGGCATCCCGAGCCATTACAGCCGTCTCGTAAAGCGGCCGCCGCCGTTCATCGATACGACGAGGTCGGTGCAGCGGGGTCTCGCGGGGCACTCCCGTGCTGTCCCCCCCGCCGGGAGGGCCGGAATGCAGGGACAGGACTTCACACGCCGCCTCCGCTTCAACGCGGCCGAGTATCACGAGATGCTCGCGCGGATCGAGGCGCGCTGCGGTCCGGCGGTGAACGTCGAGGGTCGCGCGAGAACGCGTTATCCGTTTCCCGTCGCCGACCTCCCGCTGCTCGTCGATCACCCCGAGGGCGGGCGCAGCCGATTCCTTGTCTTCGGACGCAACATCTCCCGGTGCGGGATGAGCGTTCTGCACGGCGGGTTCATCCATTCCGGCTCCAAGATCGAGATCGCGCTCGCGCGCAAGGTCGGCGATCCGCTGCGCGTCCTGGGCGAAGTGCGTCACTGCCGCCTGTTCAGCGGCTCGTGCCACGAGATTGGAATCCGTTTCGAGAGCGAGATCGATCCGGGCGCGCTGACCGGGTCGGAGGCCGAGCCCGAGGCCGCCGCGCCGAAGCGGCACGACCTCCCGCAGGCGGCGGGCTCCGTCCTCGTCGTGGAGTCGTTCGCGCCGGATCACCTGCTGCTCGAGCATCACCTTCGCCTGATCGGTCTGTCGGTGCAGATCGCCGAGACGCCTGGAGCGGCGATCGACGCCGTCAAGCAGCAGAAGGTCGATGCCATACTGTTCGGCCTCAGCCTCCACGGGAAAGACGGGCTCCGCACGCTCGCGGCGCTGCGGTCGGCCCGCTACGAGGGCCCCATCGTCCTGCTCACCGGCGTCACCGACGGTGATCTGCTTTCGCAGGCGCGCAACGCGGGGGCGAGCGTGGTGATGCAGAAGCCGTTCAACATCGATCTCCTCCTCGCGCAGATCCGCGTCTTCCTCGGCGGGGCCATGCCCCGAGGACCCTACTACAGCAGCGCCGAGGGCCAGCCGGGCATGCCCTCGCTCATCGAGCAGTACGTCGAGCTGATCCGACGCATCGCCGACCAGCTCCTGCGGTCCTACAAGGACCAGGAGTGGCCGGAGCTGATCGAGTACTGCCGGCAGCTCAGGGGCTCGGGTTGCAGCTTCGGCTTCCAGGGTCTCTCGATCGCCGCGATCGCCGCGCTCGACGCCCTCGAACGCGAACCGGCCGGGGCGAAGGCACGCGAGACGCTCGCGACGCTCGTCGAGGCGTGCCGATCGCTCGAGATCAGCGCAAAGGCGAGGAGCGCCTGATGGCTGCCGCGGAGGGGTCCGACTACCGGCGCAGGCTCCGGCTCGACGAGCGGAGGTACGAGGATCTGCTCCGTGATCTCGACGACGCCTGCGCGAGCGCGCGTCCGCGGCCCGACGGGCGCCGGACGCAGCGGCTCGCCTTCCAGATCGCCGACGTCGGCCTCTCGATCGAGCACGCCCACGGCAACGCCGCGCACTTCCTCGTCTACGGGCGGAACATTTCCTCGCGCGGGATCTCGGTGCTGCACGGAGGCTACCTGCACGTGGGCACGACGTGCCACGTTTCGCTGGAGCGGCTCTGCGGTGACCGGATGTCGGTGGCGGGCGAAGTGCGCTACTGCCGCCTGGTCACCGGCGCCTGCCACGAGATCGGCATCCGGTTCGCGCGCGAGATCGACCCGGGGATGCTCGTCGGCGTCGGTGACGCGGCCGCCGGGCGCACCCCCGCGTCGGCGCCGACGAAGCGACGCCGCAAGCTCGACGGGCGACTGCTGCTCGCCGATCCCTTCCTGCCGGACCTCGTGCTGCTCAAGTACCAGCTCGGTCTGCACGGCCCTGACATCACCCTGGCGACGACGCCGGGCGCTCTGCTCGACGCTATCAAACGCGAGCACATCGACGTGGTGATCTCGGGCTTCAGCCTCACGTCGGACGAGGGCGTGCGCACACTGCTGCAACTGCGCAGCATCGGCTTCGAAGGCCCGGTCCTCGCGCTCTCGGCCGAGACCGATTCCAAGGCGCTGCTCCGGGCGCAGGCGGCCGGCGCGACCGAGATCGTCCCCAAGCCCTGCAACCTCGACATGCTGATCGCCCTCCTGGCGGAGTCGCTCGGGGGCGGCGAGCTTCCCTCTACGCTCTACAGCACGGTGGCCGATCAGCCGGGCATGCCGGTGCTGATCTCGCGATACGTGGACACGACGCGGCGGCTCGCCGAGGACGCCAAGAGCGCGTACAACCGCGCGGCCTGGGCCGAGCTCGAGCTGATCTGCGCACAACTGCGCGGTTCGGGGTGCGGCTTCGGATTCCAGAACGTCACGACGACCGCGGTGGCCGCGATGCGCGAGCTCCGGACCGATCGGGGGTCACAGGCGACACGCATCGCGGTCGCGCGGCTCATCCAGTGCTGCCGCGCCCTTGCAACAGGAGAGCTCGTCGAGAGCGCCGCCTGAACGGCGTCGCCGGCGATCGCGGCATGGCCGACAACGAGTACATCCGGCGGCTCCGGTTCAATCGCAGGGAATACGAGGAGGTTCTCCACCGGATGCACGGCGCGAGCGGCAAGCCGGCCGCGCGACGCGAGGACCGCTCGCGCGATCGGCACGAGTACCCGATTGCCGACATCCCGCTGACCATCGAGCACCCGGAGGGCGGGACGAGCCGGTTCCTCGTCTACGGACGCAACATCTCTCGCGGCGGGATCTCGGTGCTGCACGGCGGCTTCCTGCACACCGGCTCCGCCTGCCGGATCGTGCTCGAGCGGGAGAGCGGCGACCACATGGCGGTGGACTGCGAGGTCCGGCACTGCCGGCTGGTCGCCGGATCCTGCCACGAGATCGGCATCAGGTTCCAGAACGAGATCGACCCTGGAGAGCTGCGCGTCCCGCACGGCGAGGGCCGCGCCGACCCGGACGGCGGCTTCATGGCGATCTCGGGGTCCATTCTCGTCGCCGAGTCGTTCGAGCCGGACGCGGATCTCCTCGGGCATCACCTCTCCATGTTCGGCGTGAAGGTCCACCGCGCCGAAACCCCGACCGCCACGATCGAGGCGATCGCGGAGCACGAGATCCAACTGGTTCTCTTCGGCCTCAACCTCGCGAGCGACGAGGGGATGGGCACGGTGGCCGCCGTCCGTGAAACGGGATTCGGCGGCCCCATGATCGCCCTCACCGCCGAGACGAACTCGGAGATCCTCGACCGCGCGCGGACGAAGGGCGCCACGGCGATCATCGCCAAGCCGTACCACCTGGATCTCCTGGTGGCGCAGCTCTAGGTGCATCTCGCGGCGGCCAGGATGCCCGACCTCCTGCACAGCACCGCCGTCGATCAGCCCGGCATGCCCGTGCTGATCGTCCACTACGTGAAGGTCGTCCGGCGCATGGCGGACCAGGTCGGGCGCGCGTGCGCCGAGGGCGAGTGGCAGACGCTGCGCGAGCAGTGCTGTCAGCTCAAAGGCTCGGGGTGCAGCTACGGATTCCAGAACCTCACCGTCGCGGCGATCGCCGCGCTGGACGCCCTCGACTCCGGGCTGGTGATGCGTGGCGACACGTCCGCGATCGACGTGCTGGTGAGGTGCTGCCGATCGCTCGAGAGCAATGTCGCGACGTCCCGGGCCGCGTAGCGGGCCCCCGCTTCGCGCGGGGATTGGGGAAGCAGGCGCCCGACGGACGATGGGCACTATGGCGACCGCGCGCGCGGTCCTGTTCACCCCGTTCCCGTCGTTCGTCAAGCGTCCCGGTTGATCCACATCTCGCCCACACGAGCGTCCGGCGGCCCCGCGCCCGCCTCATCCGCGATAGCATGCCGCCGCCGCGGGCGACTCAACCGGAGAACCGCCCCGCGCAGCACGAGAGATCTTCAGGAGTACCAGCGCATGGCCGATTCGAACCCGGAATTCGCCACCATCCTCGGCGCGGACGCCAAGTTCAAGGGTGACTTGGAATTCGAGTCGGCGGCCAAGATCCTCGGCCGGTTCGAGGGCTCGATCGCCAGCAAAGGCAAGGTCCACGTGGCGGATGGCGCCGAGTGCAAGGCGACCATCAAGGCCAAGGAGATCGCGGTCGAGGGCCGCATCGACGGGAACGTCGAGGCCGGCGACCGCATCGAGCTCCGCAAGAACGGCTGCGTCACGGGCGACATCGTCGCGTCCCGCATGACCATGTCCGAGGGCGCTTCGATCAACGGCCACTGTCACATCGGTCCGAACGGTCAGGCGGCGGGCAAGGCCGCCACCACGACGGAGCCGAAGCTTGAAGCGGCCACGGCCAAGACCCCGGAGACCGCAAAGACGCGATAGTCCGAGCGCTCCGCCCGCGGTCTCGCCGGCGCCCGGGGCCGGGGCCGGGCCGGGATCGGCTCCGGCGTCACGGGCGGGCCAGCCGGAGCCGAGCGAAGGTCGCGCGGCGCGCGGAGCAGAGAGTCCGCATGGCGAAGAAGAAGACCACCGCCAGCAAGCCGACCACGCGCACTTCGACGAAGAAGGCCGCGACGAAGAAGAAGGCCGCGACGCCGCGGACCGCCGCAACGCCGGGGGCCGCCGCGACGACACCGACTGCCGCGACGCGGGCGCCGGGGACCGCCGCGGCCCGGGCGCCGGGGGCCGCCGCGGCCGCGGAGACGGCGAAAGCGACACCCCCGCCCGCCCCGCCCAAGGCGGCGGTGGAGGCCGAGGCGAAGGACCTGCCGCAGAAGATGCGACGGCCGTCCCTCCTCAGCGGACTGCTGAGGAACGAGCGACAGCCGATCCGCTGCTACCTGTGCGGGGAGCGGTTCGAGGTCTCCGGCCGGACGATGAGCACGACCTGCACCGCCTGTCACAAGGCGATCAAGGTCGAGGACGTGCAGGTCAAGTCGTACCTGCCCGTCAACGTCCTCCAGACGTGCGGTCAGATCCTGGTCACGAAACGCGGACGCGTGGCAGCGAAACGCATCCAGTCCGGCCGCGGGATCATCTGCGAGGGCACGCTCGAGGGGAGCATCGAGACCGACGGCAAGCTCGAGCTCGGGGCGAAGTCGTCGTGGAAGGGCAAGGAGCTCCAGTGCCGTGCGCTCACCGTCGCCGACGGCGCCACGCTGAACGGGCACGTGCAGGTGCCGTGGGAGCGGGACTAGCAGCCGGAGCGAGCCTGCATTCGCCCGAAGCGACGGCTCACTCGGCCGGGACTCTTACTTCAACCCGTACTCCTTGAGCTTCCGGTACAACGTCCGCTCCCCGATACCGAGCATCTTCGACGCCTGCTCCCGGTTGCCGCCGGTCATCGCGAGCGTCTGGCGGATCGCCTCCTTCTCGAGCTTGTCGAGGCCCACACCGGCCAGGCTGCCGATGCTGGTCGACTCGTCGCCGTCGAGCGACCGGATCTCCTCGGGGATGTGACGCACGTCGATCAGGCCGTTCTCGCACATGACGACGAGACGCTGCACGAGGTTGAGCAGCTCGCGCACGTTGCCCGGCCAGTGGTACGCCACGAGCCGCATCATGGCCGGCTCGCTGATCGACGGCATCGGGCGATCCAGCTCCGCCGCGAAACGCCCCAGGAAGTTGTTGACGAGACGCGGCACGTCCTCGCGTCGCTCGCGGAGCGGGGGCACGGCGATCTCGGCGCCCTTGATGCGGAAGTAGAGGTCCTCGCGGAAGACGCCGTCGGCGACGAGCCTCTTCATGTCGTGATTCGTCGCGCTGACGAACCGCACGTCGGTGGTGTGCGACTCGTTGGCGCCGAGGCGGACGACCTCGCCGGTCTCGAGCACCCGCAGAAGCTTCGACTGCATCGAAAGCGGCATGTCCCCGATCTCGTCGAGGAAGAGGGTCCCGCCGTCCGCGTACTGGAACACGCCCTCCCGGTCGCGGTCCGCCCCGGTGTACGCGCCCCGCACGTGTCCGAAGAGCTGATCCTCGAGCAGGGTCTCGCTCTGCCCGGCGGCGTTGAACGTGACGTACCGCTTGTCGGCCCGCTTCGAGTGCTTGTGAATCGCCGCGGCGATGAGCTCCTTCCCCGTGCCCGACTCCCCGGTGACGAGGACCGGGATGTTGCTCGGCGCGACCTGGCGCAACGTCGCGATGACCTGGCGGATGGGCGCGGACTCCCCGATGATGCCCTCGAAGCCGAACGCCGAGTCGAGCTTGCCGCGGAGCGACTCGTTCTGGTGACGCAGCAGCACCGCCTCGGCGGCGTTGCCGACGACGTTGCGGAAGACCTCGAGGTCGATCGGCTTCTCGATGAAGTCGTAGGCCCCGCCGTGGAGGGCCGCCTTGGCGGTCGGGACGTCGCCGTGGGCCGTGACCATGATGGTCTCGACGTCGTTCTGGTGCAGCTTCGAGAGCTCGAGCACGCGGAGGCCGGCGGTCTCGTTCTCCATCACCAGGTCGGTCACGATCACGTCGAAGTTGCCGTGCCTGAGCTCCTCCTCGGCCGCGGCGAGGCTGGTCACGATGGTGCACACGTGCCCCGGTTTGCGCAGCGCCTCGGCCATCACCTCCGCGTGCTCGGCTTCGTCGTCGACGATCAGGACCTGCGCGACGAGGTTATCCTTGTGTCCGGACATGGTCGCGCATTGTAGCGACGGCCGATAGAATCCTGTGATGCCGACGCCATCCGCCGCCGCGCCCGCCCGCTCCATGTTCGCCGGCCGCCACATCCACTTCGTCGGGATCGGCGGATGCGGGGTGAGCGGCCTGGCGCTGATGCTCAAGTCGCTCGGCGCCGACTGCCGCGGATCCGATCGCGCGCCGAGCGCGTTCACCGGGACGCTCGCCGGGGCCGGCATCGACGTGACGTTCGACCAGGACGCCGGCGCGCTGCCCGAACGCTGCGATCTCGTCGTCGCGTCGGCCGCGATCAACGACGATCATCCCGAGCTGCGCGCCGCCCGCGCCGCGGGCATCGAGGTCTGGAGCTACGCCCGAGCGCTCGGGCAGGCGCAATCGGAGCGCACCGGCGTCTCCATCGCGGGAACCCACGGCAAGAGCACCACCGGCGCCATGCTCAGCCACGTCCTCGTCGAGTGCGGGCTCGATCCGAGCTTCATCATCGGCGCGCACTGTCGGCAGCTCGGAGGCGGCAGCCGGACCGGCGCCGCGACGATGCCCGGCGCCGGACCGTTCGCGGGCTGTCCGGGGCTCCTCGTGGCCGAAGCCTGCGAGTTCAACCGCTCGTTCCACCAGCACCGCCCCCGGCTCGCGCTCATCAACAACGTCGAGGAGGACCACCTCGACGTGTACGGCACGCTGGAGAACATCGTGACGGCGTTCGCCGCGTTCGCGCAGCTCGTACCGCCCGCGAGCGAGGGCGGCCGCCTGCTGATCGCCCACGACGGCGCGCACCGGCGCGCCATCACCGCGGGCCTGCGGTGCCGGGTCGAGACCTTCGGCTTCAGCCCGGCCGCCGACTTCCAGGTCGTGAGCGACGCCGCGGTGCGCCGGGTCGGCCTGCTCCAGGACGGCGTCTGGCTGGGCCAGTGGACGAACTCGATGCCGGGCGAGCACAACGCGCTCAACGCCGCGGCGGCCGCCCTGCTCGCGGCGACCCTCGGGGCGGACTGGCGCGACATCGCGGCGGCGCTCGACGGCTTCCGCGGAGTGGATCGACGCATGGAGCGTCTCGGCACGCGCACGCTTCGCGGGGGCGACGTGCTCGTCTACGACGACTACGGTCACCATCCGACGGAGATCGACTCCACGCTCCGCGCCCTGCGCGCCGCCGAGCAGCCGCAGCGGCTGATCTGCGTCTTCCAACCGCATCAGCACAGCCGCACGCGATTCCTGCTCGACGAGTTCGCGCAGAGCTTCTCGAGCGCCGACGTGGTCATCGTTCCGGACATCTACTTCGTGCGCGACAGCGAGATCGAGAAGCACCGCGTGAGCGCCGCCGACCTCGTGGACCGCCTGCGCGAACGCGGTATCACGGCCATGCACCTCTATCCGTTCGAGGCCATCGTCGAGCAGCTCGAGGTCATGTGCCGGCCCGGCGACCTGCTCGTGATCATGGGGGCCGGGCCGGTGTGGAAGGTCGGGCGGTCGTTCCTGGGAGCGTGATGTCCACCAGCGCGTCCAGCATCTTCGCCGACCTCGACGTCGAGGTCACGCCCGACGCGCCCGTCGGCGCGAGCACCTGGTACGGGATCGGGGGCCGGGCCGACCTGCTCATCCGGCCGCGCACCGTCGAGGCGCTCGAGACCCTGGTCCGGCGCTGCAACCGGTCGGCGGTGCCGCTGCGCGTCCTGGGCAGCGGGGCCAACCTTCTCGTCGCGGACGAGGGCGTTGACGGCATCGTCGTCCGGCTCGACGCGCCGGCCTTCCGCGAGGTCACGTACGCCGGGCACGGGGCGGATCACCGGATGCGGGCCATGGCCGGGGCGGACATGGCCCGCACGCTGATGGACGCCACGCGGCGCGGGCTCGAGGGGCTCAGCCCGATGGCCGGCATCCCCGCCTCGATCGGCGGCGCGATCCGCATGAACGCGGGCGGCGCGTACGGCGCGATCGGCGACGCGGTCGAGAGCGTCGTCTGCGTCACGCGGACGGGGCAGCACGTGACGTACCCGGCGTCGGAGCTGCGCTTCGACTACCGCGAGACGAACATCCCGGACCCGGTCATCGTCGCGGCGACGTTCCATCTCGAGCCGGCCGACCCGATCGCGCTCCGCAAACGCGTCAAGGAGATCTTCCGCTACAAGAAGAGCACGCAGCCGCTGGCCGATCACTCCGCGGGCTGCGCGTTCCGGAACCCGATCGATCCCGTCACCGAGAAACGCGAGTCGGCGGGACGCCTGATCGACGTCGCCGGGCTCAAAGGGCACCGCGTCGGCGGCGCGTCCGTGAGCACGCGGCACGCCAACTTCGTCGTGGTCGAGCCGGGCGCGACGGCGGCCGACGTGCTCGCCCTTTTCGAAGAGGTGCAGCGGCGCGTCTTCGATACGAGCGGCCTCGAGCTGGAGCGGGAGATCGTGGTGTGGCGCCGAGGAGACGACCCGTGAACGACGACCGACCGTGCGTGCTGGTGCTGATGGGCGGCCCCGACGCGGAGCGCGAGGTGAGCCTCGCCTCCGGAGCGGCCGTGGCGGCGGCGCTGGCCGCGTCGGGGGAATTCCGCGTGCGCGACGCGACGATCGATCGCCTCGCGTCGGACGACCTTCCCGCGCTGGCGCCGCCGGGCGCCGTGGACGTGATCTTCCCCGTGCTTCACGGCACCTGGGGGGAGGGCGGCGGTCTCCAGACGCTCCTCGAGACGCACGGAATCCCGTTCGTCGGCTCCGGCGCCGAGGCCGCGGCGCTCGCGATGGACAAGGTCCGCACGAAGGAGCGGGCGGCCGCGCTCGGCGTCCCCACCCCCGACGCGCGCGTGATCGAAGCCGGCGACGCGTGCGAGCTCGCCCCCCCGCTCGTGCTCAAGCCCGTCGATGACGGCTCGAGCGTCGATCTGCGTATCTGTCGCACCGTCTGCGAGGTGCAGGCGGCGCGCGACGTGCTCCACCCGAGACGCGGGCGGCTCCTCGCCGAGCGGTACGTCGCCGGGCGCGAGCTCACCGTCGCGATCCGCGCGGGGGCGGCGCTGCCGATCATCGAGATCGTGCCCGCCGTCGAGTTCTACGACTACGCCGCCAAGTACGAGCGCGATGACACGCGTTACGTCATCGATCCGGACCTGCCGCCGGGCGTCGCCGGGCGCTGCCGCGCCGACGCGCTTCTCATCAACGAGACGCTCGGATGCCGCGACCTCGCCCGCGTTGACTTCATGCTCGACGACGCGGGTCCGTGGTTCCTCGAGCTCAACACGATGCCGGGCTTCACGGACCACTCGCTGCTGCCGATGGCCGCGAGGGCGACCGGAGTCGCGATGCCGGCGTTGTGCGCAGGGCTTGCGCGTGCGGCGCTGGCCCGGGGGGCGCATCCGATGTCGGCCCCGGCAGGCTGTATCGCGCCCCGGTGACGCCGGTGAACCTCCGCGTCGGCCGGCCGCGCCGCGCGCACGCGCGTCTCCTCACCGATCCTCCTCACCGATCCGGGCCGCCGGGAAGATCTCACGGCCGGACGCCCCCCCGGCCGATGCACGACGCAATGGCAAAGCGAAAGAAGCAGCGCGGTCGCTACGCGAACGGCCGCCTGGGCCGTATGGGCCGCCTGGGCCGGATGGGTCGTATGGTCGACGGGCTGCGCGACTACCAGTGGACGCGGATCCGGCGGCCGATGCTCGGCGCGGCGTGGTCGCTCGCGGCGGTCGGCGTCGCTGCCGCGTGGATCGTCGGCGTGCCGAAGCTCGAGGCCCGCGCGGCCGAGGCGGCGTGGGTGGAGGACGTCACCATCGAGTTCGCGAATCTCCCGGTATGGGTCAACGGCGACCTGCTCGCCATGCTCGACCTCACGACGCGGCACCAGATCGGCGGCGACCCGTTCCGGCGCGGCGATCTCACCGCGGCCCGCACCGCGCTGCTGAACACCGGCTGGTTCGACGCCGTTCACCAGGTGCGCCGGCGTCGCGCCGACGAGGTCGTGGTGGAGGCGACGTTCGTGACGCCGGCCGCGGTCGTGCGCGACGACGAAGGCGATCACCTGGTCGATCCTTCGGGCCGGCTCCTGCCGCGCACGTTTCCGCACGGCGGCGCCGAGCGCCAGCTCGTCATCACGAACGCGCACTTCCCACGGCCGGAGCGCCCCGGCCTGCCGTGGAACGGCGCGGACGTCACGGCGGCGTTGCGCCTGCTGCGCGTGCTGGACGGCAAGTCGTGGCGCGGGCAGGTGGCGGCGATCGATGCGAGCCGCTATCTCGCCGAGGAGGTCCTCGTGATCCGCACCGAGATCGGGGCCCGCATCGTCTGGGGCAGCGCGCCGGGCGAGGAGTCCGGGCTGGAGGTTCCCGCCAACGGCAAGCTCGCCTACCTCGACAAGGCTTTCGAGGAGTTCAACCGGATCGACACGGGGTACGACGGGGAGCTGCGGTTCTATGAGCAGGGTTACTTTGCCGAGTAGCGAGGCCGTCTAGCCCGCATTATGCATGAAGCGGGTCGGTGGGTGGTCGAAACGACGACCCGTTCAGGCCGCGAGGCCGACGTCGGGGCTCACCAAGGCGTGCGCCGCGCAACCAGCGCGGCAAGCCGATCGCGTGAGCGTTCGGGCGAGCCGATGGCATATCCTCTCGATACGTCGAGGCTCGAACGAGCGCTCACGCGATTGGATCGC
>CAZXBB010000302.1:0-38783 GCA_964638815.1 uncultured Isosphaeraceae bacterium
GCCCGGCGCCGATGAGAGCCGAGTCTGTCGCGTGACGAGACCCGCTCGGGATGTCGATCCGCCCGGATCCGATAACGCCCCGGCGGACCAACTCCCGCCCAAGCCACTCGCGGAGCGGGTGGCGGTTTCCTTCTCCAGGGCCGCCGCTTGACCAGCCCATGACCAGCAAGTCCAGCAAGACCACGCACCCCGGCATCAACGTGAGGATCTCGGCCGATCGCCTGACCGCGTCCATCGCGATCAGGGCGAACGTCAAGCGCTCAGCCGTGACCACGCAAGCGCTGATCGACTGCGCCGAGGCTGCGGGCGTCGATGTGGACGACGCGGTGCGCGCCCGGATCGATCACGTTGCCCGCCGGGCGACGCTGGAGACCGGGGAGATCGAGGGCGTCATCGTCGACGTGCGGGCGCGCAATGCCGGAATCGAATGGCAGCCCGGATTCGACCCGGCCACGCCGCCGAAGCAGGCGAAGACCGAGGGGGACGTAGACCACTACAGCCGCACAGTCTTCGTCAAGGTGAAGAAGGGTGATCACGTGGCCTTCGTGCGCCCTGCGACGGGGTGCCTCGACGTCACCGGCGCGCCGTTTCCCGATGACGCGACGGCCACGGGGTTCACGATCGACGACGCGACGTTCCGCATCGGGGACGACGGCGTCGTCGTCGCCGGCATGGACGGCGTCGTGCTGATCGAGGGCCTCGCCGTCTTCGTCTCGCGCCGACTCGAGATCCCGAAGTGCGTCGACTTCTCGACCGGGAACATCGACTTCGACGGCTCCGTGCACGTTGGAGACGGGGTCAGGGACCGGTTCGTCGTGACGGCCGCCGAGGACGTCGCGATCGACGGGCTGATCGAAGGGGCGACCATCAACGCGGGCGGCAGTCTCTGCTGCGCCCGCGGCATGGCGGCCAAGGAGCGCGGGACGATCCGTGTGGCCCACCACGTGGACATTGGATTCCTCAACAACGTGCGCGGCACCGTCGGCCGCAACCTGAACGTGCGCGGCGAGATCATGAACTGCGAGCTCCGGATCGCCCGCGACCTGGTGTGCCCGACGGGCGCGATCATTGGCGGCGAGGTCAGCGTCACGGGGAAGGTCGAGGTGGGCACGCTCGGATCGCCGCGCGCCATCCCGACCACCCTGATCGTCGGCACCGGCGGACAACCCGCCGATGACCTCGCGCGGGTGGACGAGCTGCTCGTCACGATGCGCGAGGAGATCGCGCAGAAGACCAGCCACTACGAGATGATGCAGCAGTCCGTCTACGGCATGACGGACGCTCAGAAGAAGGACCACACGAAGTTCGGGCGCGAGCTGGCGGAAACGCGGGAGCGATTCGACGACCTGAAGGCGCGCCGGGCGCATACGGCGGCATCGCTTGCGAGCCGGAGGACGGTCGACGTTCGTGTCAGGAAGAAGATCAACCCCGGCTCCGTGATCGTGGTCGGCGGCGCCGCGTGGCGATTCGACCGTGAGCTCGCCGGGCCGATCGCACTGTGCCTGGACAATGAGGAGCACGTCGTCTACCGGCTCGCCTCCGGCGAGGCAAGGCCGATTTCCCAGATCGCCGTGCTCGCCGCCGACGCCGCATGACAAGAGCACCGGTCTGGTGCGACGAGGGTTCGCCGTGAGCGTTTCCAGTAACCAGCAAGCCGGCCGACGGGCCATCAGCGCCACGGAGGAGGAGATCATCGCGCTGCTCGATCGCCTCGACGCCCAGGACGGCGACAGCGACGGCGGCAACCCGAAGCCGAAGGCTGACAGCTTCGAATACAGGATCGACTCCTGCGAAGTGGCGCTCCGGCACATCGGAGCGACGAACGAGGTCGTCTTCATCGTCCCCACCCGCAACATGAGCGCGGACGGCATGACGTTCCTCTACAGCGGGTTCGCCCACGCGGGCTCGAAGTGCCGGCTCTCGCTCCTGACGAACAACGGAAGCTCCGCCACGGTCCATGCCGTCGTCTCCGGTTGCCGGTATGTCGAGAACTGGATGCACGAGATCTCCGTCGACTTCAGCGCCCAGGTCCACGCGGCGAGCTTCTGCCCGCCGCGCCCCGAGTGGTCCGCCCTCGTCCTCGTCGCCGACGACGACGAGTTCCGACAGGTTCGGCACTACCTGACGGCGCTGCGGGCGGAAGTGAAGCGGGCCGAGAACGGTGGTGACATCATCACCCAGGTCGGAAACGACAAGTTCGATTGCGTGCTCGCGGAGCTCGACCCGCTCGGTCGCTCCGGCATCGAGGCGATCACGAAGATCCGCAGCAGCGGCTACGAGGGCGTGATCCTCGGCATCTTCGACGAGGGCGCTCCGGGGAAGGCCGACGAGGCGACGAGCGCCGGATGCACCCGGTGCCTCGACAAGCCCTACGGGCCGGAGCTGATCAAGGCCGTCTACGAAGCCGTGCGCGCGGCGGCCTCCGGCAGGTGATCCACCCGGGACCGCTGACGAGCTCACCGTCGGCGCGGCGCCGGCTGCGTGGGCGCCTTGCTGACGTCAGCGCGAACACGGCCCCCACGTCGCGAGCACGGCCAGCACGTCACCGAAGCCGACGCGCCCGTCGCCGTCGATGTCTTCGGGCCCGCCCGGCTCCTCCCACGCCGCGAGAACCCGCAGCAGGTCGCCGAAGCCCACGTCACCGTTGCCGTCAACGTCAGCGCGGCACGATTCGTCTGCTCCGCAGCGGTTGAAGAGCACCGACACGCTTTCGCCCTCGAAGTCGTACGTCGCGATGTCGAGGTCGCCGTCGAGGTCGAAGTCCTCGACAATCGCGCCGAGCGGTTCTTCGCCCACGCCGTAAAGACGCACGCTCCCGAGCGTGCCGTCGCCGCGTCCGAGCAGCACGGATACCGAGTTGTCGCGGTCGTTGGCGAAGACGACGTCGAGCGACGCGTCCGCGTCGAGATCGACGATGGTGACGTTCGACGTGAGCGCGCCTGAGGGATAGTCCACCGCGGGTTCGAACGTCCCGTCGCCGCGCCCCAGGAGCACCGTCGCCGCGCCGAAGGTGTCGACGACGAGATCGACGTGCCCGTCCGCGTCGAGATCGCCAGCGCCGACCGCGCTCGCGGGCCCCGAGAGCGCCCGGTTCGGCGCGACGTCGAACGTCCCGTCGCCGCGTCCGAGCAGGATCGAGACGTCCCGGGACGGGTAGTTCGCGACGGCGACGTCGGGTCGTCCGTCCTCGTTGAGGTCGGTCACGACGAGGCCTTGCGGCCCCAGGCCGGCCGGCGCGCTCAGACTGGTCTCGAACGTGCCGTCCGGGCGTCCCCGGATCACCGAGATTGCGAAGCTGTAGCGCCCGGTCATGACGAGGTCATCGGTGCCGTCCCCATCGACGTCGCCGAACGCCGCGTCGGCGGGGCTCGCGAGGGTGCCGAGCTCGACCTGGGCGTCGAACGTGCCGTCGCCGCGGTTCCGCAACAGCGAGAAGGTGTCGGTGAAGGAGTTCATCACGAGGATTTCGACGTCACCGTCGTCGTCGACGTCACGCGTCGTCGCGGTCTGGGGCCCCTGCCCGACGGCGTACGCGACGGGGTCGTCAAACGCCCCGTCGCCGCGGTTGCGCGCGACATACACATGGTCGTCGTCAAAGCACGGCGCGACGGCGTCGGCCGCGCCGTCGCCGTCGAAGTCGCCGAAGGCTCCGAAGCGCGGATCCGGACCCAGCGGGAATGCGGGCCCCGACGCGAAGCCGCCGTTGCCGTCGTTGTGGAGGACGGCGACTCCCTCGTAGCCGACGAGACCGATGTCGGCATCACCGTCGCGATCGAAGTCCGAGATCCCGACCGAGAAGCCGGTGGTCGCCGCGTCGAAGCACACGACCGCGAACCCGCCGGCCCCGTCCCCGAGCAGGACGAACACGTCGCGGCTCTCGCCCGCGAGGACGAGATCGAGATCACCGTCCTCGTCCAGGTCGGCAACGTTGACGTCGTATCCCAGGGACCCCGGCAGGGCCAGTTCTTCGCCCTCGAAGGTGGCGTCACCGCGGTTCCGGAAGAGCGCGAGCACGTCCCCGCCGGTGCACGGCACCGCGAGGTCGGGATCCCCGTCACCGTCGAAGTCGCCCGCGGCGATGGACCACGGCGCGGCCACATCGAGCGTGAGCGGCGCGCCGTACCCGCCGGCCCCGTCGTTCAGCAGAACGGCGGCGTTGGCGTTCTGGTCGTTCGCCACTGCGGCGTCGAGATCGCCGTCGCCGTCGAAGTCGGCGAGCACAATGCCCCATGGTCCTCCTCCGCACCAGTACAGCACGTCGGTGGCCAGCGACCCGTCGCCGCGGTTGAGGAGCACCGACACCTCGCCGCGCGGACGGCTCGTGGTGAGGACATCGAGGTCGCCGTCGAGATCGATGTCCGCGAGCGCGAGGTCGGTCGGGTCGGTCCCGGTTCCGAAGCGGCCGAGATCGCGGAACGTGCCGTCGCCGTTGCCGAGCAACACGCAGACGCCGCTCGGGTTGACGAAGCTCACCGCGAGGTCGGCGATGCCGTCGCGGTCGAGATCGCCGGCCGCGACCTGGCGGAGTTCATGGCCGATCTCGTGCGGCGGCGCGGCAACGAACGTTCCGTCGCCGGTGTTGGTGAGCACGGACAGATCCCGATGACCGGCGACCACCGCGAGATCGCGGTCACCGTCGCCGTCGTAGTCGAGCGCCGTCATGCCAGTCGGCGCGCTGCCCAATGCGTAGACCGTCTCTTCGTCCCCCACGCGGCCGGCCCCGTCGTTGAGCAGCACGGAGACGCTCCCACCGAGCTGGTTCGTCGAGACGAGGTCGGCGTCGCCGTCGCCATCGAGATCGGCGGCGATGATCCTTCGGGCGACGCGGCCAACGCCGGCGCGCTGCGCGTCGTCAAGTACGCCGTCCCCTCGATTCAGCAGCACCGCGACGTTGTCGTCCTCGAGCAGGATCGCGACGTCGACGTCTTCGTCGCCGTCGAGATCGGCGAGCGCGAACCGGATCAGTTCGGCCGTGACGTCGAGGGCGTGGCGGATCGGTGCTTCGAACGTGCCGTCGCCGCGCCCGCGGAGCACATTGACGCTGCTCGCGGCGGGATCGCTCACGACGAGGTCGGGCACGCCGTCCCCGTCCATGTCCGCGCGGTCGGCGAACACCACCGAGTCACCGGCGTCGAACGTGGTCAGTGCGCCAAGGGTGCCGTCGCCTTCGTTGAGCCACACGCCGACCGCGCTCTCCCCCGAGGCGCGGACGACGACATCGAGATCGCCGTCGGCGTCAAGATCACCGGGCACGATGTCCCGGACATTGCCGTGCGCGGTGTAGACGACGTCATCCTCGAAGGTGCCGTCGCCCCGGCCGCGCCGTACACCGACGATCGCGTCACCGTACCCCACGATCGCGTCGAGCCGACCGTCCGCGTCGAGGTCGCCGAGCGCGAGCGCGGACGCGGAGCCCACGCCCCCCTGGCCCGGGGTCAGCTCGAACGTTCCATCACCACGATTGAGGAGCGCGAGGAGGGTGTCCTGATCCCGATCGAGCACGACGGCGTCGAGATCTCCGTCATCGTCGAGGTCCCCGAGCCGGACGATTCCCGGCAGCTCGCCGAGGTCAATCGCGACAGGATCGGCGAACGTGCCGTCGCCATTCGAAAGAAGCACGGCGGACTCTCGTCCCGTGACGACGAGGTCGAGATCACCGTCGTCGTCGAGATCGCCGATGTCGAACTCCCACGGGCTCCCGGCTGTCGGAAACTCGCGATGACCGTAGGTCGGGCAGTCGGATCCCGCCGCAAGCGCGGCAGCGAGCACGATGGACGTGTAGGGCATGCCGGCATCCTCCACCCCCAGTTACGCCGGCGCGGCCGCGGGGCTGCGCCGGAACTTCACCCGGGATGATGCCAACAGCCGCTACGCCCGGGTCGCGAGCACGATCAGAAGATCCGGGATGTCGACCACGCCGTCGCTGTTGAGGTCGGCCGGGCAGTCCGCCCGTGCAGTCGCCCCAGCCGGAGAGCAGCTTACGCTCTCGCCGGCGACGGCTTCGGCCCCGGCGGCGAGACCGATCTGCTGGTCGCCGAGGTGAACCTCGCCGAGATGCCCCGCCGTCCGGCCCCCGGTCGCTGCGGCTGCGTCTTCGCCGAGGTCGGCACGCCCTCGACGCGCCTGCTGTTCGACTGCTTCGTCCACGACGAGGTCTACGAGGACAAGGACCCGCGCCTCGTCCTCCACGACACGGCGTACGACGGCGTCGTCGATCTCAACGATCCGGCCGCGGACGTCGATCGGCTCGATCCGCTCGAGTCGATCCAGCAACTGGGCCGGGGCGCCGGCGCGGCCCTCGACGCCCCAATCCCCCGCCATGCCGACGTCCTCCGTCACGTCTTCGCGAGCCCCGGCTGGGATGAGACGAAGAACCGCGCCGATCGCTGCGCCGTCGACGATCCGATGCACGCCGCGCAGGTGTCGATGGTCTTCTGAGTTTTTCCTTTGTCACGTCGGTCGCGGCGCGTACCCTGCAAGGTGTCGAACGACGGGAGGGTCGACATGAGCCCACGCCGCTCCGCCATCTCCGTTTCCGTCCTGCCGATCGCGACGCTCACGTCGATCGCGCCGGTGACGCTCGCCGCCGACATCGTCGATCCCGGAGCGGGCCCGCGCCGCGCCGGCAACGTCATCTACGACAACGGCGATCCGAACGGCGTCAACGGGTACAGCAACACCGACGGGGGCGTGTTCGGCTTCCGCCGGGGACTGCTGGACGACTTCGTCGTGCCGCCGGGCGAGACCTGGTTCGTGGACGGCTTCCAGTGGCACTACGTCATCGCGATCACCCCTCCGGGCGCCGGGGCCGAGATCGCCTTCCGGCGCGACGACGCCGGCACGCCGGGACCGATCTTGCAGCGCGTCGACCTGACCGCGTACACCGAAACGGTCACCGGCCGGATCTTCTTCTCGCGCAACGAGGTCGAGGCCTGGGCCGGCTTCGAGCCGGTCGCGCTGGCCGAGGGTCGGTACTGGATCGACGCGGCGATCACGACACCCGAGAACACGTTCTGGCTCACGGCGGATCTGCGTAACGAGGAATGCTGGGTGGATTACGATGATCTCTGCGGGTTGTGCCCGGGGAGCGAGCAGTTCGACGTCGAGTCGGACCTCGCGTGGGATCTGCGAGGAACGGTGGATTCGTCGGGCGTCGGCGCATGCTGTCTCGCCGACGGTGAGTGTCTCCAGACGAGCTTCGCCGAATGCGGCGGCATGGACGGCCTCTACCAGGGCGGCGGCGTCGAGTGCGCGGGAGATTTGTGCGGCACCGTCGACGCATGCTGCTTCACCGACGGTACGTGCACGCCGGCGACACCGCCCTTCTGCACGCTCGCGGGCGGCTTCCCGGCCGGGTCCGGAACGAGCTGCGAGACCTTCGAGTGCGTCGCGAGCGGAGCGTGCTTCGCCCGCGACAACGGCTATCCCTCGGGAAACAATCCGCGCGCGATCGCGGCCGGCGACATCGACGGCGACGGGGACGCCGACGTCGTGGTCATCAACCCGCCGTCGGACGCCATCTCGGTGTGGCGCAACGACGGCAGCGGGACGCTCGAGAACCTCGCGGGCTACGACACCGCCAACATGCCGGTCGCACTGGCGCTGGTCGATCTCAACCAGGATCAGCGGCGCGACGTGGCGGTGGTCGGCCAGGACCCCGGGGCCGTCTCGATCCACCTCAACAACGGCGACGGCACGTTCGCGAACGTCGAGTACGCCGCCGGCGCGATGCCGACCGCCATCGTCAACGGTGATCTCGACGCGGACCTCGACCAGGACCTCGTCATCGCCGACGCGGCGCTCGATCGCATCGTCGTCCTGCTTAACGACGGCGCGGGCGTCTTCGGATCGCCCGTGCCCTACGCCGCGGGGACGACCCCGAGCGCGCTGCACATCGGCGATCTCGACGGCGACCTCGACCTCGACGTCGTCGTGGCGAACGCCGGCAGCGACAATGTCGCCGTGCTCGAGAACAACGGCAACGGGACGTTCAGCGCCGCGGTCTTCTACGCGGTGGCCGACGACCCGGTGGACGTCCTCGTGCGCGATCTCGACGGCGACGGCGATCGCGACATCGCCGTCGCGTGCGCGGGCACCGGGCAGGTGTCGGTGCTTCTCAACAACGGCGACGGCACGTTCGCGGGCGACGTCCGGTATGTTGCCGGCTCCACGCCGAGCGCGATCGCCGTCGTGGACGCGTTCGCGACCGGCACCGGCGACCTCGTGGTGACGGACACGGCGAGCGACGAGGTGTTCGTGCTGCTCAACGACGGCGCGGGACTGTTCCCGTCGCGCGTGAAGTACGACGTCGACGCCGGCCCGGCCGACGTCGCCGCGGCGGATCTCAACGGCGACGCGAACCCCGACCTCGCGGTCGCGGCCGAGGGCGACCACACGGTCGTCACGCTGTTCAACCTGTGCACGTGCACGGGCGATCTCAACGGCAACGGCGCCGTCGACTTCGCCGACATCCTCGCCGTCCTCGCGGCCTGGGGCATGGAGGACGTGCCCGAGGACCTTGACGGCAGCGGCGTCGTCGACTTCGGCGACCTCGTGCTCGTGCTCGCGGCGTGGGGCCCGTGCTTCTGACGACGTTTCTGACGAATCCCCGAGACCGTGACCGGTGACGCTTTCGGCCCTCTGCGCGAAAACGTCGCCCGGCCGGTTTCAAACCGGCGAGAGAGCCACCATAATCGACCTGGGAACGGTGGGGGCACGAAACGCCTTCGCAGGAGGAATCTCCATGCTCGCTGGTCTTCGTCTCGCCGCGATCGCTGTCGCGGCCACGTGCGTCTCTCTGCCGGTCTCGCTCGCGTCCGCCGCGGACGCGCCGGCCGGGAATCGGATCGTCCACATCGGCGAGCGCGTCGGTCCTGCAGCACCTCGAGCCGCCCGACGTGCCCGCGCTCGGCAGCGACTCACCGCTCGACCACACGACGAGCCACCGCATCATGAACGCGGTCTATCGCAACGGCTCGATCTGGACGTGCCACGACGTCGGCACCGGGGGCCGATCCGCGTACCGCTGGTATGAGATCGACGCCGGGACGCTGATGACGAACCAGGTCGGCACGATCAGCGATCCATCGCTGCACTACTTCTACTGCTCGATCGCGGTGAACAGCCGGAACGACGTCGCGATGGGCTTCAGCGGCTCGAACGAAGACCAGTACGCCGGCTGTTACTACACCGGTCGCCTGGCGGGCGACCCGGCGGGCGAGACGGCGCCGCCGGTGCAGTACAGGGAAGGCACCGGCCCGCAGAACGACGGCATCGGACGCAACCGATGGGGCGACTACAGCTTCACCGCCGTGGACCCGGCCGACGACCGCACGTTCTGGACGCTCCAGGAGTACGGCCACGACGACAACATCTGGGGCACGTACGGCGCAGTGCTCGAGCCGGTTGGACCGTGCGTCGAGGACCTCGACGGCAGCGGCAACGTGGACATCGCCGACCTGCTCGCGATCCTGACGGCGTGGGGCAATGCGGGCGGGTCCGAGGACCTCGACGGCAGCGGGACCGTGGACATCGGCGACCTGGTGCTCCTGCTGACCGCGTGGGGGCCGTGCTGACCGTCGCTCATCCGGCCCGGGCGTCGTCACCCCGGAAGCGCGTCAGGTCGGCATCGATCCGCCCGCGCCGCGCGCCGTCGTGATCGGGGCACAGCGTGCTCGCCTCTTCGAGCAGGCGGACGGCCTGACGCGGATCGAGCTTCGCATAGAGGAGCGCGAGCTCGTGCAGGCCCTCCGTGGAGGCCTTGCGGAGCTCGACGGTCAGGGGCGGGCGGTTGCGCAGCTCCGCGAGACGCCGGCGCGCGTCCTCGAGCGGCTGCAACGCCTCCGAAGGGCGATCGGCCCGCACGAGGAGCCGCCCAAGCGCGACGAGCGACCTCGCCACGCTGAGCTGGGCGCCCGCGTCCGCGTCGTCGCCGTGCGCCAGCGCCTCGTAGGTCACGAGCGACGACCGGGCATCCGCAAGCGCCTGGTCGTAATCGCCGGCGGCGGCGTGCACCTCGGCGAGCAGACCGTCGGCGACGGCGGCGAGCTGGCGAAGCTGCGTGTTCTCAGGATCGGCCTTCGACAGCGCAGCGATGATGTCCCGCGCCTCCACGCCGAGGGCGCGTGCCTCCCCCCATTCCCCGAGCGCGACGCGGGCGTCGCCAAGCGAGACGAGCGCCACGACGAGATCGCGTTTCGCCCGCGCGTTCGTCGGACTCGCCTCGACGCGCTCCCGGCACTCGTCGCGAAAGTGGAGCAGGTGCGGGAGGGCTTCGGACGGCTGGTCGGCGGCGACACGCTGGGCGCCGATGAAGTACTCGACGGTCGCCACGTCGCGTCGGGCCCGCGCGCTCTCCGGGTTCTCCCCGGCGATGGCGGTGCGGATCCGCAGCGCCTCGTCGAGCGCCTTCCACGCGGCGTCGAACTCGCCGAAGCGCGCGTTCTCGTTGCCGAGGCGGAGCAATGTGCCCGCCAGCTCGCGTCGCAGCAGCGTGTCCCCGGGGGCGCGCTCGACGAGCTCGCGTCGCACGTCGAGCGCCTCCTCGAATCGCCGGATCGCCTCCTGCCGCGCCCCCGTGCGAATGAGGGCGTCTCCGACGTTGACGAGCGCGACGGCGATGTTCCGCCGCGCCATGACGTCATCGGGCGTCTCCTCGCGAAGCGTGCGTCGCAGCGCGAGCTCCTCGCGATGCGCTTCGAGGGCGCCGTTCACGTCGCCGCTGTGCTCGAGGATGTCGCCGATCTTGGCGTGCGCGACCGCGACCAGGCCGCGGATGTCCTGGTCGCTGGGCGCGGCGGCCAGCAGTTTCCGCCGGATCTCGATCGCCCGGCGGTAGCTCCTGAGCGCGCCGGCGGTATCGCCGACGTTGGGATTGCGCACGCCGCCCTGGTAATCGCCGACCCGGTCGTATGCATCGGCGAGTTCGCGGTTCAGATCCGCATCGTCGCCCGCTTCCCCGGCCAGGCTGTCGAGGTAGTCGAGCGCGGTCGTCACGAGCAGCTTCCGCGCGGGCAACGAGCCGTCGAGCTCCTGGATCGCGTCGTGGAAGTCGTGGATGAAGATGCGGGCCAGCGCGCGAACCTGCCGGAACCGCCGATCCGCCCGGTCCCGCGCGACCTCGGCCAGCGCGCGCTGCTCGGTCTCCGCCTCGCGCGCCTGGTCCGCGGCCTGCCTCGCCTTCGCTTCGCGGTCGGCGGCGGTGCTGGCAGCCCGCCACCCCATCGAGGTCGTCACGACGCTCGCGATCAGCAGCAGCACCACCGCGATCGCCCCGCCCACCGCCTCGCGGTGACGGCGGGCGAACTTCGACATCCGGTAACCGAACGTGTCGGGGCGCGCCGTGACGGGCAGGCCGTCCATGTGCCGCTTGATGTCGGCGGCAAGCTCCGCGGCCGAGGGGTAGCGGCGTGACGGCTCCTTCCGCATCGCCTTGAGGACGATGTTGTCGATGTCGCCCGAGAGCGCGCGACGCAGCCGGTCGGGACGGCTCTCGCGGCTGTGGCTCACGCTCTCGGGCGAGATCGATTCCGCCTGCGAGCCCGGGGACGACTCGATCTCCTCGACCCGGCTGACGGCGGTGCTCGGACGCTCCGGCACCTTCTCGCAGATGACGCGCATCATGTCTTCGCGCGCGCGGGACCGGAGCTGGTAGGGCTGGTGACCGCAGACGAGCTTATAAAGGATGACACCGAGCGAGTAGACGTCGCTCGCGGTGCTGATCGGCTCGCCGGAGATCTGCTCTGGGCTCGCATACTCGGGCGTCATGACCCGCAGCTCCGGCGCCGTCATCGCGGCCGGGACCCCCATCATGTCCGGGTTCATCAGCTTCGCGATGCCGAAGTCCAGGAGCTTCGGCTGCCCCTCGCGGTCCACGAGGATGTTGCCCGGTTTGAGATCGCGGTGCACGATCAGGTTCTGATGCGCGTGGTGCACCGCGGCGCATACCTTCCGGAAGATCTCGAGACGCTCGGGGACGCTCAACCGGTTCCGGTCGCAGTACACCTCGAGCGACTGGCCCTCGATGTACTCCATGACGAAGTACGGCCGGCCGTCCTGGGTCTCGCCGGCGTTGAAGAGACGGGCGATCCCGGGATGACTGAGGCCGGCGAGCATCTGGCGCTCGAGGGAGAAGCGGCGGAGCAGGTCCTCAGTGTCCATCCCGCGCTTCAGGAGCTTGATCGCGACGCGGCGCTTGATGGACTCGTCCTCGCGGATCGCCACGTACACGACGCCCATGCCGCCCTGCCCGATCTCGTGGAGGACCCTAAACGGACCGATCTGGTCGCCGACGGCGACACGCCCGCTGTCCCCGGGAAGGGTGAACGCATCGGGGGCCGACCAGCCGGGACTCTCGATCGTCGGCTCGTCCGCCGGGTTTTCCCCTCGATCGTCGCGCGGTTCGGTCATGATTTCTCCGGCACGCAGTCGCACCGCGGGCGGCTGATTGTTGGTCGGACGCTCTTTTGACGCAAGCTCTTGACCCCGCTGGAGGGGGGGATCAAACTGGACTGCTTCGATGGTCCCGGGGGGAGGAGCCGACGTCGATGGCCAGCGCGATCGCTTCCCGGGTTGTGGTCCTGTCGTTCACGATCCTCGGAACCGAGTCCACGGCCACGGCCGCGCAGCTCCCGCCGGACGCCATTTCGGTCGCGGCGCCCGACCACCACCGGCCCGTCGCCGCGGGAGCGGAGGGCATCGGCTGCGTCGGGGCGATCTACGACAACGGTGCTCCAAACGGCACGAACGGGTTCAGCAACGCGACCGACGGCGTGTTCGGAGAGATGAGTCGCCGCACGATCCTCGACGACTTCATGGTGCCCCCCGGCGAAGCGTGGCGGGTCGAGGGCCTGCGCTGGCGGCACATCTGGAACACGCTTCCGGCCGGGTCGGGCACGGGCGCGGAGATCTCGCTGCGCAGCGACGCCGGCGGTCAGCCCGGCAACGTGCTCGTGGTCGTCGACGTCACCGGCTACGAGGAGAACGGCACGGGCAACATCTACTTCAGCCGCCCGGAGGCGGAGTCGTTCGCGTCGTTCGCGCCGATCGAGTTCCCGGCCGGTCAGTACTGGTTCGAGACCAACATCGTCGGCCCGGAGAACAACTTCTGGCTCACGGCCGACGTCCGGAACAGCGAGGCGTGGGTGAACTACGAGGACCTCAACGGTCTCCAGTCCTCCACGCAGCAGTTCGGCGCACCCTCGGACGTCGCGTGGTGTCTCACAGGCGGGCGTGTGCTGTACGTCCCCGGTTCGTACGCGACGATTCAGTCCGCGATCTACGCGGCCACGGACGGCGACGTGGTGGAGGTCGCGCCCGGCGCCTACGCGGAGAACTTCGACACCATCGGGAAGGCCATCATCGTGCGCAGCGCGGGGGGCGCGGCAACCACGATCCTCACGGGCATCCCGGGAGACGACCTGCCTATCGCCACGGTGAATTCGGGCGAGGGACCCGATACCGTCATCGAGGGATTCACGTTCAACAACCCCGAGGGCACGACGTTTTTCGCGGCGGGCATGGACATCGCGGGCGCCGATCCGACCGTGCGGAACTGCGACTTCTTCGACTGCCGCACGAACGACCGCGGCGGCGCGCTCCAGATCTTCTCCGGCTCGCCGCGCTTCGAGGGGTGCGACTTCGTCCACAACATCGCCCGGCTGACGTGCGACGCCCAGGGCGGGGCCGTCTACATGGACGGCGGCGCCGCCGAGTTCGTGAGCTGCCTCTTCGACGACAACTGGGCCGCCGGGGGCCTCTGCGAGGGAACCGTCCGCTCGTACGGCGGCGCCGTCTACATCGCGAGCGGCAGCCCCGCCTTCTTCTCGTGCGACTTCACGGGCAACCTGGCCGACGCCGAGACGGTGAACGCCGCACGGGCGTTCGGCGGCGCGGTCGCGAGCTACGGCGAGAACGTCCTCTTCCAGGACTGCACGTTCGATGCCAACGTCTGCGCTCCGACCGGCGGCGATGACCGCTTCGGCGGCGGCGGGGCGATCATCGTCGGCTCCGGGTTCACGGACGTCACCTCCTGCGTCTTCATCACCAACGAGGCGTCGGGCGACGGTCCGGTCGGCGCCGGCGCGGGCGGCGCGTTCCTCGCCGCCACCGGGGGCGAGGCGATCGTGTACGACTGCACCTTCGCCGGGAACCTGTGCCTCGGCGGAGACGGGCCCTACATCGGCGCGGGCGGCGGCGTGCACCTCCAGGGCGACGGCCTGTCCACGGTGCAGGCGTGCACGTTCATCGGCAACACCGCCGAGCGCGGCGGCGGGGTGTTCGTCTTCGACGGCACCACGGCCGGGCTCCTCGACTGCTCCTTCAACGGCAACATCGCCGAACTCGACGGAACGGCGGTCTGGAACGACGGAAGGATCTTCGCGTCCGGCACGCTCGACGGCACCGACGAGCTCGGGAACAACGGCGATCTCTGGATCGGTCTCGGCACGGAGGTGTACGACACGCTCGTGATCGACATGCCGTACGGCGACATCGTGGGCGCGACCGGCAACATCGTCTTCGAGATCCAGGGCCCGACGCCCGGCGTCGAGCACGACCAGATCGTGGTGACCAATCCCTGGAGCCTGAGCGGCGGCGTCGTCGCGTTCTTCGACCCGCCGCTCGATCCCGGCGTCGGCTCGTCGTTCCAGGTCGTGTCCGGGCCGGCGGAGGGGCGGTTCCACGTCGGCCTCCTCCCGTCGCTCGGGCAGGATCGGTTCGCGCGGCTCGTGTACGGCAAGGGCGCGCAGGGCGGGTCCGTGAGCATCGCGGTGGAATCGCTGGCGGGTCTGCTCGGCTTCGACGATCCGGAGACGGTCGGGCTCGACGGGCAGCCGCGCGACGTCGCGCTCGGCGACTTCGACGGCATCAACGGCGTGGACGTCGCGATCGCCGTGCCGAGCGAGTCGGGCGACGGCTCCGTGGTGGTGCTGCGCAACGCCGGGACCGACGGCGGCGGCGCTTGGCTGGGCTTCCTCGGCGCGACGCAGACGACGGTCGGCGCCGATCCTTCGTCGCTGACCACCGGCAGGTACGACGACGACGGTCTCCTCGACTTGGCGGTCACGAACCGCGGCGATGACACGATGAGCGTGCTCATCAACAACGGCCTCGGCAACGGCACGTTCGACACGCCGATCGTATTCCCGACGCAGGTCGGGCCCGTGGCCATCGTCGCCGGCGACTTCACGGGCGACGGCGTCACCGATCTCGCGGTGGCCGCGGCAGGCGCGCCTGCTCTCGACGGGAGCGCGACCGGCACGCTCACGATCTACGGCAACGACGGCACCGGCATGTTCGACGTGTCCACCACGGTGGGCGGCATCGCCGCGCCGCTCAACGTCGAGACCGGCGACCTCGACAACGACAAGGACCTCGACTTCGCCGTGCCGATCACCTCCGGCGTGGAGGCGATCTTCTTCGAGAAGGGCAAGCCGGTGGCGCAGCACACGCTGCCGACGGGCGACGGCCCGTCCGACATCGCCACGAGCTACGACGGCGGCGAGATCGATCTCTTCGCCGATCTCGACGGCAACGGCCTGCCCGACCTCGTGACGGCCAACACCGCCGACGAGACGATCTCGATCATGATCAACGCCGGCGGCGGCGCGTTCGAGACGACTGTTTCGCTCCCGGTGGGCGACAACCCGCGCTCCGTGACCGCGCTCGACGTGGACGCGGACGGCGACGTTGACATCGCTCTCATTGCCGATGACGAGGACCTGATGCTGCCCGTTGTGCAGATCCTTCGGAGCTCCTTCGCCGAGTCCGGGGAGGTCTCGTTCGCGTCGGTCGAGACGGTGGACGCCGGCGAGGAGCCCGCGTTCGTCCGCGCCGCGGACCTCGACGGGGACGGCGTCGCGGACCTGCTGACGGTGAACGACGGCGGCGGCGCGGCCGACGGCCTGGTGGGCTCGGCCAATGCGTTCCTCAACTTCTCCAGCGTCTGCGTGGCGGACATCAGCGGGAACGGCGCCGTCGACTTCGCCGACGTTCTCGCGATCCTCGGCGCGTGGGGGAACCCGGGCGGACCGGAGGACCTCAGCGGCAACGGCGTCGTTGACTTCGCCGACCTCCTGATCGTGCTCGGGGCGTGGGGGGTCTGCAACTAAGACTTAAGTTCCAGTCCATCCCCTGAGATGGCCTGCTCGGCGGCGGAGGAGATCGATGGCCCCGGATGATCGTGTACGAAACCTGTTCGTGGTGCGGCCGCGCGCGGTCGGCGCCGCCGCGCTCGCGATCGCGCTGGCGACAGCGACCTTCGCGGCGGGCCCGGCCCCTGTGATCGAAGTGATCTTCACGGAGATCCCCGCGCACCCGACGGCGCTCGTGCCCGGGGCGCGCGACCTCGACGGCGACCCCGTCTACGCCGAGTTCCGAACGATCAACTTCATGGGATTCCACCCCGACGGCTCGGAGTGGGTGATCACGGCGACGAACTCCCTTGGCCCCGACCTCCAGGCGATGCTCGTTCGCGGGGCGGGAACGGCCGGCAGCGTCTTCGCCCAGGAGGGTCAACCCGTGGACGGCGGGTCGCCCGGCGAGGTGTACAACTTCTTCGGGCTGTTCGGACCGTCGTTCAACGACTTCGGTCAGGTCGCGTTCATCGCGAACGCGCGCGGCGGCGACGCGGGCCGCGCGAACAAGGCGATGTTCCACGACGGAAGCACGTTCACGATCGTGCGCCAGCAGGGCGATCCCGTCACGGGCATGATCGACGATCCGGCGGAGAACAGCGGCGACGAGACCTTCGGGCCGACGTTCGGATCGATCCACGTGCTCAACGACGGGACGATCGGCTTCCTCGACCGCAACGTGCAGAACATCGCCGGCATGCGAAGGCAGGGCGTCTTCTACGAGGGTGTCGCGCTGGCCCAGGTCGGCGTGACCGCGATCGGCGACGGCACCTGGGTGGATTTCGACGGCAACCACTTCTGGACGACGCCGGACGGGTCGCGCTGGATGCTGCGGGGCGAGGACGACAGCCCGATCAACCGCGACCAGATCCTGGCGGTGGACGGGAAGGTCCTGCACCGCCAGGGCACGCCGCTCGGCGGCATGACGCCGTGGATCAGCGAGACGATCTTCAACGCGCGGCTCCACCCCTGCGGCGACGTCTTCATGCGCGGCTCCCGCGACGATCCCGGCGACTGGGCCTCGCGCAACGTGGAGCTGCTCGCCGAGTCGGGCGATCCGACCGGCCACGGCGACGAGCTGCTCACCGAGCGCTTCTTCGGCGTCCACGGCAACTGCCACGGCGACTGGATCGTGGCCGGCTCGACGGACGACCCCGATCCCGCCCGCGACCACGTCATCATCTTCAACGGGCCGAACGTCGTCGTGCGCGAGGGCGACATGGTGGACCTCGACGGCGACGGCCTGTTCAACGACGACGCCTTCATCGGGCGCGGCGACCCGGCGCTGATCCCCTTCAACCCCGAGTCGTTCCACCTGACGAACGACGGCGTGCTCTACTTCATCGCGCGTCTGCGCGACGGGCTTGGCTTCGACCTCGCCCCGGGCGGCGCCGACGCATTCCTGCGTCTGCGGCTCCTGCCGTGCACCGGCGACGTTGACGGCAGCGGCACCGTGGACGTCGTCGATCTCCTCGCGGTCCTCGTCGCGTGGGGACCGTGCGAGGGATGCCCGGAGGACACCGACGGCAACGGCGTCGTCGATGTCGTCGATCTGTTGGCGGTGCTCGTCGCCTGGGGCGCGTGCTGACGCGATCGCGTCGCGGCGAGCGGCACGGCGCGACCGTCTCCGCGGGATCGTCCGCGGCGTCGTGCCGCAGCGCCGGGATCGCCTGCGCCGGGATCGCCGCGAACCCGTCGCTGAGCGCCGTGGCGGCCTCCGCGAGCCCGGGGCGGCTCGCGAGCGCCATCGCGAAGTCGGGCTCCTCGTCCAGGACCTCGTTGAGGGGCGCCGCGGCGGCGGGCATGGCGGGCGCGTCGTCGGGCACTGGGCGTGCAGGTCGGGAAGCGTCCCGCCCGTGCGGCGGGCACGCGCGGCTGGCGGCGCCATCCGGGGAACTCACGGCGCGGAACTCGCGAAAAATCCCGAGTGGGTGGCAGACCCGGGCGGCGGATCGCGCCACTCCTCGCACGACGATACGATACGACCTTCGAGACATTCGACACACCTATGGCCGCCGCCTCAGGGCGGCCCGGGGAGGCCCACCGATGCTCCATCGATTCGCAACGTCAGCAATCCTCTGCGCGGCACTGCTCACCGGGTGCCAGGGCGCCGGCACCGCCACGAAGACCGCGAGCGGAACGCAGCTCTTCGCCGGACTCGATACCTACCACCGGCCGATCCACACCGACTCGCCCCTCGCCCAGCGGTGGTTCGACCAGGGACTCGCGCTCGCCTACGGCTTCAACCACGCCGAGGCGATCCGGTCGTTCGAGGAGGCGGCGCGGCACGACCCCGAGAGCCCGATGCCCTGGTGGGGGATCGCGTACGCGAACGGGATGAACATCAACGATCGCGTGATGACCGAGGATCGCTGGCGCGCCGCGACGGCCGCCGCCGGGGAGGCGCTCGCCCGAATCGGGAACGGCGCGCCGGCGGAGCAGGCGCTCGTCCGCGCGATCGGGACGCGGTACTCGTGGCCCCCGCCGGCCGAGCAGGTCACGCTCGATCGCGCCTACGCGGACGCCATGGAGGCCGTGCATCGGCGCTATCCGGACGACCCAGACATCACCGTGCTCTTCGCCGAGTCGCTCATGGATCTTCAGCCGTGGGACTACTGGACGAACACGGGCGCGCCGAAGGGCCGGATCGATGAGATCGTCGCCGCGATCGAAAGCGTCCTGGCGCAGGACCCGAATCATCCGGGCGCCGCGCACTTCTACATCCACGCCGTCGAGGCGTCATCGGATCCCGACCGCGCCGTCGCCGCGGCCGAGCGTCTCCAGACACGAATTCCCGGCGCCGGCCACCTCGTGCACATGCCGTCGCACATCTTCATCCGCGTGGGACGCTACGGCGACGCCGCCGACGTGAACACGCGCGCCGTCGCCGCCGATCGCCGCTATTTCGCCGGCGCGTCGGAGCCGGATCTCTACTGGATCTACTACGCGCACAACCTCCACTTCCTCGCCTACGCGTCGATGATGGAGGGTCGATACGAGCCCGCCATCGAGGCGGCCCGCGACCTCGAGCGCGAGATTCCCCGTGCGACGCTCGAGAAGTACGGCATGCTCATCGAGGGGATCACTCCGACGACGTTCCACGTCATGACGCGGTTCGGGAAGTGGGAGGAGATCCTCGCGGAGCCCGAGCGCCCGGCATGGCGGCCGGTGAGCCGCGCGGTGCGTCGGTACGCCCGCGGCATCGCGTACGCGGCGCTCGGACGCGTGGACGAGGCACGCGAGGAGATCGCGGCGTTCGAGTCCGCCGTGGCCGCGGTGCCCAACGACTGGATGATCTTCAACAACCGCGTTGACGTGGTGCTTCCCATCGCGCGGGCGATGCTCGAAGGCGAGGTCGCCTTCCGCGAGGGCCGGCACGAGGACGCGTTCGCCGCGTTCCGACGCGGCATCGCGGTCGAGGACGGTCTCGTGTACGACGAGCCGCCCGGCTGGATGCTCCCGGTGCGTCACGCGCTTGGCGCGTTCCTGATGTCGGCGGGCCGCCACCGGGAGGCGGAAGCCGTGTACCGGATGGACCAGCAGCGCAATCGCGACAACCCCTGGTCGATGCTCGGCCTCAAGCAGGCGCTCGAGGCGCAGGGACGCGCGGCCGAGGCGACCGCGATGAACGCGAAGCTCGCGAAAGCGTGGGCGCGCACGGACGTGAACGCCAGTTCGTCGTGCCTGTGCGAGCCGCAACGGCAGTGGATCGTGCAGCATTAGCATCAGCAGCCCGTTGAAGACTGCAACGCCGCCTGGGCGCCGCCCGAGCACGAGCACTTCCGCCATGGACGGCGTCGCCAGCGCCGGGTGGCTTCACGGTGGCGCTGTGGATGGTCCACGTGCTCGCCCGGCTGGTGTTCCTCGACGTCGTGATCGGATGATCGCCGCGCCGACCGTGCCGTCGACCGACGGCCTCCGGCCGGATACCATCCCGCCTTCGCCACCGTTCCGCCCTCGCGTCTCGCGGGCGGCGGGCTGCCTGGGCGGGCGTCGTTGTGCGTTTGCTCGGCCGATATGAACCAGGTCCCGATGCCCGCTGTCACGGGCGCGCACGGCTCGATCGAAGCCGTCGTCCGCCAGTATCACGAGATCGATCGCCAGACGGCGCGGTTCGCGGCGGCGACGGGGATCGCGTGCCCGCCCGGGTGCGGCGCGTGCTGCCATTCGCCGCACGTGGAGGCGACTGCCGCGGAGCTCGCGCCGCTCGCACGCGACATCGTCGCGCGGGGCGAGGCCGGACGGTTCCTCGGACGGATCGAGGCCGCGCGCGATGCGGGCGATCGCCGGTGCGTCCTCTTCGCCCCGGATCCCGAGGGGGGCACGCTCCGCGGGCGCTGCACCGAGTATCCATCGCGCCCCGCGATGTGCCGGCTCTTCGGTTTCGCCGGGCAACGCGGGCCTGACGGGGAGGCGCGCTTCACCGCGTGCCGGCGGCACGCGGAGACCATGCCCGAGACCGTGGCGAATGCGCGGCAGGCGATCGCGCAGGGTCGGATCGGGATCGGGCAGGGGCGGATCGCGCTGCCGATCCTCTCCGAGCTCGCGAGCTCCGTGCGCGCGGTCGCGGGCGGTCCCGGCTCGCTCAGCCCGATCAACGAGGCGCTGGCCGAGGCCGTGCTGACGGCGGCGCTGCGAGCCCGCCTCGAAGCGGAAACCTCGGCGGACGGCACCCCCGACGACAGCGAGAAGGCGCATTCGCCGACGCGACCGCACGGACGACGACCGCGTCGCGCCGCGTGACGAACGCTGATCGCCCCGTGCTCGAGGAAGGTCATGGACATCTCCATGAAGGCATGAAGATCATGGAGCGGGCGGCCACGCGAGCCCATCAGCGACGGCGTCGCGATGCTGCGCGACCGCCTCTGCGATCTCTCGTCTGCGATCTCTCGTGGATCAGGAAGGATCTCCAGGAACAGAGCGCGCGGCGGGCGAACGGCGAGAGAACTCCTTCGGGGCTTCTTCCTGGAGGGACGGTTCAAGTGGCCGCGGCTGCTCGGCGAGGCTGGCGCGAATGCCGCGTCTGCGGGCGGCGACTGACGACGAGCGAGCAGATTCTCGGACGATCGGGCCGGCCTTGGGCGGGACCTCTGCGACCGAACAGCAGCAGCCTCCAAAGCGTACAATCCGGGCCGCCCTGGCCGATGGAATGGAGCGGATCCTCGGCCCGAGACTTTGCTCGGAATGCCGCCACGAACAGGAACCGGATGAGCCCTAGCCCGCTGCCATTGCCAGAGTTCCGGTCGCCACCGGTCACCGAGGTGGCGCTTGCTGTCCAGTTTGAGCCCCTCGACATCTCTCCGGTCCATCTAGGGCTCATCGCCCTGCGACTCCGCGAACTGGGATACGGGCGAATCGAGCAGCACCCGCCGCTGCAACCGGTCGTTGAACAGTTCGGTGCTCCTCGAAGCCCCGTTCAAGTGCGACTCGAACTGGGCCCGCCGGCCGTCCGGCATTGGTTCACATCTGACGACGGCAACCGATTGGTCCAGTTGCAGCCCGATCGATTCATCCACAACTGGAGGAAGGTCGCGTCAGGTGATGAGTATCCTCGCTATGAGGTGATCAAGGAGACGTTCACGGAGCGCTTAGCTGATTTCACTGGGTTCCTTGCCGACGAGCAACTCGGTGAGTTCAGACCGAATCAATGCGAGGTGACCTATGTGAATCACGTACGCCAGAATGATGGCTGGCGAACTGCATCGGACCTGGCCAGCATCGTCGGGATCGCGGGGAACTCCTATGTCGATGGTTTCCTTCCTGGTCCCGAAGATGCAAGAACAGCTGCACGCTTTGTCATCGAGTCAGCCGGGCACCCGATCGGGCGCCTTCACGTGAACTGTCACACGACCTTCGATCTGCAGAAGAACGAACCAGTGGTCGCGATCAGCATGACTGCACGTGGCATGCCACGAACGAGTGACATGGATGGCGTGCTCGCCTTCATCGATCTGGGTCGGGAGTGGGTGGTCCGAGGATTCGCAGATGTCACAACATCGCAAATGCACGAGACATGGGGGCGTGAGCAATGACCACCCTTCCCGCACCAATCCCAGAGAGCATCTCCGCCCTTACGGACGCGCCGGGGATCACCAGCAGCCAGATCCTCAACGAGTGGGCCGACTATCCGACCTCGCTGCGGGATCGCTACGGCCGCCGCAGTTCATCGCCGCCACGTGAGTTCGCACCACGCATTCAGATCATTGGAACACCGTCGCGGGTCATACGCGAGGTTGTCTCGGAGCTGAATCGTGCGCTCGCACTCCCGCGCAACTGGGACTCGTACCGTGGCAGGTGTGCCTCCCCCACGGCTGCGAAGGCTGCGCTCTCATGGCTCATCGACGTCCTTCAGCCTGCTCTTCCGTGCCCTTCCGTCGTCCCTGGCTCAGATGGCTCTGTCCAGCTTGAATGGCATCTGCGCGGCATCGACCTCGAGATTCTCTTCCATCCATCGGGCATTGGCGAGTTCATCTTCGAAGATCGCGAGTCCGTGCGAGAGGAGGAAGGCATCCTCGCGCCCTCGAACGACTTTGCCCGCCTCTTCGTCGATGCGATCGTGTCTCGACCTGATCGGTAGGCGCTCGAGACACGGTTTGAGCAGCTTCCCAGACGATCCCTCGATTCGAGATCAGTGCCAACTGCTCCGGCGGATTCAGCCGGAGTGGATCGTGCCCGACAGCAACAGCGGCGGGCAACGGATCAGTTCACAGGCTTTCTCGAACGAGCACATGTCGGTCCACATCGGCGATGACCTGCAGGACGCGGGCCATGCTCTTGAGGCTGTGCTGGAGAAGTACCCGCACATGGACCTTGCGGCCATCACCGCCGTTACAGCGAGAGCGGCAGGCCAGGCGGTGTGTCGTGACGAAGTTCCGGACGAACTCTGTCACGGGATCGTTGCAGGGAACAAGACGCGCTCGGTCGCAAGGAGATTCGCAGCTGAAGCCACCACCAACTGGCTCATTCGTCGAGCACGCTAGCGACCGTGCCTTGCCACTCGCGGCAACCGACGCGTTGAAGGACTTTGTCCTCAAGATCGGACGCGTCGTATTGCCCGCGCCTTTGGGAGGATCGATCTGGGGCCGCGTCCTGAGTGATGAGCGCTCCGGCCGCGGAATCACCCGTGTCTCGCGGGCCGCTTGCCGTGCAAGGCGACGTTCCCGGGGCGGCCGGTTCGGCACACGGTACCTGTGGCGACCTGCAGCGTGGAGATCTGCGTTGGATGCAGCTCACATGTCGTAGACCTCAAAGTCGTTGACCAAGCCAACCTCATCAAGCCGGTAGTCTATCTGATCACCTTCGAGAATCACGATCCTGGTGATCAACACACCTTCGAGTTGCATGAGTATCGGGACCGCGATCTTCATGGCCCCCGGCACCCGGATGGAAGCGTTTTGACCGACTCGCAGAACCACTTCAGCGCCGGGATCCGTCCGAAGCTCCTCGCCCTCGTCGATCACTGAACCGACCACCAGCTGACGCCAGTCGCCGTCCCTGGAGCGAACCTGTCCTGTTCCTTGTACGCGCATGACAACCGACTGAAGCACTTGTGGGTCGTTCGTGTTCGTTAGGTTCAGGATGCGGTGGTAGAACTCTCGATAGGTGTCGATGTACAGATCTCGCTCGACGTTGGCGAGCTGGACAGCTTGGCGGCTGGCCCTCTCGCGAAGCCCAAAGACAGTGCTCACGACTGTTGCGGCCAAGAGTGCCAAGAGCGCGGCGGTGGCTGCGATCATCGCGGGACGATGGCGTCTGAAGAACTTCCGGATCCTGTAGGTTGGACTGGGCGGTCCTGCCAAGACGGGCTCGTGGTTCAGGTGGCGCCGGATGTCGATCGCAAGCTCTTGCGTCGTGTCATACCGCCGCGTTCGGTTCTTCTCCAAGCATTTCATCACGATCCAGTCGAGGTCGCCTCGCAAGCAGCGCGTGAGTGCGTTCGGATCTGCCCGGCGCGCACTAGCGCGTGTCCGCGACTCATCACCCACGCTGCTCAGCCGCGTGCTCGGCTTCGGCGGTTCCTCCTCGCGGATGATCCGCTGGATCTCGGCGAGCCCTGCCTTCCGCAGTGTCTCGGAAGAGAAGGGGCGCTCGCCGGTGAGCAACTCGTACAGCAGAACGCCGAGCGAGTAGATGTCGCTCCGCGTGTCGATGTCTTGCGCGGTCATCTCCGCCTGCTCGGGACTCATGTATTCGGGCGTGCCGATGAGCTGCCCCTGTTCGGTGAAGACCGTCCGCTCGGTCAGCGGCTGCTGCATGGCCTTTGCGACGCCGAAGTCGATTACCTTCGGTATGCCAGCACCCTGCTGCGCTGACACGAGGATGTTCGACGGCTTGATGTCCCGGTGGATGACGCCCTTCTGGTGCGCGTGCTGGATCGCGTCGCACACCTGCATGAACAGCTCAAGCCGGTCTTCGATCGTCAGGCGTTGTCGGTCGCAGTGCTCCGTGATCGGCACACCCGGCACGTGCTCCATCACGAAGTACGGCCGCCCGGTCTCCGTCGCACCGGCGTCGAACATCTTGGCGACGCGGGGATCGTCCATCATCGCGAGCGCTTGCCTCTCGGCCGCGAAGCGAGCCACGACCTGCTTCGTGTCCATCCCCAGCTTGACGATCTTGATCGCGACCCGCCGCCGAACCGGCTCAGTCTGCTCGGCCAGGTACACGACACCAAACCCGCCCTCGCCGATCTGCTTCAGGATCTTGTAGGGGCCGATCTGCTTGGGGGTGTCAGCGGGATTCCAAGCCGTTGAGCTGGCAGTTGGGGACAGGTCGACGGTATCTGGTTCGTCAGCCATGGCGCGGCGATCCCGAGGCGAAAGAGCTGGTCTGGCGCGGTAGCGGCGCGCCAACCGCAGAGGATCGCCGCGATTCTACCTCAGAGTTCTGGCACGTCGGCCCAGTCAGTCGCGGTCCAAGCCGGAGCCGGATTGTCGGGCGGAGCCCTAGCCCCGATGTTGCACGAATCCCCCCCGGAACCCGGCCACGCACATGCAGCCGGCCCCACGCGGCTCGCCGATCACCCGTTCGCTCGCACTCGTCGGTAAGGTCGCCTTCGAGCTGCCGTGTCGCCGATTCACATGCGAGCTACGAGGGTCGCCCGCGCGCAATCCATGCCACGGCGCGCGACGCCACCCCCCCTTGCAGGCGGTGCGTCAGAACGCCACCTGATGCCAGGTCACGACATCGCGGCTTGTCATCGCAGCAGGCAGCTTCATCCCGGCCCACGTGACGTCGGTACACGACCTCCTCGTCGCTCCAGGATGGCACGCGCGGCGGATCGAGGCGCCCGAGCACGTGCAGGTTGTTGCTCATCGCCGAATGCGAGGCGTCATCGACGGCGAAGATCGAGCAGAGCAGCTCGAGGCGCCGCTCGATCCAGGCGCGCCGGTGGTCGGCTCCTCGCCCATGAGAAACGCACGGCGGACGTAGCGGCTGAAGCAGTGGTACAGGCCCGGTCCGTTCGGATCGACGATCTGTGCGCGCGGGATGGCCAGTCGCGTCCTCCCCGGAAGTACGGGAATCAGAGCGTTGTGGCGAGCGCTGCGGCAGCGCTCATGTCGGGTGGGAGGATAGCACGGGATTCGCGCGGAGCCTGGAATCTGGCGCAAACCTGTGCGTGGCCGAGGCCCCTTCACCTACAGTTCATCCCACGGCACCTCGAAGGGATTGAAACGGGCGGGATCACCGGTTTCGTAGCCGCGGCGGAACCAGCGCACGCGCTGCTCGGAGCTGCCGTGCGTGAAGGAATCGGGCACGACGTAGCCTTGGGCCCGCCTCTGGATCGTGTCATCACCGATCGCCGCGGCGGCGCGCAGCGCCTCCTCCAGATCGCCGGGCTCCAGGATGTTCTTCGTCCTCTGAGCATGATGCGCCCAGACGCCAGCGAAATAATCTGCCTGAAGTTCCAGGCGCACCGAGAGACGATTGAAATCCGACTCGTTCATTCGCGCTCGGCTCGCGTGCACCTCCTGCGATACGCCAAGGAGATGCTGGACGTGATGGCCGACCTCGTGCGCCACCACATATGCCTGCGCAAAGTCGCCCGGGGCGCCGAAGTTCCGCTTCAGCTGGTCATAGAAGCTCAGGTCGATGTAGACCTTCCCGCCGCGGTCGCAGTAGAACGGCCCCACGGCGGCATCCGCGAAGCCGCACGCGGAATCGACCTCGCCGCTGAAGAGGACGAGGGTCGGTTCCTCGTACTCGCGTCCCAGCGCGGGCATCAGGCGATGCCACGCGTCCTCAGTGTCGGCAAGCACGACGCGGACGAAGGATGCGAGTTCCTCTTCCGCCGGGTTGACCTGCGCGCCTGGCGCAGGACCTGCTCCGACGCCCGTCCCCGGGCTCTGGAGCACCTGCATCGGGTTGCCCCCCAGGATCCAGACCAGCAGCGCCAGCACGAGAACACCGGCGCCCCCGCCGACGGCGATCCTCGGTGCGGCCCGCCGGCCCCGTCGATCTTCAACGTTCGTGCTCTGACGTCGACCTTTCCACCGCATGGTTGCTCCTCCCTTCCGGGGCGGGTCCGCGGCAGCGATGCGGACCAGCCATGGTAGGTTCGTGCCCTGCCGCGGTGAACGCTGGGCCCGCGGCCACTGCCGGGGCGTCGGCGCTGTGCTCGGGGTCTTACATCTAATCAGGACGCGGCCCCGGCCCGCGCCCGGAATCGTCAGTTCGTCGACTCCGGCGCCGGGGGCAGGGCCTTGACGTGGGCGTGGATCGGAACACCGTTGACGGTTCCTTCGACGCGGTCCTTCGTCATCTTCACGCCCTTGACGTCGTGCATCTGACCACGGGGCGAGATGGCCTTGACGCCATAGAACTGGCCGCGCGGCCCGATCGCCTTGATGTGGATGATGTTGTCGGAGCGATCGACGCCCTTGACGTCGAGGATGCCGCCTTCCGGCGTGAGGGCCTTGACGTCGAAGATGGTCCCGTCGGGCCCGATGGCCTTGACCGGCGCGTAGGCGTCATCACTCACCAGGATCTTGACCGGCAACTCCTTGCCGCCGACGAACGCCTTGACGTCCATGAGATGCACGCTTCCGGCTTCCTCGATGGCCTTGACGTCGTATACGTTGTGCTCCGCGTCCATGGCCTTCACGTCGAGGAGCCTGCCGTCGGGGTGAACGGCCTTCACGTGCCAGATGTACTCCCCGAACCCGACGCCGGCCTGGGGCAGCGCCTTGACGTGCGCGTGGACGGCCACACCGCTGACCATCGCCTCCGTGCGATCCTCGGTCAGCTTGACGCCCTTGATGTCGTGGAACCGCCCCTCGGGCGAGATCGCCTTCACGCCGTAGAAGACGCCCGGTCCGGCGATCGCCTTGATGTCGATGATATTCCCGGCCCGGTTGACGCCCTTGACGTCCAGGATCTTGCCGTCCGGCGCAAGCGCCTTGATGTCATAAATGGTCCCATCCTTCGCGATCGCCTTCACCGGCGCGAACGCGTCGTCACTCACCAGGATCTTGACGGGCAGCTTCTGCGTGCCGAACAACGCTCGGACGTCCATGACCTGGAGATTGCCGTCGATCTCGAATGCCTTGACGTCGTGGATCGTCCCGTCGCTCTCGATCGCCTTCACGTCCAGGAACATGCCCCCGGGGTGGACGGCCTTCACGTGCCAGATCTTCTCTTGCGCAGGACTCTGTGCCTCAATCGGCGCCGTCCCCAGCAGCAGGACGGCCAGGCCGACCACCGCGCATCCAAGCCTCTTGCTCCGCGTCATGACTCGCGTTCCTCCGATAGAGCGCTCCACGGTTCCGGACGCCGAAGCCGGCACGAGCCGACCGGCACACCGGAGGGGACGAGGAGCTCATGTGACCGTGACCGACTCCAGAATCAAACGGCCAATGTACTCGCGCGCGTCGGCCTCCACCACCGGGGAAAGTGCCCCGTACTTGACAGCGTGTTCGTGATCGGTGGATGCTACGCCGGGTGGGGGGACGCGTTCGCTCTCTGCCCGCCCCGGAGGGCATGAAGGGAGGCAGGACGTGGGACTCTTCTGGGATCTCATCCAGCAGAGCCAGATATCCGAGCAGCGATCCCGGGGCGCCTCGCTCGAGGCGAGGATCGCGAGCCTGGAGGACCGGCTCGGGCAAACACAGCAGATCGTGGAAACGTTGCTGCAGCGGCTGGAGACGCTCGTCGGCGAGGACATCGATCGCGACGGTCGCATCGGCGAATCGTGATCCCGGCGCGGCCGGTTCGGCACGCGGTACCTGTGGCCACTTATGCCGGGGCGTCGGCGCTGGGTTCGGGGGCTTCGTCACTAATCAGGACGCGGCCCCGGCCCCTCCTGCAAGGAGATCCGGGACGCCGAGGCCCGCGCCGTCCCCGGCGGCTGCGAGCTGTGGCTGGCGTGCGCGAGCCGCGGCATCGCCGTGCTCACCGTGGACGGCCCCCGGCGACATCGACGGCGACCTCGACGTGGACGGCGACGTGGACTTCGCCGACCTGCTGCTGCTGCTCGCGAACTGGAGCTGAAGCGGCGCAGAAGAAGGGGCCGCGCGGCAGTCGTGACCGTCGTGAGCATGGCGATACATGTCGACTCAGTACGTCAGTACTGGCACGAGAGGGCGACGTTGTTCATTCATGACTCCAGTGGCTCCATGCCCATCAACGCGCGGATGTACATCACCTGGCCGATGTGGTACGTGTCGTGGAACAGCAGGTAGCGCAGATCGAGTTCCGGTGTCGGACTCGCGGGCGTCTCGGGATCGTCCATCACGGCGCGCGCTCTCGCGTGACTCTCGACGAACCGGTAGACCGTCTGGCGCCACGCTGCTTCGCTTTGGTCTTCGGGGTCCTGCCAGCTCTTGCGATCGAGTTCAGTGGCGGTCGCCGGAGCGCCGCCTCGGGTCCGATGGACGAGGTAGTCCCGCCAGAAGATCATGTGATTGACGAGTTGCCAGATCGAGTGGCGATCGGGCGCCGGCTTCCACGCGGCCTGCTCGGCCGTGAGCCCATCGACCGCGCGGCGCCACGCGGCCCACCAGACGCCTTCATCGAAGGCTTCGTCCCACCATTGCACCAGCTCGCGGCGGTCCATGACGATTGCTCCTGCCAGGTGATCGTTGCGATGGCGGGCCGATGGTCAGACGCGACGCGCTCGTCGATGACCGTGACGACGCCGGTCGGTTCGTCGGGCGCTCCCTCGGCGCGCTTCACGTAGACCATATCGATCTCGCGTTCGGGCCGGGGCGAGGGGAACGTGAACGCCCGGCCGGGGATTTTCGGGATCCGCGTCCACGCCCGATCGAGGAGCTCGATCGTTCGCGAGCCGGGGACGTCGTTGAAGTCGCCGGCGATGACGATCGGGAGCGTGTCGTGCGCGAGCGCGGCGACCATCGCTTGGGCCTGGGCGAATCGCGAAGCGTCGTCGTCAAGCCAGTCGAAGTGTACGCCCACGAGGACGAACGGCGCCTCCGGGCGGTCGATCGACGCGAGCAACGCCGTGCGCGGCTCGTGCCGTCCGGGCGGAAGCTCGATGACGCGCGACGAAGCGATGGGGTGACGCGAGAGCACGGCCATGCCGTACTGACCGCCGTCGTAATCCATGAATCGCCCGTACGCATGATGCTCGAGACCGGTGAGCGTTGCGAGCACCGCGGCCTGATCGACGCCGCCGGTGCGGTTGGTGTTCAGATCGACTTCCTGAATCGCGACGGCATCCGGCTGTGCGTTGACGATAACCGCGGCGATCCTCGCGAGGTCGATGACCCCGTCCAATCCCTCACCGTGGTGGATGTTGTAGGTCATGACGCGCAGCGGTGTCGGCGCGTGCGGTGACACGCAGCCGCCGAGCAGGGACACCAATGCAGCCAGTACGACGGCGGCGCCGCGGATCGACATCAGGCGTTTCGACTGCACGCGAAGTGACACCACAGCAAGCCTCGAACGTGCGACCACGCGTTCGGATCGTCCGCCGGACGGTTCGCTTCATGCCTCATGCGCGTTAGAGTCGTTCATGTTCGGGCCGGCAATTGCTGGAAGAATCAGAGCAAGCGGATTCTACGGGTTCTCGTCGTTCTGTCATTCTCTCGGCCGCAGGCGTGCCCTGTACACCGCTGCGTCACGTGCAGTGAAGCAGCAACAGATGATCGTTCCCGGCTGGCGTGCGGCGCCGAGCCACGCTTGCAACGTGCGTACCGCGATGTCGGTGGCCTCCTCGAGCGGGTAGCCGAAGATTCCCGTGCTGATGCACGGGAACGCGATCGACCGCACGCCGTGCTCTTCCGCGAGCTCCAGGCTGCGCTGGTAGCAGGACTCCAGGAGCCCGGCCTCGTCCGCGCCGCCGCCGTGGTACACCGGGCCGACGCAATGAATCACGTGCTTCGCCGGTAGCTCGTAGCCGGGCGTGATCCGCGCGTCGCCCGTCTCGCACGGACCGGCCGCGACACACGCGCTCGCCAGCTCGGGGCCCGCCGCAGCGTGAATCGCGCCGCACACGCCACCGCCCGGTGAGAGCGACTCGTTTGCGGCGTTGACGATCGCATCCACTTCGAGCGTGGTGATGTCGCCTTCGACGATGTTCAGGCCCGTGTTCATCGACCGCGGGTGGATTCTACAACCCGCTGGCGAGATGTGCGTGGCCATGTGCGAGTGCGAGTGTGCGTGCGTGCCATGTTCGTGCCCCACGGCGCTCGAGGGACAGGTCATCTCCCCGATGGTCCATGGACGGCGGCGGCTGCTCAATCCGATCGTCGTCTTCGTCGGGCTCGTTTTCTCAGGATCGATCTGGGGCCGCGTCCTGATTAGTGATTGGCGCTCCGGCCGCGGAATCACCGGCGTCTCGCGGGCCGTTCGCCGTGAGGCGGTTGCCGGCAGCGACCCGGCAGGTGATCGCGAGCGGCAGGTGGTCGCGGGTATCCGGCTCGACTTGCTGGCGCGATCGCAGTGAGTTGCTGACGTTCGCGGCGGGGCCGGTTCGGCACGCGGTGCCTGTGGCCACTTATGCCGGGGCGTCGGCGCTGTGTTCGGGGGCTTCGTCACGAATCAGGACGCGGCCCCGGACGCTCCCCTAATCAGGACGCGGCCCCGGCCCCTCCCCCGCTTTTCCCCTAGAATCGTCCGCCCCTCGAGGCGAGGGCACCATGCCCCCGGGTCGGAACCCAGGACGGTGCGCGCACGCTCGCACTCGTGGGGCGGAATGACAGAGCCGACGCAAGAACCTGTTCAAGGTGACTCGACGCCGGACGGCACGACCGGGCCGGTTCGCCAGAGCGACGTCAGCAGCCAGGATGGAGCGCGCGCCGATCTGCCGGTGCGCCGGCGCGTGCAACCCTCGACGCTCATCCTCGCCGCACTGCTCACTATGGCATCGTTCTGGGCACTCGCGGCCGCCCGCTCCATCGCGATCCCCTGCGTGTTGGCCATCCTGCTGCACGTCATGCTCGGACCGATCGTCGTGTGGCTCGGTCGGGTGTACATACCGCGCGTCATCGCGGCCGCGATGGTGATTCTCGTGGTCGTCGGCGTGCTGTTCGTGGGGCTGGCGTACGCCGCCGAGCCCGCCCAGGTGTGGGTCACGCGGCTCCCGAACACCGTGCGCAGGATCGAGTTCGAGCTTCGCGATCTCAAGCGTCCCATCCAGGCGATCAACGAAGCCTCCAAGGAAGTCGAGGCCCTCGCCGGCGTCGATGACGAAACCTCCGTCAAGGTGAAGGTCGAGGACGCGCCGACGCTGACGAGCGCGCTTTTCGACAACGCGCGCGGCTTCGTGCTCGGGTTCCTGCTCACGGCGTTTTTTCTGTTCTTCCTCCTCGCCTACGGCGATATGCTCTTGCGCAAGGTCGTCAAGGTAGCGCCGCTGTACAGAGAGAAGCAAATGGTCCTGGAGATCGTGGGCGAGGTTCAGTCCGACGTGTCGCGCTACGTCATGACGACCACCGCGATCAATCTGGCGCTCGGCGGCGCGATCGCGCTCGCCATGCACCTCCTGGAGATGCCGAATCCGCTCCTGTGGGGATTGATGGCAGCGCTGCTCAATTTCATGCCTTACATCGGAGCGATCGTGGGGATCGCCGTGGTCTGGCTCGCCGCGGTCGCCGCCGTCGACGCGGTCGACGCGCCCGGGCGTCCGTTCGTCGTCGCCGGCACCTACTTCGTGCTCACGGCGCTCGAGGGACAGGTCATCACCCCGATGATCCACGGTCGGCGGCTGCTGCTCAATCCGATCGTCGTCTTCGTCGGGCTCGTCTTCTGGGGATGGTTGTGGGGCGTGCCCGGCGCGCTCCTCGCCGTCCCGATCCTCGCCGTCACGAAGATCGTCTGCGATCGTCTCCCGTCGCTCGCGCCCGTCGGCGAGCTGCTCGGGCGCTGACGCGCTAATCCGCACTGAATCCGCCGTTCATTCCACGCTGTCGAGGAACGCCGCGATCGTGCGCGCGAAGTCGTCGAAGTCAGCCAATCCCGAAGTCAACTCGTCGAAGAGGCGTCCATGGTCCACCGTGAGGTAGTCGTGGACGAGGATGTTACGAAGGCCGGCTGCTCCCGCGAGGCGCTCGACGAGCGCGGCCGGGACGATGCCTGCCCGGCCAAGCTCTGGGACAACGTCCTCGTATCGCGTCGGTCGAGAGAGGCCGCGGTCGGCGATGAGGTGTGTGCCGATGTCAAGGACGGCCTGGATCGCGAGTTGGAGACACCGCTCGGCCTTGAGGAAGACGTCCTCGTCCGTCGTGAAACGCTCGCGGCCAGTCTCGATCGCGGCTCGCAGGCGCCTCGCGTTTTCACGCAGTGCTGCGAGGCGATGGAAGACCACTTCTCGATCAACCATAGAAGCGGCCCTCCCGGATGGACCGCGCGAACGTCCGATCGTATGAGCGGCGAAGGTACGCGGTGTCGAGATCCCTTCGCATGGCGTCGATCTCGAAGCGGACGCGGACGTCGTCGTCGCGGCAGAGGAGCACCTCGCTCTCACGCAGCACGCGTGCGGCCAATGCGGGCGACGCGTCGTCGAGCAAAATGACGTCCACCGGCTTATCGGCCGCCCGGGCGAGCTGCTCGGTGAGGACGGCCCGGGCACGGAGCGGGTTCGCCGGTGCTTCGCCCCACAGGACGGCGATGTCCACGTCGCTGAGGGGCGACCCATTGCCGCGGGCGGAAGAGCCGAAGAGATACGCGACGACGATCTCGTCATGTGCCGCCAGGCACGCCACGATCCGTTGTCTTGCGACCCGCGTCATGCCCGGATGATACGCGGAGATGGGGCGTCGCCTCTTCGGTCGCCGCCCGAGTCGTTCGCCTGGCTCCGGCGTTGGCGGGATGCGCCGACCACCGTCTGGCCCGTTCGCAGGCTAGCCAGTCGCAGGGATCGATATGGGGCCGCGTCCTGATTAGTGATGATCGCTCCGGCCGCGGAATCACCGGCGTCTCGCGGGCCGTTCGCCGTGCAAGGCGGTTGCCGGCAGCGACCCGCAGGTGATCGCGAGTATCCGGATCGACTTGCTGGAGCGATCGCAGTGAGTTGCTGACGTCCCCGGCGCGGCCGGTTCGGCACGCGGCCGGCCCAATCCGGCTACCATTCCGACGTCCTCTCTACGCGCGAATGGTCGCCCCCGGCGGCCCGCCCCCTGAGCCTGGTCGTTAGCGACCTTGACCCATGCGCGACTGGCACGGTCCTCGGAGCTACTGATGTCGGTCGACATGGAGCAACATCGTCCACTCGCCCGACTGCTGATCCGGCTCATGGGCCTCTTCTTCATCATCGGCGGTCTCGACGGCATAATCAGCAACGGCATCGACGTCTATCTGCGTGTTCGCGCGTTTCACGAGCAAGGGATGCAATATCAGCCGGCCACTGCACTCGCCTGGACCGTCGGTTCGGCATTCAGCTTGCTCGCGGGTCTCTATCTCGCGTTCAAGGGCGGCGCGGCGCTCGACCTTGTCTTTCATGAGTCGCTGGCAAGGCCCGCCGTACCGTGCCCGGATTGCGGCTTCGATCTTCGCGGCACACCAAGTGACGCCCAGAGGTGCCCCGAATGTGGCACCGATCTCCATCGCAAGGCCTGATACCTCGACGTATGTCTGTTTGGAACCGATTCAAGAAGCGACGCGCGATCCGGTCCTATCTCCGACGGCTACCTTCCGTTCTGGTTCGCGTCGGCCGAAAGCGGAGCTACTCGCAGTCGCATGTTCGTGAGGCAGTCACGCGCCTCAAGCTGAACCACGAGCATATTCACTACGCGTATGCGATGTTCTGCTCGGAGGTGGCGTTCGCCAAGTGGTGCGATACGCAGCACGTTGAGTTCTCTCGTGTTGGCCTTCGGGAGGAAGTCGCCCGGATGCACTCACTTGGTGACGCCGATTTCTCCGTGCTCGCACTCATTCCCATGGCCGCGAGTCAGGGCGCCGCCGTTACCAGTGACCTCTCGCACGAATCGGATGCATACGCACACGGTGACTCGTTCGCTGACTCCGGCGAGTAGCCATGAACACCGGTCGACAACCGGCGGCCGCCAACCAACGCAAGGAGACGGGCCGCCCGCCGCGCGCCCGGACGCCCAACCGCCGGAGGTCCGGCTGGCGCCGGCCCAATCCGGCTACCATTTCGACGTTGTCTCTATGGGCGGAAGGTCGTCGCCTGGCGGCCCGCCCCCTGAGCCTGGTCGCTAGCGGCTTCGTCTATGGAACTGGCGGAAGCCATCCAGATTCTGCGAGCGCTGTCGGACGGCGTTGATCCCCGTACGGGCGAGCGGGCCGACGACCACAGCCCGTGGCATGATCCCGAAGTCGTGCGAGCGCTTCATTGTGCGCTCGACCACCTGCCTGGAACACAGCGCCGCGAGGGTTCGCCCGCACATCGCCCAGCCCGCACCGGCGCTGCGTGGACCGAAAAGGAAGACGCCTATCTCGCTGAGAAGTTCGGCAACGGCGTGTCAGTCAAGGACCTGGCGGCGAAGCATAGACGCTCCACCGGCGCCATTCGGAGTCGGCTCGTGAAGCTGGGCCTCATCGAACCCGATCCAAGCGCTGGCTTCCGGCCGCCTGACGTCAACGACCTCTATCCGGCCATCGTCAAATGCGTAGCGGAAATCCCTGGCCTCTCTGTCTCCGGTGTCGCTCAAGTGCTTTGCGGCTCGTCATCCAGACGCGTAGCCGCTCACAGCAGCCACGAGTTGTTCGGCAAGTACTCGCAGCTCGGCCGTTCGCAGGTCGTCCCGCACGTGCATCATCTTGTCGTTACCGGCAAGCTGCTCGTCCAAGGCAGGTCACTTCGCGTCTCCCCTTCCGAGTAACCGCGCCTTCCGGGCCGGCGTGATGCCTGCCCTTCGACCCTGTGGCTTGATCCTGTGGTTAGCCGAGCTCTTCGCGTCGCTGCCTGCTCACTCGGATCGATCTGGGGCCGCGTCCTGATTATGGATGAGCGCTCCGGCCGCGGAATCACCGGCGTCTCGCGGCCGCTTGCCGTGCAAGGCGGTTGCCGGCAGCGACCCGGCAGTATCCGGATCGACTTGCTGGAGCGATCGCAGTGAGTTGCTGAGGTTCCCGGCGCGGCCCGTTCGGCACGCGGTACCTGTGGCCCCTCATGCCGGGGCGTCGGCGCTGTGTTCTGGGGCTTCGTCACGAATCAGGACGCAGCCCTGACCCGCGCGCGACGGCCCGTCGCGCAAACCATTCCGACGTTCGTGACCCGGGAGCTGGAGGCGCTACCATTGAAGGTGCGTTCGCGAGCCGCGGCGTGAGCAAACTGAGGTCGTCGCCGCGGACGGATGATCTGAGTCCTTTCAAGGAGTGTGAGAGAAACCATGCCTAAGTCTACGAAAAAGCACCCCAGGAAACCCGCGCCAAAAGGCAAGCCGGTTCAACAGGACGACACCGACCAGTGCGAAACCAATGATGGCAAGCCATCCAGCGGACCGCGCAAACCCAAATGCCACGAGGGCTACCCGGAACAACAACCCACCGACACAGAAGCAGGCTAGCCAGTCGCAGGGATCGATCTGGCGCCGCGTCCTGATTGGTGATGAGCGCTCCGGTCGCGGAATCACCGCGTCTCGCGGGCCGTCCGCCGTGCAAGGCGGTTGCCGGCAGCGACCCGACCCGCCCCCTGAGCGTGGTCGTTAGGTGCCCTCACCCACATGGATATCGAGGCCCAATTGCGTTCGGCCCTCTTTGCGGACACTCTCGCACTGGAGATCATCGGGCTCCGTGCACACTCTGCCTCGTGGTACCGGAGGGTTCCGGTCACAGACGCCCGCTACGGCCCATGGCGCAGTGTGGATTTTGTCGACTATCCCCGCTGGCGTGTCCGATCCCCATGTCTTTATCTTGTATTGGGGAGCGATGGTGGCTTTAGATACGCCGGCGTCTCGATCAACGGTTTGAAGGATCGTTGGAGACTATCGCCCGCCCGGGACGAGCATGGCTCGATGCTGGAGCCTCAGTTGTTCCATAATCGCTGCTGGCCCGCGCTTCAAGACGAGCTCATGACAGCGCCCTCGCTCAGATTCGAAGTTCACTCACTGTTCGCCGAAGGAATACTCTCCTCACTGCTCGTACCGAACTTGCCACATGAAGAGGCTGCTTCCATCATTCGACTCGCAGAGGACCATGTTCGGCGCGCACGCTCGCCAGACTTCCTCGGCTGGAATGCGAATTAGCCGTACGGCGAGGACCTGATCACCGTGGGTCAAGATGCCAGGACAATGGACGAGATCTGCGAGTTCCTCTTCGCCACTGCGACGCACGAGGACTCGTCGGGACTTGTTCGGTTTACGGCCCAGGGCGATCACGCCACCGGTGTTGTATACACGAGCATGCTCGTGGGTCACTCGTCGTTACCAAGGGACCTCCACGAACGGGTTACGGTCGAGGTCGAGCGGCAGGTCAGGGCGTTCTTCGCCGACCTGGGTGTCGTCTGCAAGGCCGTCGAGGATCCACGGTTCGGCCGTTGCTTTGAGCTCGACCTGCCTGGTGAACAACGCGTCCGTTCTTGGGACGAGTTTCGTAACAGGCGCCCGCTTCCGTAAGCGGCTCGTTGCCTGTGCTATTCCGCTCCCTGCTCGCAGCCGCAAGGTTACGTCGCCGGGCACCTAACCACACTCCATGCCGAGTCTTGTCAACGCCCACGCAGTACGGCGAGGCGTGACTCAGTTCTGCGTCAGCACGCCATGGACGTCGCTGATCACGACACCGCCAAGGGTCCACGTCCCGCCGTTGAAGGTCACCTTGACCGTCGTGCGCTCGAGCGCGATGGTGACCTTCCCGTCGGGAGGCAGCGCCCCCCAGGCGTTGCGGCCCGAGTCCGGTTCGCGGCGCGGAACCTGCGGAGACCGCTGGGCAAATCTGAGGCTACTCGCCGAGGATGATTCCCAATTGCTCGACGAGAGGCGGCAAGTCCGAGCGCACCGTCTCCCACAGAATCTCGTGCTCGATGAGGTCGTAGCCGTGAACAAGGAGATTGCGCATCGCGATGGCCTCCCGCCAGGGCACTGCGGGGTGCTGCTCGCGAAACTCCGTCGGCACGTGCGACGCCGCTTCGCCGATCACCTCGACCAGGCGAACGAGAGCGAGCTGGAGAATCCGATCCTGCCCGAGTTCCTCGATCGTCCGATCGCCGAGGAGATCGACCGCCTCGGCCGCGTAGTCGCGCATATGGGCCACCCGGATGCGAGGATCATGCCGCGACATAGACGGGGACCGCATTGTCGATGACTTCGCTGCGGAAGTAGCGGCTCAGGCTCCTTGGCGTCGCCAGATGCACGTCGCGCCCCATGAGCTCAGCGAGCTCGAGTTGGAGTCGAGCCAGGTCGAACAATCCAACCCGGGCCGACGAGGCGAACTCGACAAGCACGTCGACGTCGCTCTTGGGACCGAAGTCACCCCGTACCACGGACCCGAAGAGGGACAGCCGGGTCACGCCGTGAGCGCGGCATAACTCGGCCAGCCTCTCGAAGTCGATCTGGATCGGGATGCGGGCATTCATGTCGGGATTGTACGGCGGATGCTCTTCGACCGGCTGGAGGAGCGGCCGCTGGCAGGCGATGCCGCGCTTGATAGGCGATGCCGTGGGCGGTGTTGCTGCGTCGGGGGATCTGGGACCCCGTCCTGATCAGTGATGAGCGCTCCGGCCGCGGAATGACGACATGCGGCCCGACTACGATTTCAGCAATGCGGTCCAAGGCAAGTACGCGAAGCGCTTCCAGGAAGGGAGCAACGTCGTCGTTCGTTCGCCGGACGTGGCCGAGGCTTTCCCAACGTCCGACGCGGTGAACGCGGCTCTGCGCAAGCTCCTTGAGAAGCACGAAGGCCGCGAGAGCGCTTAGCACCGACCGCTCTGCTCTGCCCTGCTCAGCCGCGGCGATGGTCCTGCCTGCCGACGCCTTCGCCTGCCTCGAACACGAGATCTCGAGATCTCCACTCGTCGGCCGGCGCCGCGACGATTGACGATCGGCGGTCCCGGCTGCGCTCGGGCGCTCGGGCGCTCGGGCGCTTGGGCGCTTGGGGAATCCCGCGCCACCAGCCGAGCGCCGCGGGGACCGACCCGGTAGAGTGACGCTCCGGCACTTGCCCCCGGAGTCCTCGCCGTGTTCCATCGTCCCGTTCGCGCACTCTCGATCTTCCTCGCCTCGCTCGCGCCCGCGCTGTGGTCCGCCGCTGCCGATCCCTGGGTGACCTACGTCGGCGCCGGCGCCGGCGCCGACG
>CAZXBB010000303.1:0-12593 GCA_964638815.1 uncultured Isosphaeraceae bacterium
ATAGACTCGCGGCGTGGCCCGGGGTCTACGTATCGAGTATCCACACGCGTTGCACCACGCGATGTCCCGCGGGAACGAGCGACAGGACATCGTCCGTGACGACCACGATCGCGAGGAGCGAGTCCGGCTGCTGGCCGCAACCGTCGGACGATACGGGTGGCTCCTCCATGCTTTCGTGCTCATGACGAATCACGATCACCTCTTCGTCGAGACGCCGTACGCCAACATGAGCCCGGGGCTGCACTATCTGAACTCGTGCTACGCCGGCTACTTCAATCGCCGGCACGATCGTTCAGGACACCTCTTCCAGGAGAGGCCGAAGATCCACCTGGTCGATGAGTCGGGCTACGCCTGCTGCGTCAGCCGTTACATCCATCTCAATCCCCGCCGGGCGGGGCTGGTCTCCAGTCCGGAGGACTACCGGTGGAGCAGTTATGCCGGCTACCACGATCCAGCGGCAGCTCTCCCGTTTGTGACGTACGGCCGCGTGCTTGCCGGCTTCGGCGCCCGCGAGAGCGAGGCTCGCAGCAACTACCGTGCCTTTGTTCGCGACGGCATGCGCTTGAAGCTCGAATCGCCCTGGTCCGAGGCGGGCCGGGACGGGATCATCGGAAGCGAAGCATTCGCCGAGAGAATCCGGAGCGTCCTGGGGCATCTCGATCCCGACCCGGAATTGCCGCGCATGCAGTCGCTCCAGTTTCGTCCGACTTTGGTCGCTGTCCTCAATGCGGTGCGGCAGCGCTTCGGCGGGACCGCATGGGCGGTCGGTAAGCGTTGCGATGACCCAAGCCGATGCATCGCGGCGTATCTGGCGTGCGCTGTATTCGGATACGGAAGTACGGAGGTGGCCGCCGCGCTTGGTTATCGCAGCCCCAGCAGCATCTCTCAGGCCGTGCGTCGTGCCAAAGGACTGCCGACTCCAACTGCCCAGATGATTGACCGCCTGCGGATTGAGCTGCTCGATGGCGAGATCGGGGGGCCGCGTCTGCAAAAGGAATGGGGCGTCGAAATCGGTCGCAGCGGCGACGGCTGCGGGTCACTATTCACTATTGCAGACGCGGCCCCGGCCCCCCCCTGCGGATTGAGCTGCTCGATGGCGAGACCGGGGGGCCGCGTCTGCAATAGGAATGGGGCGTCGAAATCGGTCGCAGCGGCGACGGCTGGGGGGTCACTATTCACTATTGCAGACGCGGCCCCGGCCCCGCCGCGACTGGCGGTCGCCGGACACCGTTCGGGTCGAGGTGTGGGACGTCGCGACGAAGAAGATGCGATATGCGATCGACTGCCCGACGGACGTCCGGGCGCTGTTTGTCGAGGATCCCCCGCGTCTGGTGCTGGCGCCGCGAGTGCGGCGACAGAGCGCAACCTGGCTCGCGGAGCGCGTCCAGGTGCTCGACGCGGAGACGGGGGCGAGGATCGGGACGCTCGACCTCTCTCCCGAGTAGACCCGGCGCTGGAGCCCCGGGATCCTTCGCCCGATGGGGCGACCGAACGGCACACCGGGACCCGGTCGCCCCGACCGCTCGCGGCGACGAGTCGACCTGCTCCACGTTTTGCCTTCCCGGCGCGTGCTGCCTGCCCGGCGGCGAGTGCGAGGTACGCATGTCGGAGCTCGATTGCGCCGGGCAGGGCGCGTGTTCCAGGGCATCGACACCACGTGCGAGAGCGTGATCTGTCGCAGGTCCCAAGGGAGCCGGAACTCGCAGCCTCCCCCCGACCACGGATTTCCACCGAAATCGTGGCGCGGTCGCGGCCCCGCTGTCGCGTCGGCATGGCACGGGGACAAACGGGCCCGCCGCCGGGCGGCCCGCTCCCGGGGCGGCGGCGCTCCCGGCGACCGATCGCCGCGGCACGTCGTGTGACCCGAATCCGTCTGCCAACCGACAACAGCCTCCCCCAAAGGAACCCAGACCATGGAACGCACCACATTCACCGACGCGGACCGACCCGTCCGCACCATCGCGTCCCGCTCCGCCCTCGCGGCACTGCTCTCGCTCGGTCTCTCGGCGCCGGGCCTGGCGGTCGACAAATCGTGGAACGCCGGCGACGGGGACTGGGACGACGCCGCCAACTGGACTCCGTTCGGCGAGCCCCTCAGCGACGACGCCATCCGGATCGGCGACCTGCCGGGCGTGCAGAACGGCACCGTCATGCTCACGCCGCCCGGCTCGGGCTACGACTTCCTCGAGATCTCGAGCGGCATGACGCTCGACATGAACAACAACGAACTCGTGTCCTTCGGCGAAGCCTGGGTCCTGGGCGCCGGCTCGCGTCTGATCGCGCGGCCCGCGGTGGCCGGCCCCAACCAGCACGATTTCCAGGGCGCGCTGCACGTCGGCACCGGTGCGCACTTCGAGATGTACGACAACGTTGACGTGCGCGTTTTCCACGGCTCGGCCTCGTCCGGCACGATCTTCGGGCGGGGTACGTTCTACATCGCCAGCGTCACCCCGTTCCGGAACGACGGAGTGATCCGACCGAGCAACAACGGCGGGCTGACGGTCCGGCAGGGCACCGTCGGCGACCAGGTCATCGATCTCGACGGACTCACCGGGAACGGGCAGATCGATCAGGACACGCCGTTCGCCGTGCTGGCCATCGAGGCGGGTTCGCTCGCGGACACGTTCAGCGGCACCATCACGATGGTGAAGGGATGCGGGCTGAACATGGACATCATCGACGGCTGGACCGCGGACGCCGGGTCCGTGATCGACATTCTCGGCTCGAACGACCCCAACTCGGCCACGCTGATCTACGGCAGCGACTGGGTGCTCGACGGGACGCTGAACGTCAACAGCTTCCAGGCGCATCTGCGCGTGCTGTCCGACGTCACCATCGAGGACAACGCCGAAGTGATCGTGGGCTTCACCGACTGGCTCGAGCTGGACGGCGCGACGACCGTGAGCGGCGGGTCGTTCCTCCTCGGCAACGCGGGCGTCCTCGACTTCGACGGCCAGACCACCGTGCAGGCCGGCACGTTCGCGACCAACAGCAGCGATCCCGCCAACGGATCGGTGGACTTCAACGGCGCCACCACCTGGAACGGCGGTTGCGACATCGACGGCGCCGCGCGCCAGTTCGGCAACGCGTTCGTGGCGGGCCCGTCGGTGGTCAACGCCGCGACCTTCGACATGGACGGTGACGGCGACACGCTCTGGACGGTCTGGAACGATCTCGTGATCAACGCGGACTCCGTGCAGTCGGACAACCCCGAGGACTTCCACGGCACGATGACCATCGCGAGCGGCGCGGGCCGCCTGACGATGAACCTGCCCGGGGCGGAGCCCCTGTTCTCGATGGCGGGCGAGATGAACTTCGTGGGTCATCCGGCGGTGTTCTTCACGCGTTACGACGGATCCGCGGCGCTTGACCTGATCGGGAACCTCAACGTCAGCGGCAAGGTGGCGATGGACGGCGCCCTGCGCGCGTCCGACGGCGTCATCGACATCGGTGACGCGAACGCCGTGCTCCGCCTCGACGGCGGCGGTCTGATCACGACGGGCTGCACGTTCACCGGCCTCGGCGAGCTTCGGATCGGGGCGGGCGGCAATCCGCTGTTCGCGGACGCCGACCTCGGCGCCGTCGGCCTGCGGAACCAGGGCAACCTCCGGCTCCAGTCGCACGTCAGGGCCGACCGGTTCGACGGCGAAGCCGGCAGCACGTGGGAGCTCTCGCTGGAGGGCACCGATCCCGGCGTCACCTACGACGTGCTCAGTGTCGCCGGCACGGCGACGCTCGGCGGCGAACTGACCGTCACGCTGGAGAACAACTTCACGCCCGCGCCGGCCGCCGTGTTCACCGTGGTCACCGCGGCGACGCTCGCCGGCGTGTTCGACAACGTGGCCGACGGCGGACGCGTCTTCACGACGGGCGGGGAGGGTTCGTTCGTCGTGGACTACGACGCCGCGGGCGGCGCCGTCGTCCTGTCCGGCTACACCTGCGCGGGCGACCTCAACCTCGACGGCCAGGTGAACATCGCCGACCTGCTGATTCTCCTGACCTCGTGGGACACCCCCAACGGCGACTGCGACGGAGACGGCAACACGGACTTCGCCGACGTGCTGGTCCTGCTGGTCGCGTGGGGTGCTTGCCCGTAAGCCGTTTACCAAGCTGCAAGTGCCTGGCATTTCCCATTTCCCGTTTCCCGTTTCCCGTTGTTCAATTGACCGTTCCCGAGGTTCCCGATTCCCCGTTCCCGGTTCCCTCGGCCGGATCAACGCGAGTCATTCGCCCATAAACGACCCGCGTCCAGAACACGCGCTTCCGAACGACCCACCCCCCCGCGCGGGGGTGGGTCTTCTTCGTTGCCGCACCCGCGAGGGGATGCGACAATGATCGCGATGTCCGACCCGTCGCCAGGCTGCGACCCAGGGGCCGCCGGGCCGCCGCCGCCCGACGGGACGGTGACGCAGATCCTCCAGCGTCTCGCGTCGGGCCGCCGGGAGGACGTCGACCGCCTGCTCGCGACCGTCTACGACGAGCTCCGCGACCTGGCGCGACGCCACCTCCGCCACGAGCGCCCCGATCACACGCTCCAGCCGACCGCGCTGGTTCACGAGGCGTTCATGCGTCTGCTCGATCAGCGGAGCGTGGAATGGCGCGACCGCGTGCACTTCTTCGGCGTCGCGTCGAGCCTGATCCGGCGGGTGCTCGTGGATCACGCGCGCGCCCGGCTCCGCGCGAAGCGGGGGGGCGGTCGTCGTCGTCTCGAGATCGACGTCGCCGAAGGCGTGACGCCCGCCGCCGACGTGCTTGACCTGGTCGCACTCGACGATGCTCTCAACCGGCTGGCAGGCATCGACGCGCGGCAGGCGAGCATCGTGGAGATGCGGTACTTCGGCGGGATGACGATCGAGGAGGTCGCGACGGCGCTGGACATGGGCAAGCGCAGCGTCGATCGCGAGTGGCAGTGCGCGCGGCTGTGGCTGTACGCGGCACTGTCGGACGACGGGCCGCGCCGCGCGGAGGCGACATGAGCGACGACCGCGCCGCTCACCGGCTCCTGCGCGAGGCGATGGAGCACCCGACGGAGACGCGCGAGGCGTTCGTCACGTCGGCCACCGCCGGTCGCCAGGACCTGCGGGAGCGCGTGCTGAAGTGGCTCTCGTCGGCCGAACGGGTCGACGGCTTCCTCGAGCGCCCGGCGCTCGACCGCGGATCGACGGGAGCCGGCGTCAACGATCCGACGTCCGCGCTCATCGGGCAGCGGGTCGGGCAGTACATGGTGCGTTCACTGATCGCGTGCGGCGGCATGGGCGCCGTCTATCTCGCCGAGCAGGAGACGCCCCGGCGCCGCGTGGCGCTCAAGGTCATGCGCGTCGGGCTCGCGTCGCGTGCTGCCGTGCGTCGCTTCGAGTACGAGGTCCACGTCCTCGGGCAGCTCCAGCACCCGAACATCGCGCAGGTCTACGAGGCGGCGACGCACCGCATCGGCGACGCCGAGGTTCCCTTCTTCGCGATGGAGTACATCGAGCAGGCCGAGACGATCACCGGGTACGTCCAGTCGCGGCGGCTGCCGGTCCGCGCGCGTCTCGAGCTCTTCGCGCGGGTCTGCCAGGCGGTGCATTACGGGCACCAGCGACGGGTGATCCATCGCGACCTGAAGCCGCCGAACATCCTCATCGACGTGCACGGGGATCCGCGGGTCATCGACTTCGGCGTCGCCCGCGCCGTCGAGGAGGACGACGAGGCGACCCACGCGCGCACGCTCGCCGGCGAGATCGTGGGGACCATCGGCTACATGAGCCCCGAGCAGTGCGACCCGCAGGTGCACGACGTCGACATCCGGTGCGACGTGTATTCACTCGGCGTCGTGCTGTTCGAGGTCCTCTGCGAGCGCGCGCCGTTCGCCCTGAGCAAAGTCGGCGTCGTCGAAGCGGCGCAGATCATCCGCGAGCGCGTTCCGCCGCGCGCGGGGACCATCGACGACGCGCTGTCCGGTGACGTCGAGACGATCGTCGCGAAGGCCCTCGAAAAGGACCGCGACCTTCGGTACCAGTCGGCGGCGGCGCTCGCCGCGGACATCCGCCGCTACCTGCGAGGCGATCCGATCGAGGCGCGGCCGCCGAGCCTCACCTACCAGTTGCGTCTGCTCGCGCGACGCCATCGCACCGTGGTCGGCGTCTCGGCGCTCGCGGTCGCCGCGCTGATCGTCGCGACGCTCCTCAGCCTGGGATTCGCCCTGAAGAGCGGGCGCGACGCCCGGCGCCGCGCCGCCGCCGAGACGACGGCCCTCGCCGAGCGCGACAGGGCGCGCGAGCAGACGTACGCGGCCAACGTGGCGGCCGCGGAGGCGGCGCTCCGCGTGGGTGAGTACCGGCCGATGCGCGATCGCCTCGCCGCGGCGCCCGAGGAGCACCGCGGCTGGGAGTGGTGGTACCTCGACCGCCAGTCCGAGCCCAGTCGCCTCGTGCTCCAGGACGACGCGATGGTGTACGGCGTCCGCTTCGTGCTTGGCGATCGCGCCGTCGCGATGGCGACCGGGAACGGGCGGATCCGGCTCCGTGACGCCGCGACCGGCGCGATGATCCGGGAGGTTCAGGGCGTGACCGGCGAAGTGGTCAACGCGATCGAGCGGAGCGCCGATGGTCGTCGCCTCGTCGCGGGCATCGCCGGCGGCGTGCTGCGGATGTGGGACCTCGAGACCGGCGCGCTCCTGCTCGACGTGCACGAGCCCGCAGCGGGGCGGATCACCGGGGTGGCGCTCGACGGAAGCGGCGGTGTCCTCGGCGCGTGCGCGGATGGCCGCGTGCGACGCTGGAGCGTCGCGACGAGCGAGCTGACGGGAACGTACGCGGGTCACCGGGGCGTCGCGAATGCGGTCGCGGTCGGAAGCGGGGGCCGGACGGGTTCGGGCGGGGATGACGGCACGGTCCGGATCTGGAGCGATGAGGCGCCCGGCGACGCGGTCGTCGCCCACCTCGACGACCCGGTCTACGCCGTCACGTTCACGCCGGACGGGCGGCGGGTCGTCGCCGGCACGAGCCCCGGGGAAATCGTCGTCCTCGATGCGCTCACGGGTGATCGGATCCTGGAATGGCGCGGCCACGAGGCGTCGGTCCGCGGCATCAGCGTCGCGGCGGACGGCAGGACGATCGCGACGGCGAGCGGCGACCGGACGGGCGCGGTCTGGGATCTCGAGAGCGGCGAGCGGCTCCACCGGCTCGTTGCGCACGCGGAGCACGTCCACGACGTCGACTTCAACGAGGACGGCACCATCGTGGCGACGGGCTCGTGGGATCGCGTCGCCCGCCTGTGGGACGCGCGCCCCACTTCCATGGACGTCCTCACGGTGCACGGCAACACCGTGGACGCCGTGGCGTTCAGTCCCGACGGAGCGCGTCTGGCGTCGGCGTCGCGCGACGGCAATGTTCGTCTGTGGGACGCGGAGACCCTGGAGCGGCTCGGGACGATCCCCCACGAGTGCCGCTTCGTCCGCGCGCTGGCGTTCACGCCCGACAGTGCCTCCCTCGCGTTCACGCGCACGTGGCAGGCGATCGACATCGTGGATCTCGCCACGGGCGAGACCCGTGCCGTGCTCGAGGGCGCGGGCACGCCGATCGTGCGCATCGCGTTCGATCCGACGGGGACGTTGCTGGTCGGCGGCACCCACGGCGGTGAGGTCATCGTGTGGGACGTCGCCAGCGGCGTCGCCCTGGACCGGGCCGACGGGCACGACGGCTACGTCTGGGACCTCGCCATCAGCCCCGACGGCGCGCGTCTCGCCACCGGGTCGTGGGACGACCGCGTCAAGGTCTGGAGCCTGCGCCCGCTGCGCGAGCTGATGGTGCTCGAAGAGCACGAGCACGACGTCTACGCGGTCGCGTTCAGCCCGGACGGGCGGCTGCTGGTCAGCGGCGGACGCGATCAGCGGATCTGCGTCCGGGACGCGGTGGACGGTACGCTTCTCGAGACGATGGAAAGTCACGGGCAGTTCGTGACGGGGCTCGCGTTCAGCCCGCGCGGCGATCGCCTGGCGTCGTCGGGCTGGTACTTCACCGTGAAGCTCTGGGACCCGGCGTCGTGGAAGTCGCTGATCACGCTCCAGGGTCACACGGGATCGATCCGGTGCCTCGCGTTCAGCCCGGACGGCGCCGTCATCGCCACCGGCGCGCAGGATTCCACCGTGCGGCTTTGGGTGGGGCGGTAGCCCGGCCGAAGGCCGGACGGCCGCCGGCCCGTCAGTCGAATGCGGCGCTCGTCGTGAACCGGGTGCCGGTGACGAGCTCGAGATTGGTCCGCATCCGGAACACCGAATCGTCAACCGATCCGCGGTGGGCGAAAAAGAAGTCGAGCGTGTAGGGCTCGCCGTCGACCAGTCCCAGCCGGTCGAGCGCGACATACTGGCCATCCGGCGTCGCAACGCCGCCGATGTCGATCACCCGTTGACCGTTGATGAAGACCCAGCAGTCGTCGCTGCCCTCGAACTCGAAGAACTGGCCGCCGCACGATTCGTACACGAAGTCGCCCGAGATCGAGAAGGTGAAGTTCCCGTTGTGCGCCTCGCCCTCGTTGCCGAGGAGCTGCCGATCGACGGGATAGAAATCGTCGCTGACATATGAGTAGACGCCGTCGATATCGCGTTCGAGAACGATCGATTGCGACCGTGACACGTTGACGCCGGGTGCATCCCGGTACCACTGGTCGAACGTCTCGGCGCTCGTCACGGCGCCGGCGCCGGAGTGGCCGACGACGCCGACGGTGTCGTCGAAGTCCACGCCGCACGCGTCGGTGCCCGACATTCCCGAGCCGCCGCCGCCGTCGTCGGACGTTCCGTGCTGGTACGCGGCGATCTCGTAGACAAGCTCGCCCGTGACCGTGTCGTAGATGCGCACGGCGAACGCGTCATCGCGATCGACGATGTCGTCCTGGGAGTCCCCCGGGCGGGTGTTGCGGAGCGCCGAGAGCGAGGCGAAGTCCACGCGAAGACGCGTGAGCAGGGCGGGGTCGAACGTCGCCGTGAACCCGTCACGCGTGGCCCCGGTCTCGAGCGCGCCGCCGGCCTGGAACACGTAGAACCCACCGCCTCCGTTGTGCGGGTTGAGGAACTCGACGCGAAGATCGTTCGGGTAGCCGTCAGCGATGATGTCGTCGAACAGCAGGTTGGGGTCGTTGACGATGTCGATGTACACGACGTCGAACGCGTCGTCGAACTCGTGCTTGTGGTACTCCTCCCGATCGGTGGCCTCGTCGTACACGTCGACGTCGAAGTGACCGCCCGGCAGTCCGCCGTCGCCCGGGTAGGGAGCGATGGGGTTGCCGTCCTTGTCGTACCACTGCGAGTAGACCCGGGACCCGCCGCCGCCGTACACCGGTCGACGCTCGCCGGAGAGGTAGGGGCCGACGTTCCACGTGTACTGGCCGCGGTCCGTGGCGGAGGTGATGCCGAAATCGGGATGGATCGCGCTGAAGTCCCTGAGCACGCCGGTGAGGGTCATCGTCTCCGGCGTCGTGGCGTCGGCCATGCCCGAGGCCAGGAACGGCAGGACGAGCGTCGCCGCGGCGAGGGTAAGTCCGGGTCGTTCTTGCGTTCGTCTTTGCGTTCGTCTTTGCGTTGAGGACTCCGCACGTGATGTCATGGGTTGAGCTCCGACTGAGCATCAACGTCCAATTACCGGGGCACGCGGGCAAGTCCGAAACGCGGCCCGGCGTCGGGCGCGTCGGCGTGCAATGACTCCACAAGCTGGCCACGCGGGGGAACATGGGAAGGACGGGAGCTTCCGGTCGCGCGGCGCGAGCGAGCGTTAGCGGCCGCCCGCCTCGGCGGCGTGCGCCGTCTCGAGCTCCGCCAGGAATGCCTCGTACTGGTCGCGACGCGGGTCGTCGGCCGGCACGAGGGCGGCGGCCGCGCGCTGCCGGGCGAGGGCGGCGGCGGTGTCGCCGTTCGCGTGCAGGGCGTGGGCGAGGGTGTCCAGGACGCTCGGATCCGCGTTGTCGGTCATCCCGGCCGCGCGGCGGGCGAGCTCAAGCGCCAGGACCGGGTCGCGCAGCCGCTCGTACCCGGAGTCGAGCAGGTACCACGCGAGCGCGTTCACCGTCGCGGCGTCCACCTCGCGCTCGCGCACCTGGCCGATCCACCCGTCGAGCCACCCGCGGCGGGCGGACTCGGCGCGCACCGCGTCTTCCCGCGTCTCGTGAAGGCGGGCGAGCACGTCCCACGCCGAGAGCGTCGTCGGGTGGCTCTCGCCCAGCGCCGACCGCGCGCGCTCGAGGCAACGGTGCACCACGGGTTCCGCGCGCTCGAGCTGCCCCGTCTGCACGTAGAACCGCCCGAGGTTCGTCATCGCCGCCAGTGCGTTCGGATGGTCTTCACCGTACACGCGGGCGGCGCTCTCGCTCACCTCGCGGATCAGGCGGCCCGCGTCGTCCGTCCGGCCCGTCCGGGCGTACAGCACGGCAAGACTGTTCTTCGTCAGCAGCGTCGAAGGATCGTCCGCGCCGAGCCGCCGCGTTTCCGACTCCAGGCTCGCCTTCAGCAGCGGCTCCGCCTCGTCGAAGCGCTCCGCGAGGAACAGCAGCGCGCCGAGGTTGGCGCGGATCGATACCGTACGGGGGTCGTCCGACCCGAGACGCACCTCGCGCGTCGCGAGCGCCTTTCGGTTCAGCGACTCGGCTTCCTCGTGCCGGCCCTGATCGGCGTAGACGTTGGCCAGCGCGGCCTGGGCGTCCGCCAGCTCCAGCTCGTCGTCCGACGACGCACCGGCGGTGCGGATCTCCAGGACCCGGGTGAGCAGCCGCTCGGCGTCGGCGAGCCGGCCGGCGTTGCGCAGGATGGCGCCGAGCTCGTACGTCGCGAGCAGCGTGTCGTCGTGCGTCTCGCCGAGGTGCGTACGGCGCAGCTCCAGCGCGCGACGCGCATGAATCTCGGCCGCGTCCAGCACGGCCAGGTGGCGGTACGTCTCCGCCAGGGCATCGCGGATCGTCGCTTCCACCAGCGGCTTGCCGTGAAAGCGCCCGCCCGGACCCGACGATGCCTCGATGCGCCGGGCCGCCGCGTCGAGAACCTCGCGCATCGTGACGTCGCGGCCCCGCCCCGGACGGTTCGAGGGCTGCGCGGCCGCCAGCATGTCGTCGGTCAGGAAGTCGATGACGGCCAGCGCCGTGTCGCGCTCGCGGACGGCTGCTTCGCCGGCGTCCTCGGCGCGTCGTCGCTGACGCGCTTCCCCGACGGCGAAGCTCGCGGAGATCAGCGTCGCACCGACGAGGGCGGCCGCGACGATCCCCGCCGCGGTCACCGCGAGGCGGTGACGCCGCAGGAATTTGCGCGTCTTGTACGCGGCGCTCGGCGGTCGCGCGTTCACCGTCTCGCCGGCGAGAGACCTGTCGATGTCCGCGGCCAGCTCGGACGCCGACGCGTAACGGCGCGTGCGGTCCTTCTCCAGCGCCTTGAGGGTGATCCAGTCGAGATCATCGCGCACGATGCGCGCGAGCGAGGCGGGGTCGGTCCGTCGGCGCTCCGCCGCGTTTCGCCCCGCGTCCTCGAGCCGACCGAGACGCGTGCTCGGCCGCTCGGGCTCGCGTTCGATGATCGTGCGCTGGATCTGCGACAGTCCCATCGGCGATCCGCGGCGGAAGTCGAACGCGCGCTCCCCGACAAGCAGCTCGTACAGGATGGCGCCCAGCGCGTAGACGTCGGTGCGGGTGTCCACGTCGAGCGCGGTCATCTCCGCCTGCTCCGGGCTCATGTACTCCGGCGTGCCGATGAGCCGACCGAACTCCGTGTGCACCGTGTGCTCGGTCAGCTTGAGGCCGATGGCCTTCGCGATGCCGAAGTCGATGATCTTCGGGACCGGCTGCCCTTCCTCGTCCATCACGAGGACGTTCGTCGGCTTGAGGTCGCGATGGATGATGCCTTTCTGGTGGGCGTGCTGCACGCCCCGGCACACCTTCGCGAAGAGGCGGAGGCGGTCGTCGATCCCGAGCCGCCGGCGGTCGCAGTACTCGGTGATCGGCATGCCCGCCACGTACTCCATGACGAAGTACGGGCGTCCCTCCACCATGCCGGCCTCGAGGATGCGCGCGATGTTGGGATGGCTCATCAGCGCCAGCGCCTGGCGTTCGGCGTGAAATCGGGCGACGACCTCGCTCGAATCGGAACCGGACTTCAGGATCTTCAGCGCCACGCGGCGTCGGACCGGTTCCGTCTGCTCGGCGAGATACACGACCCCCATGCCGCCCTCGCCCAGGTGCTCGAGGATGCGATAGGTGTCGACCCAATCGGGCATCGTCGGGGTCATCGCCGGCAGGGCGTCGGTCCATGCGCGGTCCTGCGTTCCCGCCTCGCGTTCGTGCGCGGCGACGAGCGCGAGCACCCGGCCCGCGCGTCCCGCGTCCCCCGCGCAACGGGCGCGGACGAAGCCCGCCCGCTCGGCCGGCGGAAGCGCGAGCACCTGGTCGAACAGCGTGCGGTCGTCGATTGTGTCGTCGTCGTGCATGTCGCCGTCGTGCATGTCGCCGCCCTGCCGGTTCGCACCGCCGGTTCGCCCTGCCGGACCGGACGCCGGTCCACGCGGGATGTTAGCCAATGTCATGCATGGACCGGGTCGGTGTGACCGGGTCGGTGTGACCGGGTCGATGTGACCGGGTCGGTTTGA
>CAZXBB010000304.1:0-6685 GCA_964638815.1 uncultured Isosphaeraceae bacterium
GGACGTCCAGACGCAGCGGCGGATCGAATCCACTGCGGAGCGAATCGCCTTAGACGTCCCGGCGCAGCGGCGGATCGAATCAACTGCGGAGCGAACGACCTTGGACGTCCAGACGCAGCGGCGGATCGAATCCACTGCGGAGCGAACGACCTTGGACGTCCAGACGCAGCGGCGGATCGAATCCACCGCGGAGCGAACGACCTTGGACGTCCAGGCGCCGCGGCGGATCGAATCCACCCCGGAGCGAACGACCTTGGACGTCCAGGCGCAGGCGCGGATCGAATCCGCCCCAGAGCGAACGACCTTGGACGTCCGGACGCAGCGGCGGATCGAATCCGCCGCGGAGCGCGCAGGAGCGAGTATCGGCCCGGAAGGCCGTACGGAGCCCTCAAACAAACGAATGGCGGCACATTCCGACTCGAGCCAGGGAAGCAGGCATTCTTTCTCACGAGGTGTTGCGCCGGAGAACGCATCGCTTCGTCGGCATGGACGCGATGACTCGGGGAACGTGAATCCGGATGAACCGGAACGCGAGGAGAAGGAGACCGGTATGCGCCGCTGGGTGTTGGAGTGGAGTCATGCCCAGGGCATTGTCGCTTCATCTGCCGACGTGGTCGATCGACCTCGTCCGGCGGCGTCATCGGTGGACCAGCTCCGCGCGAACGTACGAGGAGACCAACTCCGCGCGCATGCGCGGGGGGACCAGCTCAGCGCGAACGTGCGGGGGGACCAGCTCCGCGCGAACGTGCGGGGAGTCCAGCCCCGCGCAAACGCGCGGACAGACCAGCTCCGCGCGAACGCGCGGGGAGACCAGCTCCGCGCGAACGCGCGGGGAGACCAGCTCCGCGCGAACGTGCGGGGAGACCAGCTCCGCGCGAACGTGCGAGGAGACCAGCTCCGCGCGAACGTGCGAGGGGACCAGCTCCGCGCGAACGCGCGAGGGGACCAGCTCCGCGCGAATGTGCGAGGGGACCAGCTCCTCGCGAACGCGCGGGGGGACCAGCTCAGCGCGAACACGCGGGGGGACCAGCTCAGCGCGAACGCGGGGGGGAACCAGCCCGGAACGAGGGTGCGCGAGGAACGGCGGATCGAACGGGCAGTCCGCCGACGCGAGCGAAGGACCGCGTAGACCGGCGATCCTTCTCGTCGAGACGGCCGCGGGCGTGGAGCGGGTCGCGCGGTGCTGCGAGCGGGCCGCGGCGGACGGTGTCCACGCGGGGATGACGCTCACGCACGCGCGGGCGTTGATCGCGGAGGGGGCGGGGGGGGCGGAGGGGGCGGAGGGGGCGGAGGGGGCGGGGGCGCCGCACGTCGAGCCGGTCGATGCGGCGCGCGAGCTCCGCGCCCTGAAGCGACTGGCGACGTGGGCGCTGCGATTCTCGCCGATCGTCGCGGTGGATCCGCCCGACGGTCTGCTCATGGACATCGCCGGGTGCGAACGGCTGTTTCACGGGGAGCGGCGTCTGGTCAACCTCGTCGGCAACTCCGTCGCAGGGTTCGGCGTGCGGGGGCGGGTGGCGACGGCGGAGACATACGGCGGGGCGTGGGCGGTGGCCCGCTTCGGCGACGCGGAACGAACGGTCGTCGCCGCCGGCTCGATCCGGTCCGCGCTCGCGTCGCTTCCGATCGAGGGGCTGCGTCTCGAACCGGCGGCGTGCGACGCTCTGCACGAGGTGGGCATCGTGACGATCGACGAGATCCTGACGCTGCCGCGTCTCGAGCTCGCGACGCGATTCGAGCCCGATGTCCTGTTGCGAATCGACCAGGCGCTCGGGGAGGCGTTCGAGACGATCGAGCCCGTGCGGCGGATCGGGATCCCGCGTGTCGAGCGGAGCTTCGACGGCCCGGTGCGGGCGCTGGAGGGAATCATGCAGACGGTGCAGGACCTGGTCGACGGGCTCGTGCGGGAGCTCGCGCAGCGGGAGAGCGGCGCGACGGCGCTGGAACTGACGCTGGTGCGCGCGAACAGTGCGTCGGTGCGCGAGACGCTGGCGCTCAGCCGCCCGAGCCGGAGCGCGCGTCACCTGTGGTCGCTGCTGCGGCCGCGTGTCGAGCGGATCAACCTCGGGTTCGGAATCGAGTCGATCACGCTGGCCGCCCCGCGCGTCGGACGGCTGCGTCATGCGCAGTCGCAGCGATGGTGCTCCGGAGACGCCGCAGGAAGCCCCGGCGCCGACGACCGGAGCCTGGGGGAGCTGCTCGACGTTCTCGCGGGACGGATCGGTCGCGAGGCCACGGTCCGCGCGGAGCTGGTCGAGTCGCACGTACCGGAGCGCGCATTCCGCGTGTGCGCGGCGGTCGAGGCGGGACCGCTCCGCCGCGATCGGGCCGGGACGCGGGAGCGCGGCGCGGCGTGTACGGCATCGGAGCGGCCGTCGATTCTGCTCGATCCGAGCGAGCCGATCGACGTGATCGCCCTCGTGCCCGACGGCCCGCCGTCGCGACTGCGGTGGCGCAACGAGACCCTGCGGGTAACGGCGAGCTTCGGTCCGGAGCGGATCGAGGGTGAATGGTGGGGGGAGAGCGACGAAGCGACGGAGCGACGAAGCGACGAAGGAGAGACGCTCGCTTCGGTTGCGACGTGTGCTTCAGCTCGTGATTACTTCCGCATCCAGGACGAGAAGGGGCGGTGGCTGTGGATCTACCGCGCACTCGAGAGCGGCCGGTGGTTCCTGCACGGCGAATGGGCCTGATCCGATGCCCGAGACACCCGCACCAAAGAATCGCCCCCACCCGTGGAAGAGCGGACGCAGTGATCCCCCTTCGTCGCTCCGTCACTTCGTCGCTTCGTCGCGTACCTACGCGGACCTCTTCGTCACCACCAACTTCACCTTCCTCACCGGCGCGAGCCACCCCGAGGAGATCGTCGAGCGGGCAGCGGCGCTCGGTCAGCGGGCGGTCGCGGTGACGGATCGCAACAGTCTCGCGGGGATCGTGCGCGCGCACGTCGCGGCGAAGGAGGCGGGAATTCCGCTCGTCGCAGGGGCGCGGCTCGAGCTGGGCGTGCGACAGATCGCGACGCCGCGGACGCCCGCGGACGACCTGCTCTCCATCCTCGTCTATCCCACGGATCGCGCCGCGTACGCCGGGTTGTGCCGGCTGCTGACCCTGGGCAAGCGTCGCGCGCCAAAGGGCGAGTGCCATCTCGCGCTGCACGACCTGGTCGAGCATCACGAGGGGCTGCTCGCCGTCGTCGTGCCGCCGGCAGTGCTCGACCAGTCGCTCGTCGAGGTCCTGCGCGGATTGCAGGCGGTGTTCGACGGCGACCGTCTCTCCCTCGCGGCGTCGTGCGTCTACGGACCGGACGACCCGGGTCGTCTCGCGCAGATCGCCGCGCTCGCGACGCACATCGGGGTGCCGCTCGTCGCGACGAACGACGTCCACTACCACGTGCCGGAACGCCGCGCGCTCCACGATGTGCTGGCCTGCATCCGGCATCGGTGCACGATTCACACGGCGGGGTTCCGCCTGCTGTCGAACGCGGAGCGTCATCTCAAGACGCCCGCGGAGATGGCGCGTCTCTTCGCCGGGTATCCCGACGCGATCGCCCGCACCGTCGCGATCGCCGACCGCGCCGCGGGCTTCAGCCTCGACGAGCTGCGCTACGAGTATCCGCACGAGGTCTGCCCGCCGGACCGGACGCCGATGGAGCACCTGCGCACCCTCACCGCCGAAGGTGCGCGGCAACGCTATCCCGCGGGCGTGCCCGCAAAGGTGCAGCGGCAGATCGACCACGAGCTGGGCCTGATCGAAGAGCTCTCGTACGCGCCGTATTTCCTCACGGTGCACGACCTCGTGCACTTCGCACAGTCACGCGGGATTCTCTGCCAGGGCCGCGGGGCGGCGGCGAACTCGGCGGTGTGCTACTGCCTCGCGGTGACGGCGGTCGATCCGGACCGTCACGACCTTCTCTTCGAGCGGTTCATCAGCCGCGAACGCGACGAGCCGCCGGACATCGACATCGACTTCGAGCACGAGCGGCGGGAGGAGGTCATCCAGTACATCTACGGCAAGTACGGCCGCGCCCGCGCAGCGCTGACGGCCGAGGTCATCTCCTACCGCGGTCGCAGCGCGGTGCGCGACGTCGGCAAGGCGCTCGGACTCTCGCTCGACTGCGTTGACCGCCTCGCGAAGAACATCGACTGGTGGCACAACGGCGTCGGCGATGCGAACGCGCTCCACGACATCGGCGTCAACCCCGACGATCCGACGATCCGACGCCTGCGCGTCCTCGCCGACCAGATCCTCGGCTTCCCCCGTCACCTCTCGCAGCACGTCGGCGGCTTCGTGATGACGCAACGTCCCCTGTGCGAGCTCGTCCCCATCGAGAACGCCGCGATGCCGGACCGGACCGTGATCGAGTGGGACAAGGACGACATCGATGCGATGGGGATGCTGAAGGTCGATGTGCTCGGGCTGGGGATGCTCACTTGTATTCGAAAGGCTCTTGAGCTTGTGAACCAGGCGACGAAGCGACGAAGCGACGGAGCAGGCGTTGATGCGAAGTCTTCAGGGCAAGAAGGCCTGGTTGACAACTCAGCCCCTTCGTCGCTCCGTCGATCCGTCGCTCCGCCGCTCCAGTTGCACACCATCCCCCCCGAAGACCCCGCCGTCTACGACATGATCTGCCGCGCCGACACCGTCGGCGTCTTCCAGATCGAGTCGCGCGCGCAGATGTCGATGCTGCCGCGGCTGCGCCCGCGGTGCTTCTACGACCTCGTGATCGAGGTCGCGATCGTGCGGCCCGGGCCCATCCAGGGCGACATGGTGCATCCCTACCTGCGTCGCCGCGACGGTGAGGAGCCGGTGACGTATCCGAGCGAGGCGGTCCGCAACGTGCTCGGCAAGACGCTCGGGGTGCCGCTCTTCCAGGAGCAGGCGATGGCGCTGGCGATCGTGGCGGCGGGATTCACGCCAGGCGAGGCGGACCGGCTGCGCCGCGCGATGGCGGCGTGGAAACGCAAGGGCAACCAGATCGAGCAGTTCGGCGTCAAGCTCGTCTCGGGAATGGTCGAGCGCGGCTACGAGCGCGACTTCGCGGATCGCTGCTTCAGGCAGATCCAGGGCTTCAGCGAGTACGGGTTCCCCGAGTCCCACGCGGCCAGCTTCGCGCATCTCGTCTACGTGTCGTCGTGGCTGAAGCACCACCATCCGGCCGCCTTCGCCGCCGCGCTCATCAACAGCCAGCCGATGGGGTTCTACGCCCCGGCCCAGATCGTCCGCGACGCGCAGGAGCACGGTGTCGAGGTGCGGGAGGTGGACGTCAATCGCAGCGCGTGGGATTGCACGCTCGAGCGTGCGCCTGGCGGTGACGAGACCCCACAAGCCCTCCGCCTCGGCATGCGTCTCGTGAAGGGGCTGCGTGAGGACGACGCCCGGGCGATCGCACGAGCGGTCGCGGCGTCGGGGCCGTTCGATTCCGTCGAGGCGTTGCGTCGCGCGAGCGGTGTGAAAATATCGGTGCTCAGGCGTCTGGCCAAGGCGGACGCATTCGGCTCGATGGGGCTCGACCGGCAGCGTGCGCTGTGGGAGGTGCGATCCCTGCGCGACGAGGGGCTGCCGATGTTCGACGGCATCGAGGACACTGCCGCGACGCGGCGGTCGCGCGGCGCGGCGTCGCTTCCCGCGGTGGGCCTGCCGCAGAAGGTGGCGTACGACTACGCGTCGACGCAGCTCTCGCTCAAGGCGCATCCGATCTCGTTCGTGCGCGACGCGATCCGGGAGATGGGCGCGACGGAAGCGGTGCAGCTCGCGGACGAGGACCGCTGGCCGCACGGTCTGGCCGTGGCGGTGGCCGGTCTCGTGCTGGTGCGTCAGCGTCCGGGCACCGCGGGCGGCATCGTCTTCATGACGCTCGAGGACGAGACGGGCATCGCGAACCTCATCGTCAGCCCCGGAATCTACCGGCGCGACCGGCGCGTGGCCCGGCACGGCGTCGCCGTCCTCGCCCGCGGCCGCATCGAGCGTCAGGGCGCGGTGGTTCACGTCAAGGTGACGCGTCTGGATGGGCTCGACGAACGGTTCGCCGGGATCGCCGCGGGGCGGTCGCGCGACTTTCATTGACCAGCGTCACGCACAGCGGGATTCAGCGCGACCGGCCGCAGAGGACGGCGCAGATCGCGACGGTCTGGTCGAGTTGCGACGGTCGGGGTGCCCCGGTGCGCGGAACGCGAGCACGCGCTGCCGCGCCCGCCGGCGCGATCAGCCGGATCAGACTCGCACGCCACCCGGCCTTTGCCGAGCCAAAGACCGGGGCACACGGAACACGGCACGTGTCAACCGGAGTCCGATCGGACTCGCACGCCACCCGGCCTTTGCCGAGCCAAAGACCGGGGCACACGGAACCCGGCGCGTGTCAACCGGAGTCCGATCGGACTCGCACGCCACCCGGCCCTTGCCGAGCCAAGGACCGGGGCACACGTTGTCGTGACACGGCCGGCCTCCGGTGTGCCCCGGTCCTGTGCTCTGACAGGGCCGGGTGGGTCACGAATGCAACGACGGGCACGGCACGACGCGCGGACCCCACCCGGCCCTTGCCGAGCCAAGGACCGGGGCACACGTTGTCGTGACACGGCCGGTCTCCGTGACACGGCCGGCCTCCGACACACGGTTGACCTCCGGCACACGGCCGGCCTCCGGCACACGGCCGGCCTCCGGTGTGCCCCGGTCCTGTGCGGTGACGGGG
>CAZXBB010000305.1:0-7885 GCA_964638815.1 uncultured Isosphaeraceae bacterium
GTCCCGCCGGGTGGTGCGACAGGTTATCACAGCCCGGTTCCCGAATCGGGTGGATCGTGCCGCGGGCCGCGGCGGTGCGCCGCGTCGCGCGTGCCTCCCGTCCCGGGCTTCTTCCATTTCGGGAACCACGGCGTCGATCGCCGCGTTATCGGAAAGTGGCTCCGCCGCGACCAGATGCTTGACCGACCCTGCCCGCCAGATAGGCTTCTGGAGGCTGGGTCAGGAAGGCGGGGTCAGGAAGGAAACAGGAAAGACGATGCGATACCCGACCTGTGTGCTCGCCGGCTCCTGCGCGATCGCCACGACGACCGCCGCGAGCGCCGGCGTCGGCTTCGCCTTCACGGACGTCGGACCCGACCGCGGGATCCTGTCCTACACGATGGCCAACGGCGACGGCGCCGGGGTCGCCGCCGCCGACTACGACGACGACGGCGACATCGACCTCTTCGTCCCGACCGCCGAGGGATTCCCGGACCAGCTCTACCGCAACCTGGGGGACGGCCGGTTCGAGGAGGTCGCCGCCCAGTGCGGGCTGAACTCGTTCGCGCGGAGCCGCGTCGCGCTTTGGTTCGACTACGACGGCGATCACAAGCTCGATCTCTTCGTCGCCGGCGACTGCTGGAACGCGGGACAGGACTGCACGAACACGAGCACGCTGTGGCTCTACCGCCAGGTCTCGCCCGACCACTTCGAGGACGTGACCGTTGCGGCGGAGATCCCGAACGACGCGATCGAATCGACCACGCCGCACCGCGGCGGCATGTGCGCCGGCGACATCAACGGCGACGGCTACCTCGATCTCCTCATCAGCCTGTGGTTCGGCCCTCCCCAGCTCCTTTTGAACGACGGGGACGGCACGTTCACGCCGATCACGCAGTCGTCGGGTCTTTACATCGTCGGCGGCCACTGGCAGCCGGTGATGCACGACTTCAACCGCGACGGCCGCCTCGACATCTACCACGCCGTCGACTTCAACGTGAACCACCTCTGGCTCAACCAGGGGAACAACACGTTCGTCGACTTCGCCGGCCCCTCGCGGACCGACAGCGCCTGGAACGACATGGGCGTGACGCTCGGCGACTACGACAACGACGGCGACTTCGACATCTACGTCACGAACATCAAGAGCACGGCCCGTCACAACGTGCTCTACCGCAACGACTCGGTCGGCCCGGTGCTCATCTTCACCGAGGTCGCGCAGACGCTTGGCGTGGACGACAGCGACTGGGGGTGGGGCGCGCAGTTCTTCGACGCGGACAACGACGGCGACCTCGATCTCGCGGTGACGAACGGGTGGTTCGACGGTCCCGACCAGGCGGACCCCTCGAGGTTCTTCCTCAACAACGGCGGCGGCGCGCCGTTCACGGACGTCTCGGATGCCGTCGGGTTCAACGACACCTACTGGGGCAGCGCCGTCATCGCGATCGACTCCGATCGCGACGGAGATCTGGACCTCGTCCAGACCTGCAACGGCAACGGCTCGCGCCCCCACCTGCTGCGTCTGCTCGAGAACAACGCGGCCGCGGACGGGACGGGCGGCAACTGGCTCGTCGTCAAGCCGCGGATGACCGGGCCGAATCACCGCGCGATCGGCGCCGTGGTGCGCGCGAAGACCGGCGACCTCGAGATGGCGCGGGTGATCACCGCGGGGTCGAGCTTCTTCGGCCAGGAGCCGGCGGAGGCGTTCTTCGGTCTCGGCGACGCGGAGACGGTGCTCGAGGTCACGGTGGAGTGGCCGGACGGCCGGCGGACGGTCGTGAAGGACGTGGCTGCCAACCGGCAGATCACCGTCAACCCGGTGACCTTCACCGACATGACGGCCGTCATCGGCGACGGTCTCCCGGACACGCTCACCGAATCGTGCGCGTGGGGCGACTATGACAACGACGGCGACGAGGATCTCTACCTCACGTCCGACGGCCCCAACACGCTCTTCCGCAACGACGGAAACGACGTGTTCACCGACGTGACGGCCGCGACGGGAACCGGCAACGGGGGCTTCAGCGTGGGCACGGCGTTCGGGGACCGCGACAACGACGGCGACCTCGACCTCTACGTCGTGAACTTCGGCGGCGGGTCCGACGCGCTCTACCGCAACGACGGCCCCGCCGGCGAGGGCGGCGAGTACACGTTCACCGACGTCGCCGCCGCCGCGGGCATCGACGAGGACGGCAGCAGCCGTGGCATGGCGTTCCTCGACTACGACCGCGACGGTCTGCTCGACATCTACGTCAACGCGATCGGGCCTGACATCCTCTACCGCAACCTCGGCAACCTGACGTTCTCGAACGTCGCACCGGTCCTCGGCACGGATCCGGACGGGCAGGGCGTGGGCGTGGTCGGCACCGACGTCAACAACGACGGCTGGATCGACATCTACAACGGCAACCGCAGCGACGACCTGAGCAACCTGTTCATCAACGACCATGGCACGTTCACCGACATCGCCGAGGAAGCGGGCATCACCGCTCACGGCCTCGGCATGGGCGTCCTGTCGTTCGACTACGACAACGACCTCGACATGGACCTCTACTGGACGACGTGGCCGGGCGGCGGGAAGGAACCCGTGAAGAACGCGCTCTACCGGAATGAGGGCGACGGAACGGTCTACGTCGATGTCGCCGCCGACACCGGAACCGAGGACCCGCTGGGCTGGGGCATCAGTTGCAACGCCGGCGACATCGACAATGACGGCTGGCAGGACTTCTTCGTGACGAACGGCTTCTCCGAAACGAGCACGAAGAGCGTGCTGTTCCGCAACCTCGCCGGCACGACCGGCTTCGAGGACGTCACGGCGACGCTGACCGGCAGCGCCGACTGGGACGGCCGCGGCGTCGCGTTCGCCGACTACGACGACGACGGCGACCTCGACATCGTGCTGACGGGCGCGATCAGCGACGCGACGCGGCTCTGGCGAAACGACTCAGGCAACACGAACCACTGGATCACCGTCAAGCTCGTCGGCATGACCAGCAACCGCAGCGCCATCGGCGCCCGCGTCGAGGTGACGGCAGCCGGCGGCATGCGGACGGTGCAGGAGGTGAGCGGCGGCGCGGGACGCGGCTCCTTCAACAGCCTGCCGCTCGAGTTCGGTCTTGGCGCGGCGGACGAGGTCGAGACGATCTTCGTGCGCTGGCCGAGCGGCCTGCCGCAGCTCGTCGTGCCCGGCGTGATCGACGGGCGCATCACGATCAGCGAGCCGAGGCCGGGCGACGTGGACGGCGACGGCAGCGTCAGCTTCGCGGACATCCTCGCCGTGCTGGGGGGCTGGGGCGTCTGCCCTCCGCCACCGGCGTACTGTCTGCTCGATCAGAACGCGGACGGCGTGGTGGGGTTCGCCGAGGTGCTCATCATCCTCGCGAACTGGAACCCGTTCTGAGCGTTGACCGGTGCGGGGTTCGCGGGTGCGCTCTTCACCGCTGCCCGGGACCGCGCCTCGTGTTCTCCTCCTGTCCGTCGGGATCCGGCTCCGCGCGCGCGCGCGTTGCGGCACGGTCGATACGGCCGCCGCGCAAACAAAAGCCGGACCCCGGCGGGGTCCGGCCCTTCTCCTTCATCCGGGACCGGGGATTCACTCCCTGCCACGCGGGCGCCCTGGCTTAGCAGGGATTGCACCCCGTGCACCGGTAGAACCCCACGCAGAACCCCGTGCCCGGGGGCTGGCACGGGAAGATCACGATCAGGAACGGCGGGCACGGGTTGAAGAACGGGCACGGCCCGAGCGGTCCGCACGGCAGCAGGATCTTCCCGACGGGAGGCGCCGGGCACTGACCGCCGCCGCCGACCGGGAAGCACGGCGACGCGCCGAGGAGCGAGTAGGTGCACAGGCCCGGCGGCGGCGGAGGCGGCGGGCAGACGTAGTGCAGGTGGCCGGGTCCGCCGGCCGCGATGTGCGGGGGAAGACCGGGCGCGTCGGCGCCGTCGTCGCCGCCGCCCGGGGGCACGCCCGGGAAGAACGGGAACGGGTTGCCGAGCTCGCACTGGTTGAAGAAGCCCTGGGCCGGCGGACGGGTCGAGAACGGGAACGGCTCGTCCCAGCCCATGTTCACCGCGGGCAGACCCGCCTGGTCGAAGTCGAAGAAGCGAAGCCGCACGTCCTCGGGCTGGATGACCCCCTGCGCGAGCAGGTCGAGATCCTGCTCGGGCGCGAAGATGAACCGTGGCCGCACCGGCACGACTGCCTGGGTCTGTCCGCCGTCGGCACTCTCGAGAGTGGCGTTGAGGAGGCCGGGCACCTGGTTGTCGCTCAGCCCCATCGCCACGACCCAGTTCTGGCCGCTCACCGTGATCGGCTGGACGCTGGTGAGCGAGAGCTCGACGATCTCGATCTGCACCGGAGTGGCCGGACGCGGGAAGCCGGTCCCCGGGAAGTCGACCGGGCCGCTGCGTCGTACCCGCGTATCGACGAGATGGAGGTCCGAGTCGTCGCCGAAGAACCCGGCGAGCGGGATCTGGCCCATGAACGGTTCCGAGCCCGGGAAGAAGAAGTCCGCCGGAATCGGCGGGATGTCCGCGGAGCCGAACTCCACCGTGGTCTCCGCACCCGGTTCGGTGAGCGTCGTGAACGGATCCTCGTTCGGGATCAGGCAGTCGATGCACGGGCCCCAGGCCGCGAGGATCGCGAGGATGTCCTGGAAATCGACCGCGCAGTTGCGGTTGATGTCCGCCAGTTTGTACGGGGGACAGGGCGCGTACGGGCCCCAGTCCCCGAGCACGGCCAGGATGTCGCCGAAGTCCACCCGACCGCTGCCGTCGATGTCCTCCGGGCAGGGATCCGGGTCGGGGCACACCGAGACGTCGTCGTAGAAGGCGCGCGTTGCGCCGTTGGAGAAGAGGTCCAGGGCCGCGAGGTTGAGCCCGCCGGCCGGCGGGACGTGCCCGGTCCACGTGTCGTTGATGATCTCCTGGCCGTTGTACGTCACGACCTGGCGGTCGAGATCGAAATCGATCATCACGTCGATCGGGATCCACGCGTCGAAGACGATCGGCGCGCTGCCGGTGCCGTTGAAATCCTGCACGTTGCCGGTCGCGGCATCGGCAACGACCTGCGTCGACCAGTTCTTACTGGCCGGGTTGCCGTCCGGTACATAGGCGTTCAGCAGAATGACGAACGTCTGTCCGGAGAACCCGCTCGGAATGTACTGGTGAAGCCTGACCTTCCACCGGCCCGAGTTGACGCCGCTGAACTGGTGGACGATATCGTCGCTGGCGTCGATCTCGAGCGAGTGCGGCAGCGAGCGCGCGATCGCCGGAGTCACGATGCCGTCCTGGAAGATGGGGTCGTTGTCCCAGGCTTCCCACCCCCCCTGGCCGACGATGACGCTCCCGGCGGGATAGTCGTCGAAGTCTTCCTCGAGCGCGCAGTCGCTTCCATCGACGGGCTCGCCCGCGGACATGCGGACCGTCGCATCCGTCGTGCCGCCGAGTCCCTCGAGGACGCTCCCCGGTGCGCCCGCGAAGTCGATTCGGTAGTGGACGTCGAAGAAGCTGTCCACGTTCCACCTGCCGTCGCCGAGATCGGTGAGCGTCGTCTGTCCCGGGCTCGGCAGGCCGAAGGCCCCGCCGGCCTGAATCTGGATGTGTTCGAAGTCCGGGTCGCCGAAGAGCCCTCCCTGGAGCTGGAACATCTCGTTCGGGAACGTCTGCACGGGATCGCCCAGGGTCCGCGGGCCGGTGTGCACCTCGCAGTTGACCTGCATGACGATGAACCGGCTGAAGCCGGCCAGCTCGCCGGTGCCGTTCATCTCCATGAACAGGAACGAGTCGAAGAGCTCGATCTCGCCGTCCGGACCGAACCGGCCCCCGGGCTGACGCTGCACGTTGAAGAACTTCTGGTGCTCGATGCCGATCTCGATCGTCGTGCCCGGCGGCAGGCCGTCGATCAGGATGTGGACGTCGTCGGGGCTCAGGTAGCCGCACCCTGCCGGCGGCAGGTGAACGGTGCCGCCGGCGTCCGGTTCGATGCACGGCTGGGCCGAAGCGAGCGGCGTCAGGCCGGCCGCGAACGCGACCGCCGCCGCGAAGACGATTCCGTGGCGAGAGAGCGATGACAAATGGCGCATGACGGTTCCCTTTTCCTTCGACCGGAGGAAATCGAGTGAGGGGTCATGCCGGCAGTTCGCGACCGGTCTCGGCGTTCGGCCGTCAGCCGCCGCGAGCTCCCGCATGACGAACGAGCGGCCCCCGGGCATCGACGCGCCGTTGCCGGCGCGTCCGCCCAGTGTCCGGGAAACCGCGCCCAGAATAACACCCCGCTCGCGCGTGGCAAGGAAGAAATCCGCGGACGGCGCACGCCGTCCCGTGAGTGCGCGCGATCGTCGCGCTGGCGACGCGCGCCGGAATTTTACTTACGAACAGGCCGCAAACGTCCGCGCGACGTCGATGGACCGCGTCCATGTCAATATGCTTGCGTCCATCATATGCTTGCGTCCATGACTGCCCTCTCCCACGCTCCCGACGCGTCCGGCCGCTTCGGCATCTTCGGCGGCCGCTACGTGCCCGAGACGCTCATCTGCGGTCTGGACGAGCTCGCGGGGGCGTACGCCGAAGCCCGCTCCGATCCCGCGTTTCGCGCGGAGCTCGACGGTCTCTTCCGTGATTACGTCGGACGCCCGACGCCGCTGACCGCGGCGCCGCGTCTCACCGAGGCCGCCGGCGGCGCCCGGATCCTCCTCAAGCGCGAGGACCTCGCGCACACCGGCGCCCACAAGATCAACAACACGATCGGCCAGGCCCTGCTCACGCGTCGCATGGGCAAGCGGCGCGTGATCGCGGAGACCGGCGCCGGGCAGCACGGTGTGGCGACCGCGACCGCGTGCGCGCACTTCGGCCTCACCTGTGAAGTCTACATGGGCGCCGAGGACGTCCGCCGCCAGCGGCTCAACGTCTTCCGGATGAAGCTCCTGGGTGCGAAGGTCAACGTCGTCGACAGCGGCTCACGGACGCTGAAGGACGCGACGAACGAGGCGATGCGCGACTGGATGGCGACGGTCGAGAACACGCACTACATCCTCGGATCGGTGGTCGGCCCCCACCCCTTCCCGATGATCGTGCGCGACTTCCAGTCGGTGATCGGCCACGAGACCCGCGAGCAATGCGGGAAGCTGACGGGGCGGCTCCCCGACTGCATCGTCGCCTGCGTCGGCGGCGGCTCGAACGCGGCGGGCATCTTCCACCCCTTCATCGACGACAGGGGCGTGAAGCTCGTCGGCGTCGAGGCGGGCGGACGCACGTCGCGGCACGGCGAGCACGCGGCGCCGCTGTGCCACGGCGCGCCGGGCGTGCTGCACGGCGCGCTCTCGTACGTGCTCCAGGACGAAGACGGCCAGACGGCGCCGGTCCATTCCTGCTCGGCCGGTCTCGACTACCCCGGCGTCGGTCCCGAGCACTCGTTCTGGAAGGACGAGGGCCGCGTCGAGTACACCAGCGTGACGGACGACGAGGCGCTCGACGCGTTCTGCCTGCTCGGCGAGCGCGAGGGGATCATCCCCGCGCTCGAGACGGCCCACGCCGTCGCCGAGGCCGTCCGGCGGGCGGGGACGATGAGCGCGGAACAGGTGCTCGTGATCAACGTGTCGGGGCGCGGGGACAAGGACGTGGAGGAAGCCGGCCGCCTGCTCGAGATGCGCGGCGGGCTCCGGCGGTGAGCCCGGCCGTCGTCAGTCGAGGTCAGGCCGCCGATCCCACACGCCGAGCTCCCCCTCGAGCGCCATCCCGAGATTGATGAGGCGGCCCTCCTCGTACAGCCGCCCCACCATCGTGATCCCGTGCGGCGTGCCGTCGTCCTTGAAGCCGGCGCGGATCGTCAGTGACGGGTGGCCGGTGCAGTTCGAGATGAGCAGCAGCGACGCGGCGTAGCTGGGGCTGATGATCGCCTCGACGTCGG
>CAZXBB010000306.1:0-3513 GCA_964638815.1 uncultured Isosphaeraceae bacterium
CCCGCCGCGTCGGATCAATGAGATCGTGCACGGTAAGCGCGGAATCACCGCGGACACGGCGCTCCGCCTCTCACGGTACTTCGGCAACAGCGCAAGGTTCTGGCTGAATCTCCAGACGAACTACGATCTCGAAGTCGAGCACCGGCGTCTGGGCAAACGCCTCGAGCGCGAGGTCGCCGTGTACAAGGACGCCGGCTAGCCGGACATGCGAGCGTAAGCGACATGACGCAGGTGCGGCCCGCCACGTCCCTCCGGGCATCCTGTCCTGGGCAGGCATATTCCGCAGGCATCGCGGCCGGCGCAGGACGTTCGGGGCCGTGCGCGATGGGTGTGGGGGAACCGCGCAGGGTCGATTCCCTGTTTCTGTGATCGCGCCCGGAGAGCCGGTCCGGGCATGGGGGAACGGCGCTTCCATCTATGTATGGATGGCGCCGCTCGATCGGCTGGCCTGACGAAGACCGGCGCCCTCCAGTCCTCTATTACCTCCATCACCCAAACGCTCGGGAGACCCCGTCATGACACCTCGCACCCTGGCCTGCGGCGGAGCAGTCACGCTGTTCCTCCCCCTGATCGCGGCCGCCGCGCCCACATTCTCGCTTCCGCTGTTCCTCCCCGGAGACGCCGCCATGGCGCCGGCGGTCGGGCCGCAGGTTCGCCCGGACATCGCGCGCGGCGCCGACGCGCACCTCGTCGTGTGGAGCGACTACCGCGCGAGCCCCGACGATGCCCCACCGTTCGCGTCCGAAGGAACGGGCGCCGACGTCTATGGCGCGCGCCTCGACGCCAGCGGCCATCTCCTGGGCGACCCGATCATGATCACGATGGCCTTCGGCGACCAGATCGACGCCCGCGTGGCGTGGAACGGTGACGCGTGGCTCGTCGTTTGGGAGACGCCGACGCCGACGCTGCCGACCTTCGTGCGCCTCCAGGCGGCGCGGGTCACCGCCGCGGGCGTCGTCCTCGACGATCCGCCGATCGAGGTGCACGAAGCGGAGTCGTACTCGGGCTTCGAAGTCGCCGGCGGCGACGGCGAGTGGATGATCCTGACGCGCAGCAGCGGCATGACGGACGGCCTGCACGCCGTGCGCGTGCTCGGCGATGGAGCCGTGGCGAACCCGCTCGGCACGCTGATCCACGAGACGCTCTTCCTCCTCGACTTCGACCTCGCGTTCGCCCAGGGGCAGTACCTCTTCATCTGGTCCAGCTCGTTCGACGGCAAGAACGCGCGGCGATATGCGCCCGACCTGACGCCCATCGACCCGGCGCCGTTCACCCTGCCGGGCGCCGAGTTCGTTGCCACGGACGGCGAGGACTTCCTCGTGGCGTGGCACTGGAACAGCAGCACGAAGGGCTTCGTGAGCGCGTGCCGCGTCGGCGCCGACGGCACCGTGCTCGATCCCGCGGGCATCGTCGTCGCGGACTTCGTTGCGTTCATCGAGGAGCTGAGCATGACGTTCGACGGCGCGAACTACTGGCTCGCGTGGCCGCGTCCCGGCGGGATGTTCAAGTTCGCGCGCGTGACGCCAGCCGGTACGGTGCTCGACCTCGACGGCTTCGACGTCCCACACGGGCAGTCGACGCCCGCCCGAATGGCGATCGCCGGCGCCGTCGGAGGCGGCATTCAGGCCGTGTGGAACGACGGCAACAACAGCGCCGCGGCCAGGAAGGACGTGTACACCGCGGCGGTCTCGCCGGGCGGCGCGATGGCAACGCCCGAGCCGCTCTCGAACGGCGCGCCCGCGCAGCTCGCCGCCGATCTGGCGGAAGGCCCGGGAAGTCACCTCGTCGTCTTCAACAGCCGTGTATCAGGCATCGCGCGGATCATGGCGCAGCGCCTGGGTGGCGACGGCGCCGCGCTCGACGCCGAGCCGATCGAGCTGGCGTCGGGGCCGGCGCTCGGCGCGCCCGCCGCGGCATGGAACGGCTCGCTGTACCTCGTCGTGTGGTCGGACGGCGCGAACGTCGTCGGCCGGCGCATGCTCACGGACGGCACGATCGTCGATTCCGAGCCGCTCGCGATCATGCCTGGCAAGTCGCCGGACGTCGCGGCCGCCGGTCCGGTTTTCCTCGTCGCAGCCGTCGACCTTCTCCTCGACAACCCGCATTGGCAGGCGACGTTCACCATGCGCGTGGACGGCGCGACCGGCGAGCTGCTCGACGCCGAGCCGCTCGCCGTCGGCGGCTTCGTGATCTTCGCGCAGCACCCGCGCGTGGTGAGCTGGGGCGACCGGTGGCTGCTTACCTGGCAGACGAACATCTCGCACGACGAGCCCAATGCGAGCGTGCGCGGCGCGTTCGTCGACGCCGACGGGACATCGCCCGGAGTCTTCTTCGTCTCCTTCGGTGGGTGGCGGCCGGACGTCGCCGTCTCCGGCGAGCAGGCGCTCTTCGTCTGGAGCGACGGCTCCGTCGCCTCGGCGGACAGCAACATCAGGGGCCGGCTCATGCAGCCCGACGGGACGTTCCCCGCGGCGGAGTTCATCGTCGCCGCGGCCCCCGACCGGCAGCTCTATCCCGTCGCGACGTGGACGGGCGGCGAGTTCCTCGTCGCGTGGCAGGATAAGCGAAACTCGGTGATCTACTTCGATGAGCGGACGGACATCTTCGGCGCGCGGATCGCGCCGGATGGGACGAATCTCGACCCGTCGGGCATTGCGATCGCGGCGACGGCGCTGCCCGAGGTCGACCCCGCTCTCCTGTTCGCAGGTGGAACGACGCTGCTCGCGGCGTCCACCTTCCGCGCCGAGACTGAGTTCTGCGCGTACCGCATCGGCATCCAGGTCGACGACGGCAACGCCGTGGTCGGCGACATCGACGGCGACGGCATGGTCGGCTTCTCCGACATCCTCGCCGTGCTCGCGGCGTGGGGCCCGTGCGCCGGCTGCCCGGCGGATCTCGACGGTGACGGGATGGTCGGAATCACCGATCTGCTCATCGTTCTGGTTGCGTGGAGTGGATGACGGCGCGCACCTGATTATGAGGGTGTAACATGTGGTGCGGGGGTCGGTGGAACGTTCGGGGGGCTGCGTCGTGCAGCCCCCCGTTTGACGTGACGTGGTATTCACACCTTTGCCCGTCACGCGCGGCGACGCTGCATCCTGCAGCTCACACTTCGACGTTCCGACCTGCTAGTGCGACGGCGGCATCCTGCCGCCTGCGCGTGCGACGTTTGGGGCTGGTCGCGCGGCGGGGGCGTAACACGTGGTGCGGGGTCTCTTGGACGTTCGGGGGGCTGCGTCGTGCAGCCCCTTTTGGCGTGACGCGATGTTCACACCTTTGCCCCTCACGCGCGGCGACGCTGCATCCTGCAGCTCACACTTCGACGTCCCGACCCGCTAGTGCGACGGCGGCATCCTGCCGCCTGCGCGTGGGACGTTTGGGGCTGTGCGCAATGGGGGTGTCACACGTGGTGCGGGGGTCTTTCGAACGTTCGGGGGGCTGCGTCGTGCAGCCCCTTTTGGCGTGACGTGCTGCTTACACCTTTGCCCGTCACGCGCGGCGACGCTGCATCCT
>CAZXBB010000307.1:0-4910 GCA_964638815.1 uncultured Isosphaeraceae bacterium
GTGTGCCCCGGTCCTTGGCTCGGCAAGGGCCGGGTGGGCAACGAACGTCAGAAGCCGTCGTTCCATCGGTACACCACCCGGCCCTGTCAGAGCACAGGACCGGGGCACACCGGAACCGCGATGAGGTGGCCGTTCACTCAAGCGGCAAGAGTCTGGCGTTTACTGAGGCCGGTTGAGCGCCGCTGCGTACCACGCGCGCTTGCCGTCCACGTCGATCGGCGTGAGCACGTGCAGGTGAAGCGGCGATGCGTGCAGGTCTGCTACGCGGAGCGGGTCGGCGGCGAAGACGTGCGCGACGGTCGGCGCGGCGGGATGGAACGTCTCGTTGGGGTGGGCCATCGCGATCAACTCGCGGTTCGCGCGGACCCACGATTGCACGACCGGCAGACCGCGGACGTCCTCCTCGCGGGCGAGGACGTGCAGACGACCGGAGCCGTCGAGCGCGATCTCGATGCGCTCCTGGCCGGGACAGCGGGCGACGAGAGGCTTGAGATGCGCGGGCGCGACGCCGGGTTGCTTCTTCGCGCTCGTGTCAATGACGTGACACGCGAGCGGGACCGGCTGTCCGTCCCGGTCGGGCTCACGAGGCGGTGAGGCCTGCTTGGGCTCGACCGCGGCGGCCGCACGCGGGGGGAGCTTGATCGACCGCTCGGGGCGTGACGGCGATACCTCCAACGCCGGGGCCTCCGACGCCGGGGTCGGGGAAGCCGGCGTCGCGGTGCGCCCCGGCGCCGGGAAGCCCATGATGTCCTCGAGCAGCGGCGCGACGTCGTCCGGGATGTGCGTCGTGAACGCGCCTTCTCGCGATGCGGCGGGCGGCTCCGCGGGCGTCTCGCGCCGCACCGCCTGCGGGCCGAAGGTGCGTCCGTAATCGAGAGCGCGTTCGATGCCGGCGCTCATGGCGACCGTCGTCGGCAGGGCCGGGGGCGGCGAAACCGGCGGCGGCGCAACCAGCGGCGGCGCAACCGGCGGCGGCGCGGCGGATGCCGGCGCAGACGCGGCGGGACGAAGAGGCTCGGGCGGGGCGGAACGGCCAGGCTCGGACGCGGCGCCCGGGCCGCGCTCGCGCGCCGTATGGACCCACGCGATCACGTCGGCGAGCCGCGGCTGGCTCTGCCCGGGGAAGCTGCGGAGGATCCGGGAGCGGGCGGCGCCCATCTGGGCGATGTTGAGCGTCAGCGGCACCGAAACCTCGAGGTGCTCGCGCGCGGTGGCGTCGATGCGGCGTGCCTGGAGCGCCGCCTTCTCGCGCGGGCTTCCGATCATCGCGAGCCCGAGACGCGGAAGGTCGCGTCCCGCCGCCCTCGCCGCGGTCGCCAGCTCCTTGACGAGCTTGTAGACGTTCGTCACTGCCGCCTGGTCGGCGCTCGAGAGGATGGTGATCCGATCCGCCGTGCCGCCGTCCTGGGTGCCGAGCAGCTCGGCCGGCTCGGCGTCGGCGGCGGGCCGGACGATCCAGCAACGGACGACGGAACCCAGGACCATGATCGCCTCGCGGACGGTGCGGCAGTTCGTCTCGCGCAGCAGCTCCGCGTGATCGGCCTCGACGGCGTGCATCTCGACGGTCGGCTCGTCGCCGTCGAGACGAACGAGCGCGGTCGCGCCTTCGCGCTGCGCGACGGTGTCGGCGTAGGGCGTGAGCCAGATGGAGCCGCGTACGGGCAGGTGTCCGGCGACGACGATCTCGATCGGTCCGGACGACATGGCGGGCAGATCGGGGTCCGTGCGATCGCCGTCAGTGAGGAACATGGCAGCCAGCTTGTCGTAGGGATCGACGGTGCGCGTCATGGGACGATCCAGGCCGGACGCGTATCCGCGGTTGAGATGTTCGGCGTCGTCGTCAGGACTTCCGTCACCGGCACCGGGGCCACCGGCGACTCCGACGCGTCGCGAGCGGGACGGTGGGATGCCGGGGACGTTGCGGGGGGCGTTTCGGGGGACGCACCGGGGGTTCCGGGGGGTGTTCCGGGGGTTCCGGGGGGTGTTCCGGGGGTTCCGGGGGTTCCGGCGGTTCCGGGGGGCGTTCCGTGGGTTCCGGACGTTCCGGGGGCGGGAACGTCGAAGGTGCTGTTCAGCTCGCCGTGCTCGTTGACCACGTGGGCCGCATTGTAGGGATCGGCCTGCCAGCGTCCGTCGATCACCAGCCGGTACTGGTGACGACCCGGGGGTATCTCGATGACGGCCTCGGCGACGCCGAGCTCCGCGTTGGGCCGAAGCACGTTCGCGGATGGATTCCAGAGGTTGAAGTCGCCGGCCACGGCGATGGTCCTCGCGGCGTCCTTCGACGGCTGCACGAACAGCATGCCGCGGCTCGTTGTCCGCACGCCGTAGAGATGCTCGCGCGAGTCGCTCCGGTCGTCGCCGGCGGGTGCGGATCCATCGGTCGTCGCGGGCTCTTCGGCGGTCACGGGCGCTTCAACAGCCGCGGGCGCTTGCGGCACGGGCGTGTCCGGCGCGGCCGGGCCGATCGGGCCGGGCCTGTCGCGGACCGTGTCCGGGCGCGAAGTGACGTCCGGGAGCGATGTCGGGCGGGCGGGCGACGCGGGGAGGGCCGGCGACGGCGAGGGGGCGGCCGACGCCGGGGACGCTGCCGGTCGGTCGGGCACGCCCAGCGCGGCCAGCGTCGCCGGGTCGCCCCGCTCGACGCTCTGGAGCGTGAGCCGCCGCAGTCGCTCCACCAGCTCGCCGGCGCGGCTTCCGTCGCGCGGTCCGCCGGTCGTCGAGGGGACGTGCCGCACATTCATGCCACGCGGACCGGCGGCGGTCCGCAGCGCGTCCCCGGTCCCGTCGCCGCCGATGTCGCCGCCGATGTCGCCCCCGATGTCCATATCGACGATCGGCTGCACCTGGTGCTCCGCGAGCCAGTCGGCCAGCGCCTCGAAGTCGCGGCGCGCGTCGGAGTCCGGCGCGTACTCGATCACGCCCTGGCCGAGACTGGCGGCCTCGCGCAGCTCGTCGTGCTCGTGGATCACGATCGGCACGATCTGTCCGGCGAAGCGCCGGCGCAGCGCGTGGAGGATGTCCTCGGCGAGCCTGGAGTTCTTGTCGTAGAGCGTCGGGAGGATGTGGCACGCGATCGGGCGGCCGATGCGTCGGATCACGCGCTGCACGGTCTCCCATTGCTTGAGCGCGCCCTTGAGTGCGAAGTAGCCCGTCTCGACGGGGATGAGCGCCTCGCGCGCCGCGCGCATCGCGTTGAACGTGAGGAGGCCGATCGTCGGCGGGCAGTCGATCAGGCAGCGATCGTAGGCCTCGGCCATGTGCGCCAGCACGCGCTCGAGTCGGCGGTCGCGGTCGGGAAGTTCGTGCAGCCCGCCGTTCGGCGCCTCGAGCGCGGCGAGCTGCATCGTGCTCGGCGCGAGGTCGAGATTGCGGGAGACCTCCCACACGAGCTGCGCGCGGTCGAAACCGTCGGACAGGTCCGCGAGCATCGCGTCGGCGATCGTGTACTCGACGCGTGTCTCGGGCACGCCGAGCCCGGCCGCGCAGTGGGCCTGCGGATCGAGATCCACGAGCAGCGTGCGCAGCCCGCGGTTGGCGTACACCGCCGCGAGGTTGATCGCGGTCGTCGTCTTGCCGCAGCCGCCCTTCTGGTTGACGATGGCGATGGTGCGCACGCGAGGGTCCTGAAGAGACCGCGGCGGGCGACGGCGAGGAGACCCGCGACGGGCGTGGTGGACGACAGCATCGCAGCCGGAGACGCCGCAAGCCTTGAGGGGTTATCGGAACCCGCCGGCACAGGGCTTGAATTGCGCGTTCGCCCGGGGACGGGATCGGCCCGGAACAGCGTCGCCTGGATGAGCCACCCGTTCCGCTCCGGCAGCACCGCCGACGCCACGACGGGCGTGAACACGTACGACGGATACCAGCGCGGGGCCCACGATGCGAACGCGTTCGGGCCCTCGCGGTGACCGCCGGCGACGATCCAGATGGGCTCGCGGCGGTCCACGTGGAGGGCGAGGTCCTCGGCCGACCCCGCGACCTCGCTGAACCCGAGCATGGCCTGCATGTGCGTCCGACCCGTGTTGTGAAAGAACACCGGCCGGGGCTCCGCACGGATCGCCGCGCCGGCCTCGCGGGCGAACGCCGTGATCGCATCGCCGAAGTCGCGGGATGGGGCCTCCGGCGCGAGCGTGTTTCGCACCGTCAGCAGCGCGAGGACGACGCACGCGAAGACAGGCCCCAGCCAGGGCAGGCGCGCGAGCGGACGCGACGACAGCATCCACCACGCGGCGAGGATCGCCCCCGGGGCGAACGCCGGCGCGACGTAGTCGGCGCGCTTTCCCGCGCTCAGGCTGAAGAGCCCGATCGTGACGACGAGGAACAGCGCCGCGCCGACGAGCGTGAGATCGAGCCGCGACGGCGCGGTCGCGGCACTGCGTCGCTCCATCCCCCGCCACCGCGGCCACGCGGCCCCGATGGCGAGCAGCGAGAACAGTGACCACGGAAGGAAGCGCGTCACGTAGTACATCGGCATGACGGGCAGCCCCCGAAGGATCGCGGCCGGCCCGCCGCCGGCGCCCTCCGGCCCGGTGCCGGTGACGCGTCCGTAGACTTCCGCGAACCAGAGCTGCTCGCGCAGGTGCACCGGGTCGATCCGCCAGACGCCGTAGTACCACGCGCCGGCCAGGACGAGCGCGAGCGGAAACCCCCACCACCACCCGAGGACGCCGGCGCACCGCCATCGTCCACCCACGACGCGGGCGGCGAGGACGGCGTACAGGACGAGGATGACGGCCGCGGGACCCTTCGTGAGCGCGGCGAGCGCGGTGGCGCTCCAGAAGGCGATCGCGACGGCGCGGCGGGGCGGCGCGCCGCGGCGCGCCGCCGCCCCCCGCCGCGGGGCCCCCCGCCCCCCCCAGACCCACCCCACGGGCACGCGCCCGGGCCGGCGGGGGGGGGGGGCCCGC
>CAZXBB010000308.1:0-2163 GCA_964638815.1 uncultured Isosphaeraceae bacterium
ATGTGGGGGGGGCGCGGACCCGTCGCGCCCCGCGAGCATCGCCGGCAGCACGAGCAGCGTCAGGACGAGGCAGCTCGCGATGCACACGATCGCCAGCATCCCGAGCCGCGCGTTCGCCGGCACCTGCGAGAGGCAGATCACGCCGAAGCCGAGACCGACCGCGACGGCGTCGATGAAGATTGCCGGGCCCGCGATGTGCGCGGCGTGCAGCACCGACGCCCGCGCGCCGAGCCCGGAGACGCGGGCGGCGTCCACGCGGGCCAGGAGGTGGATCGCGTAATCGACGCCGACTCCGAGGACCATGCCCGCGAACATCGACGTTGCGACGCCGAGCGGGATGCCGGCGAGGCCCATGAGCGCGAAGACCACGAGCACGGCACCCGCGGTCGGCAGGACGACGAGGAGTCCCCGCCGCGGCGACCGCGTCATCACGGCGGCCACCGCGAACACGGCGACGAGCGAAAGCAGCAGCGATCGCACCTGCGAGCGCACGATCGACCCGATCAGCGCCTGGCTCACGGCCACGTCGCCTGCGAAGGAGATGTTGATGCCGAGCGGCGAGAGGTGCTCGGCCGCATAGCCACGCAACGCGCCCATGAGCCGCGCGGTCTTCTCGAAGTCGGCGTCTTCGAGGAACACGGTGACGAGCCCGCGGCCGAACTCGGCGTCGACAAGCTCGCGGGCCCGGACTTCGCCGCGGATGCGCTCGTACTGCTGCCAGAGGAGCTCGACGCGCCGCGGATCGTCGGGCAGGCGCCTGGAACCCTCCGCCCGGCGTTCGAGGATGTACTCCGTCGTAGCGAGGTACCGCGCCGGGCCGAGAACGCCGCCCACGTCCGCGTCGGTCTGCGCTGCGGCGAATCGCTCGAACGCCTCGACGGCGCGGAGGACGCGCGGCGATGCCAGCGGCTGCACGAGGACCTCGTACTCGAACGTCTCGCCGTCGGCCGGCTGGAGCGCGAACTTCGCGGAGCCGGCCTCGAGGGGTGTCGTCAGCACGAGGCCGTCCGCGGTCCGCTCCACGCCCTCGACCCACGACTGGAACCGGTCGATGCCGCGCATCCCGCCCGGCGGCTTCTCCGTCGTGCGCTCGACGCGCACCGGCGCGTCGAGCAGCACGCCCGGATCGGGGACCACGTCGGCGGGGAGCGTGATCGTTCGCTGGCCGAGCGCCGCGCCGGGCACCCGGCCCTGCACCCACCGCGGCTCCGCGGCGACCTCGACGAAGAGCATGTGTACGCCGTAGAAGTGCTCGTCGAACCACCGCGTCGCCCGGGCGAACGCCGTCTCCCCGGCGAAGCCGTCGATCCAGCTGTCCTGTACGCGGATCAGCGAGACCCCGAACGGCGCGGCGAGCATGACGACACCCGCGAGCAGGAACACGAGGCGACGACGCCGCATGGCGAAGGCGGCGACCGCGGCGGCGAGACGCGAGACCGGGCCGGGATCCACCGCGCCCGCGCCCGCCGCAACGGCCAGCCGGGGCGGGCCCGCGAGCACCAGGAGCGCCGGTGTGACCGCGAGCGACCAGAGCATGCACGCGACGATGCCCACCGCCGCGAACGCGCCGAACGCCTGCACCGCGCCCACCGGGGAGATCACGAACGCGCCGAAGGCGATCGCCGTGGTCACCGATGTCCTGACGATCGGCCCGCCGACGTCGTCCATGGCCGCGCGGACCGGGCCCGCCGCGTCTCCCTCCGGCCAGGAGCCGCCGGTCCGGGCCCGCTGCCGGAAGCGGCTGAGGATGTGAATCTCGTCCGCGATCCCGATCGACACGAGGATCACCGGCAGCACGGCGGTCGTCAGGTAGACGGGCACGCCGAGCCAGCCCATGAGCGCGAAGACGATCGTGAGCGTGGCCCCGACCTCGATCAGCGGTATCACGACCGCCACCAGCGTGCGGAAGGCGACGTAGAAGACCAGCGCCATGACGAGGATCGAGAGCGGGACGAGCCCGATCGTGCGTCCCACGGCGCGCCGCAGGCCGTGCCACGTGCGCGGGAAGCCGCCGTTCGCCTCGCGTTCGACCAGCGCGGCCGGGTCGCCGCGGGGCGCGGCCGGCACGCCCCGGGCCACGAGGGTGTGGGGGCCCAGCAGCGCCGCGGCGGCGGGCGCGCCCATGACAAAGAACGAGTGGGGCTGCGTCCGCGCGGCGGCGGC
>CAZXBB010000309.1:0-20573 GCA_964638815.1 uncultured Isosphaeraceae bacterium
CCCCCACGCTAGCCGTCACCGATTCACGGACAGGTTGAGAACCACGATGTGCGTCGTGGCGCCGCTGACGACTAACGAAGGTGCGGCCCCTGCAGCATCCTCCGGGTCACCCTCGACGACCTCGATCGCCGGGTTCGCCGCCGCCGAAAAGAGCGACGCCGCGCGGGCGCGCAATCGCGAGACGACCACCACGCGATCGCCGCGTTCGATGCGATCGAGCACGAGCCGGCGACCGAGGAGGCCGGTCGCCCCGGTGATGAGGATCCGAAGGGGCGGCATCGGGAGGGATCTCATTCGGTTCCGGGATTCCGCGCAGGCGGGCGCTCGCCTCGGCATATCGATCAGAGACCCGCGGGTCACGAGCCGCGAGAATGACTGAAGGAGGTCCCATGCGCGCCGGCGGCGTCCGACTCGGCTGTGTCCTGGCTCTATGGCTCGGTTCCCACGGAGCGGGAACCTCCGTTGCGGACCGTGTGATCTTCGTCGACGACAGCGCGCCGGCGGGCGGCAACGGCGCGAGTTGGGCGACCGCGTTCCGGAGCCTGCAGGACGCGCTGTTCGACGTGCAAAGGGCGCCCCGAGCGTCCGAGATCCGGATCGGCCAGGGCATGTTCAAACCCGACTTCGGTCATCGCGAGGACACTGGAGACCGCGACGCCAGCTTCCGACTGCTCGACGACCTCGCGCTTCGGGGCGGCTTCGCGGGATTCGGGGCGGCAGACCCCGACGAACGCGACATCGAGAGGTACGTGACTGTCCTTTCCGGCGACCTTGCGGGCGACGACGGACCGGACTTCACGAACATCAATGACAACAGTCGGCACGTCGTATCGGGCGAGTACGCCTCGACCGCGGTTCTCGACGGTTTCACGATCACCGCCGGCAACGCCGATCTGCCCTATGACGTCGGAGGTGGCCTCGAAGGGGGCAGCGCGTCCGTGACGCGTTGCGTGTTCAAGGGCAACCGGGCGGTGTTTCTCGGGGGCGCCGCCGCATGCTTCGCGCGGTTCTCCCAGTGCACGTTCAGGGGGAACCGATCGGAAAGCACGGCCGGGGCGGTCTTCGCCGAAGGCGGCGCGACGATCGATTGTGTCTTCATCGATAACCGGGCCGTCCTCGGCGGGGCCGGCGCGGGCCAGGGCTTGAGTTCTCATGCGTGGGAGGGATGCGTGTTCGAACGGAACACGGCCGAGCAGGGCGGTGCGCTTTGGTTCGGTGATTACGGCGGCTGCGTGACGATCGACGGCTGTGAGTTCCGGGACAACCACGCGAGCACGAATGGCGGAGCGGTCTTCTTCGGCGACGAATACTGCCCGACCGTCACGAACTCGATCTTTGACCAGAACTCGGCCGCAGGCGCCGGCGGTGGCGTGTACTCGAGCAGCAAGATCGGGGCGTTCACCGACGTGGTGTTCAGGCAAAATGGCGCCACGCTCGGCGGCGGTCTGTTTCGCAGGGACGGGGAGGCCGGCGACCGCTCGACGCTCATCGGATGCACCTTCGAAACGAATGCCGCCGTGCTCGGGGGCGGCGCCTATGTCGAGAGCGCCGACGTCGCCTTCATCGACTGTGCTCTCCTGGGCAACACCGCCATCGCCGGCGGCGGGATCTATAACGACGCGGGGCGGCTTGCCATCACCGACGGCTCCGTCGACGCGAACGTCGCCGTTCTTGACGGGGGCGGCGTGTTCTGCCTGGGGGATGTCGCGACCGACGGCGCCTCGTTCCTGAGGAACTCGGCGTCGGACGGGGGCGGGCTCCATGTGGTCTCCGGGACGGCGAGTGTGAACGCGAGCCTGTTCGACGGCAACACGGCGGCGCGCGGCGCCGGGATCTACGGCCTGCGCAGCACGCTGACGATGAACGACACCGACGTGCTCCGGCAGGTTGCCGACGGCGACGGCGGAGGCGTCTACGTGCGGGAGAGCACCGCCGACCTCGCGGACTGCACGCTGTCGGCGAACGCCGGTGACGAAGGGGGCGCCGTCGACGTCGTCGATGGGAGCCTGGTGATGACGCGGTGCCGGGTCAGCGAGAACGCGGCCTACGTCGGCGCCGGTGTCGCCGGATTCGACAGCGATCTCGTTCTGACCGACTGCCTCGTCGAGACCAACCACGCGGGGGCTTCCTACGCCGGTCTGTGGAGCCACGACGGAAGCCGCACCGTCGTCGAGCGCTGCCTCTTTCGAAAGAATACCTGCAACGGCCTCGGGGCCGGGATCGGCGACCAGCACAACGCGTCGCTGCGCGTCGTGGACTGCTCGTTCATCGACAATGCGGCCTTCGCCGACGGCGCTGGCATGCATACGCAGAATGGGCTGATCGTGGAGGTTGTAGGGTGCACGTTCACCGGCAATACGGCACTGGCAGACGGTTCGGACGGCGGTGGGCTTCACATCATCGTCTACCTGATGGAGAGCGAGCGGCTCCTGGTGACGGACTGTGTGTTCGAGGACAACGTCGCGCCGGGTGTTGGCGGGGGGCTAGCCGTCCGCGGCAACGACGTGCAGGTGCGATCATCGCAGTTCCGCCGGAATCGGGCCATGAATGGCGGCGCGCTCGGCGGGCGCACCGGCAGTCTCGAAGTGGTCGACTGCTCGTTCATCGACAATACCGCGACTCGGGACGGCGGCGCGCTCTCCGCCATCGATGACCTGACGCTGATCAACTGTCTCTTCGCGTCGAACGAGGCGGAACGCGCGGCAGGAGCGATGGTCTACAACGACGGCCTCACGCCGAGCCACCTCGTCGTGACGAACTGCACGTTCGCGAACAACGAGACGAACGAAGGCGGCGCCGTCACCCTGAGAGGTGCGGACAGCGCGCGATTCGACAACTGCATCATCCGTGCGAATGCGACCGGCCAGATCATCGAGGTCGAGTCGACGGCAATCGTGACCTACAGCAACGTCGAAGGTTCGTTCCCCGGCGTCGGCAATATCGATGCGAATCCGCTCTTCTTCGACGCTCCGGCCGGCGACTATCGGCTCGTCGGCGGATCACCGTGCATCGACGCGGCGGACAGCGACGCGGTGCCCGCCGGCGTCTATCTCGATCTCGGAGGCGGCCCCCGCTTCGTGGACGACCCCGAGACGAAGGACACCGGCGCCGGCACGCTGCCGATCGTCGACATGGGAGCCTATGAGTTTCAGGCGCGGATGTGCGATGCCGACGTGACGGGCGACGGTGTCGTTGGCTTCGCGGACGTACTCACGCTGCTTGCGCTCTGGGGGCCGTGCCAGGGTTGCCCCGAGGACGTCGACGGTTCCGGCGAGGTCGGGTTTGGTGACGTTCTGATCGTGCTGGCCGGTTGGGGGCCGTGCTGACCGCGAACACGGCCGGGTTGCTCACGGCCGGCGCCGCCGGGCGAGCCGCTTCGCGGCGACCAGCACTTCGGCCAGCATCTCCGCCGTCAGCCGACCCGTGAACATGTTTGCTGGCTCACGTGATAGCACCCGAGCAGCGTGACGGCACCGAGCGGAACCGTCACGCCGTGCCCGAACTTCGGCCGCGGGCGCGTCAGCGCGCTGCAGCGCCGCGCTCCATCCAACGCCGCCGAGGCGGAGCATGACCCGCGGGCGAAGCAAGCGGTACTTTTCGGCGAGCCAGGACGCGCAGTTCGCGAGCTGGGACGCCGCACGGGGCCGCACCTTCGTTAGTCGTTACCCGATCGGAGGGGAACGCACGGGGCACCGCACCCTCGCTGGCCGTCACCGATTCACGGACTGGTCGAGAACCACGATGTGCGTCGTGGCGCCGCTGACGACTAACGAAGGTGCGGCCCCTGCGACGGGGCGGCGCCTGGCGGTCCAGGTTGCGCCTTCTCCGCGGTTGTGCGCGGCGACGCGCTCGGCGAGATTCTCGCAGGATCCTGCGTAGAAGGTGCCGTCGCCGCAGCGGAGGAGGTAGGCGTGGAACAAGCGGACCTCGGGATGACGTGCCTGTCGTGAGCGAACCCATTCGACTCGGGGCCGCTGCGGGTGGCGCCGCTGCACGCAAGTGCCGCGCAAATTCCCTTCCGACCCGTTGCGCTCGCTCAGGACATTTTCCCCGGCCGGCGGGGCTGGCCGGTGAAAAGTGGAGCCGGGGGGATTCGAACCCCCGTGCCGTAACAGTCAGCAAGCCGCATCTACGCGTGTAGTCGCTTCGTTGATCTCGGCGCGACGAGCGGCAAGCGACAGCCTCTCGTGTTGCCATGACAGACTGTTGTCTCACTCCGCGGTCGCCTGTCAGGGCGTTGGAGCCAGCCCGATGCTTCGATCACCGCCCCATCGGGCGTCAGGCGGTGATCGTCGTGGCCTTTTCAGGCCGCGAGGGCGTACTGGTTGTTGCCAAGTACAGTTGTTGCATCCTTTTTACGTGGCACGGATGCTCCACGACGCGCAGCGACAGGCCTTCCCTGTCCGGTCGATGCCATTCGGCCCCGTCTTGTCAATGAGCTTCGGCTCCCGACCTGCGAGTATAGGCCCGTGACCCGCGGGGCAGGTGTCGCCCGGTTCCCGTGGTCCGGTGTCCTCCGGTCCGATCAGGGCCGAATCCCGATCGACGGTCCCGCCGTCCCGTTCGAGAATCCGGCTGGTCGAGACGGACCGACCCGCCGGGCGCGATGGATGAACGGGTCCTGACCGCCGCGACGACCTCGACGGTCGCTCGCGAACGCACGTGCGAGGATCGCTCCGCCGCCAAGAGGAGCGAACGTCATGGATACCGCGAGCAGCACCTGGCGGCGGCACGCCGTCGTGGCGATCGGCGCAACCGCGATGGGCATCACCACGGGGGCATCGGCCAAGCAGAACATCCGCGACGCATTCTTCAACGTCTATCCCGACGCGCTCGGGACGACCATCGCGACGGTCCCGAGCCATCCGAATCACTGCGGCGTCTGCCACTACGACTTCAGCGGCGGCGGACCACGCAATCCCTACGGCGTCCGGCTGGAAAGCGAGCTGCCCAACTGGCCGAGCAACCAGAAGGAGCGCGCGGTTGAAGCGATCCAGGACGAGGATCCCGACGGCGACGGCTTCAGCACGCTGACCGAGGTGACCGACCTCCTCACGTTCTCGAACACGCCGACGTTCCCCGGGCTCACGCCGGCCAATGTCGGGAACGTGCAGAGCGTCGATACGCAGGAAATCGTCGCCTACCTCGTGCCGAGCACCGGTGGTGACGTCACGCCGCCGGCGGTCGACGTGCTCGCGCCGGACGGCGGCGAGGTGCTCGTCGGCAACGGGCCGACGCTCGTCGAGTGGATCGCGACCGATGCGAGCGGCATCGCCGGGATCAACCTCTATCTCTCGGACGACGGCGGCGTCACGTACGTGCCGATCGCGCTCGGCCTCACGAACGACGGATCGCACACGTGGTTCCCGGGCAACCGGCCGACCGGCAACGCGTACGTGCTCGTCGAGGCCATCGACAACGCGTTCAACGTGGGTCACGACGAAAGCGCAAGCGCGTTCTCCATCGTCTCTCCGCCCGGCGGACGCGTCCCGACCACCCTGCGCGACTTCGATCAGCCGGGCAGCCAGCCGTTCGAGGCCGGTGTCCTCAATCCGCCCGAGGCATGCCTCTTCTGTCACGGCGGCTACGGCGAGCAGGAGGTCGAGCCTTACTTCAACTGGCAGGGGAGCATGATGGCGCACGCCTCCCGCGATCCCATCTTCGAGGCGAACATGGCGATCGCGAACCAGGATGCCCCGGACTCGGGAGATCTCTGCCTGCGCTGTCACCTTCCCCGGGGGTGGCTCCAGGGGCGCTCCGTTCCGACCGACGGCAGCGCGATGCTGGAAGGCGACTTCAGCGGCGTCGCGTGCGATTTCTGTCACCGCCTCGTCGATCCGATCTTCGACCCGGCGCGGAATCCCGCGGAGGACGAGGACATCCTCGCGGCGCTGCGTCTGCCGGCGAGCGACTTCGGCAACGGCATGGCGACGATCGATCCGACGGGTGTGCGACGCGGTCCGTTCGCGGACGCGGACACCGGGCATCCGGTCCTCGTCTCGCCGTTCCACCGCGAGGCCGCGCTGTGCGGGACGTGTCACGACGTGAGCAACCCCGCGTTCGAGCGGGACGAGTCCGGGGCCTACGCGCTCAACGCGCTCGACCAGCCGGCGGAGGACTTCTCCGCCCATGTGCTCGCGCCGGTCGAACGCACGTACAGCGAGTGGTTCTACAGCGAGTACAACACGCCCGAAGGCGTCTTCGCGCCGCAGTTCGGCGGCAACCGCGACTTCGTCTCCACCTGCCAGGACTGCCACATGCGCGACGTCACCGGACACGGCTGCGGATTCGGCGAGCCGCCCCTGCGTGAAGACCTGCCGCTGCACGACATCACCGGCGGCAGCACGTGGTTGCCCGGGCTCTTGCCGGCGCTCTATCCCGAAGTGGAAGCAGAGCCGATCCTCGCCGGTATCGAGCGCGCGAGGTACATGCTCCGCAACGCGGCGGACCTCGGAGCCGTGCAGGACGAAGACCAGTTCGTCGTGACCGTGACGAACAACACGGGGCACAAACTGCCGACCGGCTACCCGGAAGGGCGGCGCATCTGGATCAACGTGCGCTTCCTCGACGGCGAGGGGTCGCTGGTCGGAGAGTCCGGCGCCTACGACGCGACGACCGGCGTCCTCACGCGCGACGCGGGGGTCACGATCTACGAGGTGCACCCCGGCATGGACGAGACCGTCGCCGCGGCCGCGGGGCTCGAGCCGGGGCCGTCATTCCACTTCGTGCTCAACAACGTCATCTTCTCCGACAACCGCATTCCCCCGCGCGGATTCGCGAACGCCACGTACGATGCCTTCGGCGGAGCGCCGGTGGGGCACGCTTACGCGGACGGACAGTTCTGGGACGATTCGACCTACGCGATCCCGCCCGGGGCCGCGCTCGCCGAGGTACGCCTCTACTACCAGAGCACGAGCAAGGAGTTCATCGAGTTCCTGCGCGACGAGAACACGACGAACGGGCTCGGTCAGATGCTCTACGACCTCTGGGATCGGAACGGCAAGTGTCCGCCCGAGCTCATGGCGGCGGTGACGGTTCCGATCACCGGCGTCTGCCCTGCGGACATCGACGGCAGCGGCGCCGTTGACTTCGGCGACATCCTCGCCATCCTGTCGGCGTGGGGTGACTGCCCCGATTGTCCGGAGGATCTGAGCGGGAACGGCTCCGTGGACTTTGCGGACGTCCTCGTCGTGCTCGGCGCGTGGGGGGCGTGCCCGTGAGCGTCGTGGCCCGTCGCCAGGCCACGCGTTCGGATCGTCGGCCGGACGGTTCGCTTCATGCATAGTGCGGGCTACGCTCGCCTGAACCGCGGCGGCACGATGAACAGCGTCGCGAGCACCAGCAGAGCGAACGCGACGTAGGCCACGGTGAAGGCGACCGGAGGCAGCTCGTAGTAGATCACCGCGCGAAGCAGCCGGCCGACGAAGGAGATGTCGTCCTCGACGGCCTGGCCGGCCCGCGCGCGCAGCGCCCACTCCCAACGCGTCAGCGGGCAGATCGATCCGGCGACGGCCTCCAGCGCGACGAATACGATGGCGCCGAGGTGCGCGAGACGAAACCACGCGTTCCGGATCCAGCGCCAGCGGCGCACCGCGCCGGCGACGATGCACGCCTGGCCGCCCACGACGAACGCCACGAAGAGGAGATGAACGGCGACGAGGAGGTCGGCGAGGAGCCCGTGGATCATCGCGACCAATGTACCGCCCGCGCATCGCCGGACCGGGCGACCGGGCCCCCGGCCCCCCGGCCCCCCGGCCCCCCGGCCCCCCGGCCGTGGAATCCACGCATCGGCCCGAACGGGCGACGACGGAGGCCGCGGCCGCAGTCACGCCGACGCCACGGCGACGGCGGGCACCGGCCGCTCCGCAACGGGCGCCCGCACGCACAGCCCATACCCGGTCCAGATGAGGATGAGACCCAGGAACTCGCCCAGGTACAGCGCCTCCACCACGCCGCCCTTCGCCATCCCGCCCCCGATGCCGGGCAGGATGGCGCCGGCGGCGATGAACGCGTTGCCGAGGGCGCGGACACCGCTTCCCGGCGCCCGCTGCTGCGCGTACCGCAGCGAACTGAGGATCGCGCCGCCGATCAGGAAGACGGCCGCGTACAGGTTGATGAACGGCGTCAGCAGACGGACCCACTGCCAGCCGAGCACCGCGCCGGTCGGGCGATTCGCCTCGAGGGCCGCGAGGTCGGCGGGCGAAACGGCGACGAGCGTCGCCACGATGACGATGATGGGGAGCGTCAGCGCAGTCAGCCTCAACGCCGTCCGCCGCCGGAGGAGCAGGAACACGGTGCCCTGCGCCAGCGGGTACCCGCCGAAGAGCGCTCCGGCGATGTACCACGCCTTGGTGAGGAAGACCGTGTTCCCCGCGAGCGTGATCGCGCTCTCGAGCGCCGTGCCGAGACCATAGGCGAAGATGCCGGCCGCCCACCAGTGGAGGTGCGGCCCACTGCGTTTCGTGAGGGCACGTCGCAGCAGCACCACGAAGAAGATCGCCGACAGCACGGTGGTCGCCACGGGTACGTAATGGATGGGTTCATCGCTCATTCGGCCGTCGCTCCGTCTTGATCAGTTACCCGCTTCGAGTCCGTACTCCGGCGTCGTCGCCCCGTTGGCCCAGTGACGCATGTCGCGCAACGCGACCTCCCCGAGCGTGTCGACGTGCGCGTCCACGAACGCCGCCACGGCCTCGCCGCCGTAACGCGGGGATACGAAACCGAACTTCTCGGGCATCTCCTCGGCCTCGAACGACTCGGACCAGCGGTCGCCATCCGTTGCGAGGAAGCGAGGCGACTGCGTGCGGTGGAAGCCCTCCACCGGCCCGATGCCGCGGACGAAGGGATCTTCGCCGCGGGCGGAGGTGAACACCATGAGCTGCGACGGGCGCCGCACCTCGCTCATCGTCTCCACGTAGAAGCGACCGACCGCGTCGATGAACCTCCGATCGAAGCCCATCTGGCCGGCGCCCTGGTGACCACCGACCCAGGTCGCGTTGAGCCCGAGCGAGGGGCTGAGGCTCACCGTGTAAACGTACTCGTCTTCGCCGCGCTGCTTCGCCTCCTCGAGGAGCTCGCCCTGGCTTCCGATGTAGAGCGCCTCGATCGTGGTCGCGAGGTAGGGGGCGATCCTCCACGGGTAGCGCGCGCCGGGCTGATCCCCGACCGGGCGGCCGCGGTGATCGCGGGCGCGGAGGCCGGGCTTGTGACCGGGCAGCACCATGTCGTCGTTGTCGGTCGCGTAGCCGACGTAGGCGATCATGAGCTGCCGGGCGGCCGTCATCTCGGCCGTCCTGCGCTGGGCCGCGCGCACGGACGCGAGGGCCGGCATCAGGACGCCGAGCAGCACGCCGATGACGCCGACCACCGTCAGGAGCTCCGTGAGCGAGAAGCCGCTCCGTCGTCTGCGGGACATGTTCATGGACAATCTCCCCATGCCTGGAGGATGCGAAGGATGTCACTGAAGCCGACCTCGCCGTTGCCGTCGACGTCCGCCGGGCAGTCGCCTTCGCACGGACCCCACGACGCCAGCACGGCCAGCACGTCGCCGAAATCCACCGAGCCGCCGCCGTCGATGTCGGCGGGACAAAGCAGCTCGACCTTGAGCTCGAGGCGGGCCGGCATCGCCAGGCCGATCGTCACCAGCGGGTTCTCCTTCGTGTAGAACGCAGGGAACTCGGTGCCCATCTCTTCGACGAGCCAGAACGAGGTCACGCACAGGTCGATCATGCCCAGATCCAGCGCGGTGCGCAGGTAGCGAGCGGCGCCGGGGTGCGAGACGTCGATGTCGAAGACGACCTGGGAAGCGATCGGCACCTGGCTGCCCGGCGCGAGGCCGGTGATCGTCCCCACCGCCCAGGGCTGCGGATCGAACCGCTCCTGCACGCTCAACGAGACGTCGAAGGGCGCCCCGAACTCGTCCACGTCGGCGGCGAACGCGGTCCGGATGCCCTGGCCGATCGGATCGCCGAATGTGTAGGGCGTCGTCTCCTCGAAGGTCAGCGTGTCGAAGCCGAAGCGGAAGCCGAGCCCGAAGAGCTCGAGCGGCTGCCCGGGATCGGTGTCGGGTTCGTAGTCGGGATCCTCGGGGTCGAGGAAGGCGCGGTAGGAGTCCTGCGTGTCGTCGTAGACGAAGAGGAGATCCTGGCTGACCTCGATCGTGAGCCGCGCGGAGACCACGTCGTACGAGTCGGCGCCGAGAGCAGGCGGAATGTCGGCCGAGGTGTCGAAGCCGACGATCATCTGCGCGTCGCGATCGTCGAAACGCGGGTCGCCGGTGGACCCGAAGACGGAGCTCTCTCCGCGGGTGCCGGGGGACGGGTTGAACGGGTACATCCAGCGGTCGAGCGAGGGGCTCTCGTAGAAGACCTCGACGGGGTTTGCGTGCGCGGCGAAAGCGATGGCGCCGGCGGCGACGGCCGCGACGCCGCACGACCGGCGACGCCGGTCGGACGGAGAGCATGACATGACGGTGATTCCTTGACTGGTACCGGGGGTTCAGCTTCGACCGCAGCGCAGCGGTCACCGGACGACACGCGGGAGCGCGTGGCATCGATCTCGGCGCACACGAACGGCGCCGGCGATGCCGGGCGCTCAGGCGTCGTCGCGGGGCGGTCCCCGGGATCGCAGCGAAGGAATGTCGAAGGGAGACGGACGGACGAACCGCTCCGTCGTCACGAGACCCGCCAGCGAGAGCGTGGCGGGGGGTCGGATCGCGAGAACGTCCCGGAGGATGCGGGTGAGTCGCGGCGCGTGACGTGCGGCCTCGACGCCCGTCGCGGCGACGACGACGGCGGCCGGCGCCGTGAGCTGGTCGGAGCCGAGCGCCTCGTGGTGCACGAGGGCGGCCGAGATCAGCGCGATCCAGAACGTCTGCCGCGGCGTGCCGATCCGCAGCCAGGGGACGTCGAGCGTCTTCAGCAGGAAGATGGCCGTGACGGCGACGAGCGCGGCCAGACTCGCCAGCCGGTCCGCCGCAGCGGGGTTCGAGGCGATGGACGAGGCGACGGCGGCGATGATCGGCGCGTGGATGAGGAACAGCGCTCCCCATGCGCTTCGCGCCAGCAGGCCGGTCTGGATTCGTCGTCGATTCGTGGTGTCCACGCCCTTGCCTCAGGAGGACCAGTGTGAGTGTACCACGGTAGACCACGCCCGACGCCGTAGCACCCCGGCCGTCTTCCCGTTTCTGGCGCAGACCCGTCGGCTGACCCCTCAGGCCACTTCCCACCGCCGCGCCAGCAGCCGCGCGACGAGCAGGAACACCACCGTCAGCCCCGCCAGCACGAGCAATTGCGGCCAGAGGTGCACGACCGACGCCAGCAGGCCGTGCGCCGGATCGTCGTACCAGAACACCTTGAGGTAGCCGTCGAGCGCCCAGCCGTTGAACGTGAAGGGGCTCGTGATCGCGAAGAGGTCCTCGGCGACGAACTTCGGCATCATGCTGCCGCCGAGGGCGGACATGATGAGGATGATGATGGTCGACATGCCGCTGAGCTGCGCGCGGCTCTTGCACACCGTGGCGAGCACGATGCCGAACGCGGCGGCCGCCGCGGCGGTCACGAGGGTCATCGCCGCGAATCCCGCGAGGTGGTTCGGCGTGAAGAGATCGAGCCCGAAGACGAGCCATGCCCACAGGAACATGATGACGACCTGCGTCGCGCCGACGATCGCGAAGAACAGCCAGTTGCCGAGCAGCAGCGTCCGCATGCTGACGCGTGACGTCAGCACGCGCTCCAGCGTGCCGTTCTCCTCCTCCTCCAGCAGCGAGCCGCCCGCGCCGGCCATCGAGAACAGCAGGAACATCACGCCCACCCCGGCGGCGTAGTACGCGATCATCGAGGACCGCGAAGGCCCGCTGTCGGCGCCGTCGTCCTCGGTCCGCGCTTCGATCGTCTCGACCTTCACGAGGCCGGTGAAGCCTCCGCCGCCGGCGGTCGCGTCGGTATCCGCGCCGGCGACTGCGTCCGTGTCCGTGTCCGCGTCGCCCGCGTCGCCCGCGAACTGGCGCTCGAGCGACTCGAACGACTGCTCGCCGCGGAGTGCCGGCAGGATCGCGTCAACCGCTTCGCGCTGCTTCGGCGTCAGCGCCTCGCCGAAGGTCTCGAGCTGCGCGAGGCCGTGCTGCATCAGGACGTCCGGGGCCGCCATCATCGCCGACGCCTGGAGGAGCCCGGTGACCGTGGGCGCCGCGATCGGGTTCGCGGGGTCGTGGATCACCTCGACGGCCGCGGCATCGTCGGCGAACGTCCCGAACGACGCGCCGAACCCCTCCGGGATGACGATCGCGACGGCGTGTCCGCCGGCGCGCACGTTCTTCCGGGCGGTCTCGCGTGTAAAGAGCGGTGGCTCCGTTCCGTCCTTCGGCGGCCCCGGCCGCACGACGACGCGGAGCGCGTCCTGGTCGTCGATCGCCTCGACGAAGCGGCGGCTCACGTCGGTGTCGTCCTGGTCGACGACGATGACGGTCATCGCGTCGTCACCGCCGCTCCCACCGCCGCTCCCACCGCCCCCCGCGCCGCCGCCCGATGCGCTGCCGAAGATCACCGCGAAGATCGAGAAGAACACGATCGGGAGGATGAACGTGAGGCCCAGCGCGACGTAGTCACGCTTGAGGTTCAGCCAACTGATGCCGATGAGCGTCCGGATCACTCGCGCAGCTCCCGCCCCGTCAGGTGGATGAAGACGGCCTGAAGCGTCGGCGTGTCGATGTGGATGTCGACGACCTGGCAGTTCGCGTCCCCGATCGCCGCCAGCCGTTTCGGCAACTCGTGTGCGACGTCGTCCACGCCGCACGCGATGACGCTGTCCGACTCGCGGTCGAAGCCGTTCGCGGTCAGCGCCGCCGGCGCGGCGCCCCGCAGCACGAACCGGACGCGGCGGCCCGGACCGATCGTCTGCGCGACGAGCTCGTTGAACGTGCCCGCCGCGATCGCCTTCCCGTGGTCGATGATGACGATGCGGTCGCAGACCTGCTGCGCCTCGTCGAGCTGGTGCGTCGTGAGCAGGAGGGATGCGCCGTCCTTGCGGATCTCTTCCAGCATCTCCCAGATCCGCTGCCGGCTCTGCGGATCGACGCCGACCGTCGGCTCGTCGAGCAGCACGACCTCGGGACCGTGCAGCACCCCGCACGCGATGTTGAGCCGGCGCTTCATGCCCCCGGAGAAACGCTTCACCGGCTCGCGCGAGCGATCGCCGAGTCCTGTCCAGCCGAGCGCCCATTTCACGCGCCCCGCCAGGTCGGCCCCGGCGAGGCCGTTGAACCGACCGAACGCTTCCAGGTTCTCCCGCGCCGTGAGCAGGGGATAGAGCGCGATCTCCTGCGGCACGATGCCGAGCCGCCGGCGGGCCGTCGTCGCGGCGACGCTCGCGCCGTCGAGGGCCGCGCCGAGCAGCGTGATCCGGCCCCGGTCGAGCCGCACCCGCCCCGCGATGGAGCGCACGAGTGTCGTCTTGCCCGCCCCGTTCGGACCAAGCAGCGCCAGCCACTCGCCGCGGGCGAGCGTCAGCGTGGCGCCGTCGAGCGCCTGCGTCTCGCCGAATCGCCGGCGCGCGTCGTTGACCTCGAGCACGTGCTCCATGGCGGGATTGTACTGACCGGGCGACGTGCCGCCCGGGCGAACCCGCGGCAGGACCGCCCCGGCATGGCGGACGACGTGCGGCAGCTTCCCGCCCGTCTGCGCTCAGATCGTCTCCACGACCGGGCGGATCGCCTCCCACACCCGCGCGCTCACTTCGTCGATCGTCCCCATCCCGTCGATCGTCGTCAGCAGATCGGCGTCGTAGTGATCGAGCACCGGCGCCGTTGCCGCCGCGTAGACCTCGAAGCGACGCCGGATGACGTTCTCGTCCACGTCGTCGTGACGTCCCTGCTTCCGGGCGCGGAGCCGCATGCGCCTGACCATTGCGTCGAGATCGCTCGCGATGAGATGGATGATGATCAGCGGCTCGATCAGGTCGTCGAGCATGCGCGCCTGGTTCAGCGATCGCGGCATGCCGTCGAGGATCAGCAGGTCGCGGTCGGGGTCGTACCCGCCGCGGTCGATCAGTGCGGCGACGTGCTCGCGCCACAGCTTGATCGTCAGGTCGTCCGGCACGAGGTCGCCGCGCGCCGAGTACTCGAGGAACTTCCTCCCGAGGTCGGAGTCCTTGTCGAGCGACCGGAAGATGTCCCCCGTGGCCAGGTGGACGAAGCCCTCCTGCTTCCCCAGAAGCGCGCCCTGGGTGCCCTTGCCGACACCCGGGGCGCCGAAGAGGAGTCCGCACCTGTACCGCTGCCGCATTCCGTTTTTCTCCGTGGCCGGGGGTCCGGACGCCCGGCGAGATCTGCGCGGCGGCGATTGTAGTCAAAACTGGCCGGCCCTTCGCGGCCAACGTACTCTGCCCCCATGCGAGGAATGACGCGTCGCTGGAAGCTCCGGGATTCCGCATCCGCCGACCTCCCGCCCGCCGCTTCCGGCGCCCCCGGCGCCCCCGGCGCCCCCGGATGCCCGCCGCTGCTCACGCGCATCCTCCACGCGCGCGGTCTCACCGATGCCGGGGCGATCATGCATTTCTGCGAACCGCGGCTCAGGCGTCTCCACGATCCATCGCAACTGCCCGGGGTCGATGCGGCCGCCGGGCGTCTCGTCACCGCGGTGCGGAACGACGAGGTGATCGCGATCTACGGCGACTACGACGTGGACGGCATTACCGCGACCGCGGTGCTCTTCCACGTCATCCGGGCGGTCGCGCCGCGGGCGCGTCTCGTCACCTACGTGCCGCATCGTCTCGACGAGGGCTACGGGCTCAACACCGCCGCGCTCGAGCAGCTCGCCCGGCAGGGGGCGAACCTGGTCGTCACCGTTGACTGCGGCGTGACCGCCGTCGAGCCGGTCCGCGCGGCCCGGGCGTGCGGCCTCGACGTGATCGTGACCGACCACCACACGCTGCCCGCTGAGTGCGGCGCCGGCACGACGCTGCCCGACGCGATCGTCGTGCACCCGCGCGCGCCCGGCAGCCGGTATCCCTTCGGCGACCTCTGCGGGGCCGGCGTCGCGTTCAAGCTCGCGTGGCGTTTCGCGACGTGCTGGTGCAACTCCGAGCGCGTGAGCGAGTCGCTCCAGCGGACGCTGCTGGACCTGCTTCCCCTCGTCGCGCTCGGCACGATCGCCGACGTGGTGCCCCTGCTCGACGAGAATCGCATCCTCACGAGCTTCGGCCTCCGTCTCCTTCGACAGTCGCCGTTCCCGGGCCTGCAGGCGCTGATCGAGAGCTCCGGTCTCGACGGCGACGACATCGACTCGCACAAGGTCGGCTTCGTGCTGGCGCCCCGCCTGAACGCGTGCGGACGCATGGGGCACGCGGCCGAGGCCGTGCGCATGCTCACCGACGCGCCCGCGGACGAGGCCCGGGCGATCGCCCGCCGTCTCGCGGAGGCCAACCGCGTGCGACAGCAGACCGAGCGCGCGATCGTCGAGCAGGCGATGCGCATGGCGGAGGAGGCGGGCATGACGGGCGACGACCGCCGCGCGATCGTGCTGGCGGATCCGTCCTGGCATCCGGGCGTCGTCGGCATCGTGTGCTCGCGTCTCGTGGACCGGTTCGGACGCCCGACGGTGCTGCTCCAGGAAAGCGAAGGACGGTGCCGCGGCTCGGCCCGCAGCATCGAGGGCTACTCGATCTACGAAGGGCTGCTGGCGTGCGCGCAGCACCTCACGACATTCGGCGGACATGACGCCGCGGCCGGACTCGCGCTCGATGCGAAGAACCTCGACGCGCTGCGTGACGCCCTGACCGCGCACGCCAACGCGGGCATCGCCGTCGAGCAGCTCACACCGACGCTGTGGATCGACGGCGACGCGGCGCTCACCGAGCTCGACGGGCCGACCGTCCGTCGCGTCCTCGACCTCGCGCCCTTCGGTCGCGGCAACCCGCGGCCCACGCTGCGGCTGCGCGACGTCGTGCTCACCGAGCCGCCGCGCCCGCTCGGGGGGCACGCGCGGCACCTCGCGTTGCGCGTGCGGCAGCAGCAGTGCGTCATGCGTCTCGTGTGGTGGGGCGCGGGGCAGCATCTCGACGCGCTGGCCGCCGGCATGACCGTTGACGTCGTCGTGACGCCGACGATCAACAACTGGCGGGGACGCTCGACGGTGGAGGGCGAGATCCGGGACGTCATGGTCCGCGAGCGCGCGGGCGCGGCCGCGGGCGCGGCCGCGGGCGCGGCCCGTACCGTTCCGGCCCCGGCGGCGATCGCCTGACTAAGCTTACCGCCCCCGCGTTCGAGCAGAAGAGGACCACCGGATGCTTCTCGAAGCCATAGCCATCGCCGCCGCCACGCAGATCGGCGACTTGCCCGACCTCACGCCGTTCACGATGTCGCTGCCGAAGACGACCGGCGAGACGGCCGTGCCCGGGCTCGCGGCCCCCGTCACGATCGCGCGCGATCCGCTCGGGGTTCCGGAGATCACCGGCGCCACGCTGTTGGACGTCGTGCGGGCGCAGGGATTCGTGCACGGGCAGGAGCGCTTCTTCCAGATGGACCTCCTGCGCCGGGTCTCCGGCGGCACGCTCGCGGCGCTCCTCGGTGCGCGGGGCGTCGAGAGCGACCGTGAGTTCCGCACGATGCGGTGCCGGGCCGTCGCCGACGCCGTGGTCCGGCGCCAGGACGACGACATGCGTCGCCTGCTCGAGGCCTACGCGGACGGGGTCAACGCCGGGCTGGCGGCACTCGACGCGCCGCCCCCGGAGTACGCGCTCCTCGGCGGCGCGCCGGAGCCGTGGCGCCCGCGCGACACGGTGCTCTCGCAGCTGACCATGTTCGACAAGCTGAACTGGAACCGGCACATCGAATACCGGATCCAGGTGATGCGCGAGGCGCTGCCCGACGCGCTCGTTCGCTTCCTGCTGCCCGAGGACACGCGGTTCGAAAGCCCGCTCCTTCCCGCGCGGACGCCGCCCGGACCCGGTCCGCGGCTCGACATCCCCGGCCCGGATGTCGTTGACCTCCGGAAGCAGACGCGGCGGCCCGTTCCGGCGGGGATCGTGGACGTCACGCCGATCTCCCTGGGATCGAACAACTGGGCCGTCGCCGGCTCGCGCAGCGCGCACGGCGGCGCGATCGTCGCCAACGACCCGCATCTCGAGATCACGGCGCCGGGCGTCTGGTACCGCATCGAGCTCGCCTGGGACGGCGGCCGCGCGATGGGCCTCAGCCTGCCCGGCAGCCCGGGGGTCCTCATCGGCAGCAACACGCACGTCGCCTGGGGACTCACCAACACGCAGGGCGATTTCCAGGACTGGATCATGGTCGTCCGCGATCCCGACAATCCGCGCAACTACCTCACGCCCGAGGGCTCCGAGCCCTACCGCCGCGAGATCGAGGTGATCGAGGTGGCGGGCGGAGACCCGGTCCGGCACACGCTGCGCATGACGCGGTGGGGGCCGATCGCGCAGGTGGACCACGCGGGCAACGGCCTCGTCCTGAAGTGGACGGCGCTCGATCCCGACACGATGAACATGGGCATCCTGCGCATGATGCTCGCGACGTCGCTCGAGCAGGCCGTGGACGTCGCGCGAACGTGGTACGGGCCGTCGCAGAACGTCCTCGTCGCCGACGCCGGCGGCCGCATCGCGTGGGTCGTGTCCGGCTACTTCCCGAAGCGGGTCGGTTTCGACGGCACCGTGCCGGTGTCATGGGCCGAGGCGGGCGTCGGATGGGACGGGGCGATGGACGAATCGCGCCGGCCCGTGGTCGTCGACCCGCCGGAGGGGATCCTCTATACGGCGAACAACCGAACGGTCGACCTCGAGTGGGCGCGGATGCTCGGCAACGGCTGGGACATCGGCGCGCGGGCGCGGCGGATCGGTGAGCTGCTCCGCGCGGACGAGAAGCTCGACGAGAGCGACCTGCTCGCGATCCAGCTCGACACGCGCGTCGAGCTCTTCGACTTCTATCGCGATCTCGCCATCGAGGTGGCGGACGCCGCGCCGGACGATCCCTTGCTGACCGAGGCAAAGCTCGTGCTCATGACCTGGGACGGAACCGCGGACGTGGACCAGCCCGGCATGCGCATACTCGACGCCTTCCGCGACGTGGTCTACGAGAAGGCGACCACCGCGCTCCTCGCGCCCTGTCTCGGCGTCGATCCGTTCTTCCGCTACCGCTGGGCGCGCGGCGAGGAGACCGTGCGGCGTCTGCTCGAGGAGCGTCCGGCTCACCTTTGTCCGCCCGAGTACGAGAGCTGGGAGAGCTTCCTGCGCGACGGACTCACCGCCGTCCTCGGGCGTCTCGTCACCGAGGCGCCCCTGCGGCGTCTCGGCGCCGGCTGGGGCGTCGCGAACCGGGCGGTGGTGCGGCATCCGCTGGCGGACGCGGCGGGATCGCTCGCGTCGATGCTCGGCATGCCCGTTCTCCCGCTGCCCGGTCATCCCTACGCGGTGCGCGTCGGGACGTCGCGGTTCGGCGCGAGCTGCCGCATGGTCGTGAGCCCGGGGCGCGAGGACGGGGGATTCCTGCACATCCCGGCCGGCCAGTCCGGCCACCCGCTGTCGCCGCACTACCGTGACAGCCACGCGTCGTGGATCGAGGGGCGTGCAACGCCGTTCCGGGCGGGCGCGGCGGAGGAGACGCTGACGCTCGTGCCGCCGAGCTGAGCGCGTGGTTCACTGCGCCCGGTACGGCTGCCCCTCGAGGTAAAGGTCCCGACGCTGCCGGATACGCAGGGCGAGGTCCGCGCGCCGGGGCGACGCAACGAGCGCGAGGGCCTCGTTCGCGGTGCGCACCGCGTCCTCGAAGCGGCCGTTGGCGGCGTACGCGGCGGCGAGCGTGTCGAGGAGCGCGCCGCTGTCCTCGTCGGCCAGCTCGACCGCGCGCCTCGCGTGCTCGAGGGCCTCCGCAGCGCGACCCTCGGCGGGATCAACGAAGGTGGCCAGCGTCCACGCGAGGTTGTTGTGCGCGAACAGGTTGTCCGGCTCGAGCGAAAGCGCCTTCTCGAAGTGCCCGATCGCCACCTGGACGCGCCCGAGGCGGCGCTCGATGATCGCGAGGTTCGTGTGCGCCGAGGCGCTCGACGGATCGAGACGCAGCGACTCCTCGAGCTGGAAACGCGCTTTGCGGATCTCCCCCAGACGCAGGTAGAGCAGGGCGAGCTGCTCGCGCGTCGGAGCGTCATCCGGACTCGCCTCGAGCTTCTCCTCGAGCCGCGCGATGCCGTCGATCGGGAACTTGCGCTCGTAGTGGGCGGCGAGCACGCGGCGGTCCACCCAGTCGTTCGGCATCACCTGGAGCAGCAGCGTCCCCATCTCGTCCGTGGACCGGTTGCCGAACACGACGCGCCGGGGCGGGTCGCTGGGGTTGCGCACGTTGTCGGCGGAGTTGTCGTACGTGTACTTCATCGCGATCACGGTGTCCTTCGGGAGGAAGAGCGGCTCCGCGAACGTGTACTGGTCCTGCCAGTTGAAGTCCCAGTCCTTGATCCGGATGAGCCACTTCTTCGTGCCGTCGGGCAGCGTCGCCCAGCCCTGCATGTCCTTGCCGAGGTAGTGCGCGTGCGGATAGACGGACAGCGCGTGCACGTCCACCGGGAGCTGGTACGAATCCTCGACGACGTAGTCGGTCCGGCCGGGCGCGATGTCGATGTCGAACGATCCCAGCAGCAGGATGAACGGCTCGCGCTCCGGCGGTTCTTCGCTGAAGTGAAGACCGATCCGCGCCCGGATCGTCTCCGGTCGTCCCGTCGGCAGCAGGTGGAACTGGAAGATCAGGTCCGTCTCCGGCTCGAGCCGCCACGACATGCCCTCCGGGTTCATGGCGGGAACGTGACCCGGCGTCCACCCGATGAAGTGGCCGCCGGGCGCGACGGAGTCGCCCGTCACCATGCCCTCGTAGCCGACCCCCTCGTCCTGCGCGTCGAGCCGGCGCGACGACTGCGTCGGATCCGCCTCGATGATGGCGTGGTGGACGGCCCGCGGGTTGCCCGGATCGAACTCGACGCCGCGGACGTACTTCGTTTCCGTGATCGGCACCGGAACGACGATGTCGCGGAACACGTCGGGCCCGTCCGCGACGAGTGTGTACGCCGCCGGCATCTCGACGACGAGGTCCGGCTCGCCGAGCTGCCAGCCCTCGGCGAACTCGGGACGGGGCGGCAGATCGGATGCGCGCCCCTCGACCGCGCCCTCGCGGGCCCATTGCCGGATCGTGCGGATCTGCTCGTCCGTGAGCGACCGGTCGCCGGCGAACTCGGCGTATCCCGGCGAGGGCAGCCACGGCGGCATCAGACGCATCCCGGTGATCGCGGCGATCTGACGGGCCCGCTTTCGCGCGTCTTCGTACGTGAGCAGGCTGAACGGTGCCGACTGGCCGGGGCGGTGGCAGCTCGCGCAGCTCCGGAAGATGATCGGCGCGACGTCGCGGTTGAAGGTGACTTCGGCCGCGGCACCGGCGGCGAGACCGGCGACCGCGAGCGCGGCGATCGCGGCGAGCGCGTCGGGCATGGGACGGACGGGACGGGTGCGCAGCATCAGAGGTCCACCAGGTAGCAGCCGACGGCCGGGGTCGTCACGAGCTCGTCCGCCTCGCCGTCGAGCACGCGCTC
>CAZXBB010000310.1:0-17609 GCA_964638815.1 uncultured Isosphaeraceae bacterium
GCCCACTCCTCCGCCTCCGCCCCCGCCCCCGCCTTCCCCTTCGCCACCCGCCCCCCCACCGCAGCCGCCCCCGGAGCCGCCGCCACCACCACCGGCGCCGCCACCGCCGCCCTTACCGGAGCCGCCGGTGCTGAAGGGCGACGCTCCGCCGCCCGGCCATTCCGCGCCGCCTTCGGCACGGCTGCCGCCGCGCGAGGGCGCGCCTTCGGTCAGCCAGCCGTCGAAGTCGCTCGCGAGCACCTCGTACCCGAGATCCTGCGCGGCGGTGCCGGCGTCGTCGAACAGCGCGCGCCACATGCCGTTGGTCCGAAAGAAGATCGGACGTCCGCCGGACATTGCGTAGGCCGTCGGCATCGCGCGACGCACCATCGAAGGCTCGCTGCGCTCCCCCGACAGGATGAACGAGCGAAGCGTGACGAAGGCGTCGGCGGCCGCAAGGACCGGACCGTAGCGCTCGTTCGTCTCCGTCGTTGCCGGATCGGCGCCTTCAAAGGGCAGATCGAGGACGCCGACCTGCATGATGCCCGCCGAGCGCGCAGCCCCCACGACGTCGATCAGCAGCCTGTTCAGCGCGGTCTCGTAGGCCGCGGCCGGCTCGGTCGTTGCGCCGAACCCCGCGCGCTCTTCCTCCGGCAGCCGCGCATAGCGCAGCGGCAGCCCGTTCACCCGCAGCGTGACGAATCGACCGGCGTGGGCCGCAACCATCTCGCTCACCGAGCGCAGCAGTTCGTGGCGCCGGAGCTCGGCCAGGCGGTGATCCGGCTCGAGGAGGACGCCTCGCACGTCGAGGTCGAGGATGACGGGATCGCGGACGACCCGCAGCGCCGGGGCTGCCAGACCCTCCGTGACCGCCAGCCCGGTCACCAGCACCAACGAGACGAGCCACGACGGCGGTCGGGTCCGATCACGGGCATCGGCGGGTCGGGAACGAGCGAGGATGCGTCCGGCGGCGTGCAGCATGTGGCTGCCCTCCATACTAGCTGACGAGCTGATCCAGCCTATCGGTCAATTGTCGGAATCGATACGCCGGGCGACAAAGGCAAGATGGCGAATGCGGGATGACTGGCGAATCCGCCCGTGCCGCGACCGTCGCAGCTTCGCTGACCGGCGCAGACCGACGCGCCGCGGCACGTCCGCCCGCTCCAGAACACTCGTTCGAGCCTCGACGAATCGAGAGGAAATGCCATCGCCTCGCCGGAACGCTCACGCGATCGGCTTGCCGCGCGGGTTGCGCGGCGCACACCTTCGTTGACTCGGACGTCGGCCTCGCGTCCCGCACGGGTCGTCGTTTCGACAGTCGTCGTTTCGACCACCCACCCGACCCGCTTCTGGCACGCGATTGGATCGCCCGCTGGACGACCCGGTTCATGCATCATGCCGGCTGGCCCGCGGACTCATCGCGCGATCGCGTAGCCGCCATCGTCGTAGTCGCTGGAGCCGTAGTCGCCGTACGGGTCGTCTCCGGCGGACGCGGGGTCGTCCTCCCCGGGGAACCCGCCATCCGGATCCTGCTCCCACTCGAGGATCGCGCGCTCGTTGTAGAGGCGACGCTCGTGGGCGGCGATCCGCGCGAGCACGAGCCACCACATCAGCGAAGTGGGGCCCGAGACCGTGATGCTGCCCTGCTTGAGCGAGATGATGAGGCTGAACGCCACGAGGCCGGCGAGCGCCGCCACCGACCCGCGTTTGACCGGATCGTTGCCGTAGACGCGCCACAGCCAGACGGCGGCGCGGGCCACCACGAGACCCGCCACGATGAGCAGGGAGGCCCCGATGAGACCCAGTTCGCACAGCACCTCGATCGGCTGGTTGTGCACGTAGCCGAGCGACGATCCGGTGACGGCCGGGAACGCATTCGTTCCGAGACCGAACAGCCACTTGCCCGGCTCGCTCGCGTACGCCGCCATCAGGTCGGCTACGTTGTCGAGCCGCCCACCCGTGACGTCGATCGCCGAATAGATGTCCCAGCGGTCCCGGTTCCAGTCGCCGACGAACAGGTTGAAGACGACGTAGAGCGACAGGAAGAGGAAGGCGTAGCCGAACGCGGACAGGAAGAACTGCCCGACGCTCGCCACCCGCCGCGCGAGGGGGTAGAAGGCCACGCCGACAACCACGGCGGCGAGGACCTGTCCGCGCGAGCCGCTCTGGATGGCCAGCCCGAGGCCGAGCGCAAAGGCGCTCAGCCGCAGGAACATGTGAAACGGACGCGGCTTCTCGAACTGGACCAGGATCGCGAGCACGGCCATCAGCCCGCCCAGCGTCGCGAGGGCGAGCGGATTCGACGACGCCTCACCGGCGTAAAGGCCGATGTCCACGGTCAGACGCCCGCCCTCGAACACGGTGGCCGGGTTCAGCATCACAAGCGCGGCAATGATGCTGCCGACGAGCATCACGCCGACCGCGAGCCGGTGGAAGTCCGCCACGTCGTCGATGAGCAACTGGGTCGCGAACAGCAGCAGCACCACGTAGGGAATGCCGAAGATGAGCAGGTCGAGCCCGCGCTCGGACGGCGACCAGAGCAGGCCGACCCAGGTGAACAGGTAGAGCCCGATGGCGGCGATCGTGGCCAGGTTGAACACGCCCGAGAACAGACGCTCGCCGCGCACGACGCGTGTGCCGATCGCGAAGAGCGCGAGGAAGCCCACCGAGGCGTTGACGATCTTGCCGTTGGTGGCGAGGAACGGGAAGTAGCCCTGGAGCGCCTGCTCGAGCGGGAACATCACGAGGATGATCACGACCGCCCAGTGCGGGCGCATGATGACGTAGCCGAGGCCAATGACGACGGCGAGGCCGGCCAGGATCGAGAGGAACTGGGTCATCGGGCGTCGGGGGTCCTCGCGGCAGCGGGACGACCCGCCGGGCACTGCGATCCTACGTCGGGCCCCGGATCCGAGTTCCACGGGATCGGGACCCCCCGGCGATATCGGTCATCCGGTCCCGCGAGTTCGCCCGGGGACGAGCCCGGCGCGCGCCTTCTTTCGCGCGACTTTCGCGCGACGGTCCGATCCGCGGCGTCGAGCAGCCCGTTGAAGAACTGGGGCGTCATCGAGTTTGGCGACGCCGTCCACGGCGGAAATGCCATGCTCAGGCGGCGTTGCAGTTCTTCAACGGGCCGCTGGCCCTATGCTGTGGCCCGGTCCGGTCATCGGGCCGATCCTCCCCCTGTCATGCGGATCCTGCACGTCGTTCCCTCGGTCCATCCGTCCTGGGGTGGCCCCCCGGTCGTCGCCCACCACCTCGCCGCCGCGCAGGTCGGTCTCGGTCACCAGGTCGGGCTCGTGTCGTTCGAGCCGGCGTCGGAGCGGGACTGGCTGGACGGGCTCGCGAAGACGATCCCGCATGCGGACGGCATCGACCTCACGCTGCTCCCCGCGCGGCTGGCCGGAGCCTTCTCGCGCGGCGCTCGCCGCCGGCTGCGCGCCATGGTGCCGCACCAGGACCTCGTTCACATCCACTCCGTCTGGAGCCCCGTGTCGTACGAGGCCGCGGCCGCCTCGCGCGCGGCCGGAACCAGCTACGTCGTCTGCCCGCACGGCAACCTCACGCCGTGGTCGCTGCGTCAGCGCAAGCTGAAGAAACGGATCGCCCTTGCCATCCGCTATCGGCGCATGCTTGAGCACGCCGCGTTCTACCACGTGCTGAACGCCGACGAGGAGCGCGGCATGGCGCCCCTGGGCCTGACGCGTCCGAGCGTGGTGATCCCCAACGGGATCTTCCTCGAGGAGATCGAGCCGCTCCCGTCCCCCGGAGCGTTCCGGCGCTCGCACCCCGAGATCGGCGACGCGCCGTTCGTCGTCTTCCTCAGTCGCCTGCACCACGGAAAGGGGCTCGAACACCTCGCGGCGGGCTTCGCGATGCTCCCGCCCGAGCCGGAGACCCGGCTGGTCGTGATCGGCCCGGACGCGGGCGCACGCGACGCGTTTCTCCGGCAGGTCGCGGATCTCGGCATCGCCCCGCGCGTGCACGTGGTCGGCCCGGTCTACGGCGCCGAGAAGTTCGGCGCGCTCGTCGACGCCGCCTGCTTCTGCCTGCCGAGCGCGCACGAGGGCTTCAGCATCGCGATCATCGAAGCGCTCGCATGCGGACTCCCGGTCGTGATCAGCGACGAGTGCCACTTCCCCGAGGTCGAGGAGGTCGGCGCGGGCGAGGTCGTGGCCCGGGACGGCGCCGCCGTCGGCGCGGCGCTGACGCGCGTCATGGGCGACGCGGAGCGGCGCAGGCGCATGGGCGCGAACGCCCGCGAGCTTGTGCGAACGCGCTTCACCTGGCCGACGATCGCGGAACGGTCGGTCCGGGCGTACGAAGACGCGCTCGCGGCGGGGTAGGGACGTGGTCGCCGGCGCGTGTGCGCGACCGCGGGCGCGGGCGCGGGCGCGGGCGCGTGCGCGTGCGCGTGCGCGTGCGCGTGCGCGTGCGCGACCGCGTCCGTGTGCGCGACCGCGACCGCGACCGCGTGCGCGTGCGCGTCCGCGTCCGCGACCGCGTCCGGCGGCCTCAGTCGTTGGACCCGACCGGTGGCGGCACGGCCCCGCTCGCGACGAGGTGCTCGTGCACGATCTCCGCCAGCAGCCGGTAGCCCTCCTCGTTGAAGTGGCGCCCGAGGTCGCCGCCGCCGAAGATCTCGGCCGGATCGCGACCGGTGAGACGCCGCTCGAGCGCGACGCCGGCGTCGAGCCACGCGAGGCCGCGCCGGTCCAGTTCGGCGGCGAGCGGCGCGTACGACCAGACGCCGCGCGCACGAAAGTCCGCGATGTCCCGGCCGGTCGGGAGCACCAGCACGACCGGCACCCGCCCGCGCGTCCGCGCCTCCCCCGCAAACTGCGCGAGAATCCCCGCGGTCACCGCCGTGCCGCGGGCGGGATGATCCGGCGCGTAGAACGACGCGTAGTGCGGGCGGCCGGTCAGCCGGGAGACGATGAGCCGGTGCCCGAACGACCGGATCACGCGCCATGTGAAGGGGAAGGCCGGCCGCGCGGGCCCGAATCGCGAGCCGGGCAGGAACGTCTCGTGCTCGAGGAAGTCGCCCGGACGACGCACGCAGGCGCGGTACGACTCCGGCGTCAGCTCCGGCATCGGCACGAGCGTGAGCGCGTCGTCGTCCCCGGCGACGAACCGGGGCTTGAACGCGAGACCGCCCGACGAGCCCAGCAGATCGCGGTACCGGTTCACGTTGCGCAGCACGTTCTCCGAGAGATGCGCGAGGACGACGACGCGTGCGGTGTCGTTCTCGTTCAGGCGGAAACGCAGGGCGGCCTGGTCGGACCCGTATCCGCGGACGCCGAAGTTGTTGACGCGACGGCCCAGACGCTGCGCGAGCACGTTGCCCCACGCGTGCTCGTCGTCGACCTCGCTCCCCCACGTGAACGAGTCGCCGTAGAGCGAGACGATCGCGGGAGACGCCGCGGGGTCCGGGAAGGCGGGCACCGGTCGCGAGCCCACGGCGTCAGAATCGCGCGCGAGCTCGGAGCGACGCGGCCACCCGAGGACCGGATCGCGGTCCGCGAGATACGCGGCGTAGTCGCCCTCCACCGGGCGATAGACGACACCTTTCGTCTGGAGATAACGCAGAGCGACGTAGCACACGAGCTCGCTCGCCGCGAACAGGAGCACGAGCAGCATGGCCACGTGACGCCGGCGGGCGCGTCCGCTTCGGCTGGGCTTGACGCTCATTCGCCCCCTCCCGCTCCGCTCGCCGCCGCGCGCCGGCCCCGGCGCAGCGCGGTCGCGAGCAGGTGACGCAGCCGCGCGCGCTCCTCCGCGTCGAAGCCGATCGCGTAGACGAGCGGCGCGGCCATGACGCCGCAGGCCGCGAGGAGGATGACGAGCTGGCGGAGCGTGAGCGTGTCGATCCGCGTCCGCGCGACAATCAGCGGGACGAGGAAGACGGCCGTCGCGATGAGCGGCCGCGGCACGGACCGGCGCAGCGTCTCGCCGATCGGCAGGTCCGCCCGCCGGGCCGCCGCCCGGGGAATCACGACGATCGCGAAGAGGAAGTTCGCGATCACGAACGGCACGGGCGCGACCGCCGGCGTGTCGAAGATCGCCATCAGGAGCGCCGCCCCGGCGACCGTGATCAGCACGCTGTACTTCGCGAACCACGCGTAGGACCGGATCTCGCCGAGACCGTAGAGCATGCGCTCCATCCCGGCCGTGCTCATGCGGAGCGTCTGGGCCACGATGAGGATCGTGCCCATGACGGCGGTCATGCCGATCGCGGCCCCGACCGTGACGCCCGCGGCCGCGAGATCCGCGTCTTCCGCGAGCCGCCCGCCCACCCACAGGTGGAGGATCGGCGTCAGGAAGAGCGCGTACGCGCACGCGACGGGGAGCGTCCCGAGAAGCTGGTACCGGACCCCGCGGATCATGAGGTTGACGATCGCGCGGCGCTGGCCCTTGTCCTTGAGATGCGTCGAGATGGGGTCGATCCCGCGGAGCAGGCCGCCCGCGATCATGGCCACGTGACCGCCCACCTGGGTCGCGATGCCCCAGACGCCGTTGAACGCGAGGCCGAAGAACAGGTTGACGATCACCATGACGAACTGCGGGCTCGCTCCCTGGAGCAGTCGCATCTGGCCGGTGTGCCACACGGTGCCCGCGACCGCGTCGAAACGGGAACGCGAGAACGCGGCGCGTCGGAACCGCAGATCCGGGATCAGCCGCCGCGCGACTGCGACCTCGAGGACGTTCTGACCCACCAGGAACAGCAGCCGCACCCACGCGTAGCCGGCGAGCTTGCCGGCCAGATCGCGTTCCGGCCAGAGCACGCCGAAGGCCACGACCGCCGCGGCGACCGCGACCGCGCGGTCGAGCGTCATGAGCGCGTTGTCGAGCCCGGTGCGCTGGGACGCGAAGATCGATTGCGTGTAGGGCGACAGCAGCATTCGAACACTGATCGCGGCCCCTTCCGCGAGAAACAGGAGCGCCAGCACGCCGGGCAGTCGCGGGTGCTCCGCCGGCGTGTTGAACACGCCCAGCCACGCGCACGCCGCGACCGCGCAGAAGAAGGCGATCAGACCGAGCGCGACGAGCCCGCAGAACGCGAGCGCCGAGGCGAGGACTCCCTGGATCTCGCTCCGCTGCCCCGTCCCGATCGCCGCCGACAGCTCACGGATCACGCTCGCGCGGATCGCGGCGTCGATCGCCGACATGCCGAACATGCCGAGCGTCAGCGAGACCATCCCGAAGCCGATCAGGCCGACCTCGTCGACCATGTACCAGGTCAGGAAGATGCCGAGGAGAAACGTCGTCCCGAGCCGCAGGAAGCTCGTGACCGCGTTCAGGACCAGGCGGGTCGAGAGACGCACGGCGCCGCCGGACTACTTCTTGCGCTCGAACCGGCCGCGGGCGGCGGCGGCGGCGCGGACGTGGGTGAACAGCTTCCCGGCGATGCACTCGGCGTAGGCGCGCGAGCCCTTGTCCGTCACGTGCATCCCGTCGTAGAAGATCTCCGTCGTGTTGCGCCGCTCGGGGTATTCCTTCGCCATGTAGGCGACGAGGTCGATCACGGGCACGTTCTCGGCGATGCCGACCGCGCGGATGACGTTGTTCAGCCGATCCTGCGCGCCGAGGTTGGCCCACTGCGGCGTGAGGTGGTTGGACGCGGTCGAGAGCGGCTGGGTCATGAGGACGGGCTGGATCCCGAGATCCCGGGCCATGCCCACGAACACCCGGAGGCGCTTCTCGAAGAGCTCGATCGGAGTGTGCGCCGCCCAGTGGATGCTGTTGCGGTCGCGCATCTCCTCGGCGTCGAGCTCCCGCACGCCGCTCTTCGAGAGCACCTTGCGGGCCGCCGCCGCGACGAAGCAGTGTCGCGAGACGAGCTGGCGCAGCCATCGCTGCACGTCCTTCGCCTTCATCGGGCGGCCCATGCGCGTGGCGTAGCTGCCGTGCCGGATGAGGATGCCCATGTCGTTGGTCGCGTGCATGACGACGACGATGTCGGGCGCGTCTTCGACGACGTGGTTGAACAGCACGTTGATGGACTCGTGCAGCGTGTTGCCGGCCGCCGCCGCGTTGAGCGTATTCACGTGGAACCCGCGCTCCGCGAGGAGGTCCGACACGAGCGCGGGAAACCGCAGCTCCTCGCGCACCGCCGAGCACTCGGTCGTCGAGCCGCCGAGGAACGCGACGATCGCGTCGGGGTCGTCGTACCGAGAGCTCGGCAGGATGTAGGAGCGATCGTCCGTCCGCAGCCGCACGCGCGGATCCTCGGGATCGATCATCGAGCGATCGATGACGTAATCGAGATTGCGGTGGTGGATGCCGAGCTTCACGAGCAAGTCGGCGGAGTCGCCGCGATACGAGTTGTGCCACGTCAGCCGGAGCACGATCTCCGCGACGATCAGCGCGAACAGCAGCGCCAGGACCGCGGCGAAAAGCTTCGTCCGCAGGCGGCTTCGGCCCGCGCTGCGCCGGGCGGGTGCGGCGGTCTGTTCCTCGTTCGCGCTCATGACTGTCGGTCTTCCTCGACCATTCCGGGCGTCGGATCCACCACTATACGACCGGTTCGCCCCGGGCGAGGAGCGCGTAGCGTTCCGCCCAGCGACGCGCGATCTCCCTCCAGTCGAACCGCGCGCGGACGACGGCCTCGCACCGGGCGGCCGCGTCCTCCCGCAGCGCGGCGTCGCCGAGCCACCGGTCGATCTCGCGCGCGAGCGACCCGACCTCGGTCGGCACGACCGCGCCGACCCGCCCCTCCGTGATCGCGTCGTGGAGATTGACCTGGTCGGACACGATGACCGGCGTGCCCGCCGCGAGCGCCTCCACGACGGCGACGCCGAAGTTCTCCTGGTAGCTCGGCAGCACGAAGAGGTCCGCGTCGACGAGGGCCGCGAGCTTGTCGCGACCGTGGAGCATGCCGGTGAAGAGCACGCGCTCGCCGACCCCGGCGTCGCGAGCCATCGCTTCGACCTTCGCGCGGTACCCGCCCTCGTCGGGGCCCGCGATGACGAGCACGGCGTCCGGCGTCGCCAGCCGGGCGAATGCCGGGACGAGCAGGTCGAGCCCCTTCTTCGGATGGACCCGGCTCAGGAAGAGCAGCAGCGGCCGGTCGCCGACCGCCGGGTGGGTCTGCCGGAACGCACCGGGGCTCGGCCGCCCGGCGAAGGCGGCCAGATCGACGCCGTTGCCTTCAACGACGACGGGCGCGCGGAACCCGAGCGGTCGCACGAGATCGCGCTCGGTGGGCGTCATGAAGTGGATCAGCGAACAACGGTCGAGGTCCCGCCGCAGCCGCAGCGCGATGTAGAGTCGCTTCTTGAGACGACCCTGGGCGAGACACCACGGGTCGAGCATGCCGCACGGACGGAAGACGTGCGGCCTCCCGATCCGGCGGCACGCCACCGCCGCCCGGTGCAGCATGCCTTCCCAGATCGCGTGGATGTGACACACGTCGCACGCGGCGACCGCCGCGGCCAGGGCGTCGCCGGCGTGCGGCGCAGCGTCGAGCGCGGTGACCTTCGGCCCCGCCGCGCGGACCTCGGCGACCAGGCCGGGGTCCCGGGTGTTCTCCGTCCCGATGAGGACCGACACCTCGACGCCGGCGAGCGTCAGCGCTTCCGCCAGACCGGCGAGCGCGATCGCCGGGCCGCCGCTGACATGATCGAGCGTCGGTATGACGTGGAGGACCTTCACGGACGCACTCCGGGGCAAGGTAACCTAGCCCGCATGATGCATGAAGCGAACCGTCCGGCGGACGATCCGAACGCGTGGTCGCACGTTCGAGGCTTGATGTGGTGTCAAACACGTCGGCGCCTCGCCCGAGCGACCACGCGATCGGCTTGTCGCGCCGGTTTCGCATCGCACGTTCGTGGACCGGCGGGGAATCATCGTCTTACTCCGGGATTGGCTGTGCATTCCAGGACCCACCGGCTCGCTTCATGCATCATACGGGCTAACATGGCGGCCGATGACGGCCCGTGAGGACTTCGACGGTCGCGTGGGGCTGGTCCAGATGGCGCTGAGCGGATTCCGCGCGCCGGTCGTGGACGCGCTCGCGCCGGCCTGCGCGAACGGGCTATCGGTCTTCGCCGGCAAGCGGCGCGAGCACGAGCGTGTCGAGCGTCCGCTCGATCTGAAGCACGCGGAGTATGTCGAGGCCCACAACCTCCACCTGCTCGGGGGTCCGGCCGCCCTGTGCTGGCAGCGGGGCCTCGAGAAGTGGCTCTGGGCGTGGGACCCCGACGTGCTCATCGCCGAGGCGAACCCGCGGTGGCTGAGCACGCGTCTCGCGGTGCGCTGGATGCACAGGCGGCGACGCCCCGTCCTCGGCTGGGGGCTCGGCACCCTCTCGATCGGCCACCGCGGGCTGATGCCGCTTCGCCGCCTGGGCCGCGGGCCGTTCATACGTTCCTTCGATGGGATGATCGCGTACAGCTCGCAGGCCAGACGCGAGTACGAAGCGCTCGGCGTCCCCGCCGATCGCATCTGGGTCGCGCACAACGCGTGCACCCCGCGCCCGGCCGGACCGCCGCCCGCACGACCCGAGACGCGCGGCGGCGAGGCGACCGTGCTGTTCGTCGGCCGGCTGCTCCCCGGCAAACGCGTCGAGAACCTGATCCGGGCGTGCTCGACGCTGCGTGAATCGGCGCAGCCGCGGCTGCTGATCGTGGGCGACGGCCCGGAGCGCGAGCGGCTGGCGGACCTGGCGCGGACGATCTACCCCACGACGAAGTTCCTCGGGCCGAAGTTCGGCGCCGAGCTCGAGCCCGTCTTCCGCGCCGCCGATCTCTTCGTCCTGCCCGGACTGGGCGGCCTCGCCGTCCAGGAGGCGATGGCGAACGGGCTCCCGGTCATCGTCGCCGAGGGCGACGGCACGCAGCTCGACCTGGTCACCGGGCGCAACGGCTGGCACGTGCCGCCCCGCGACGTCGAGACGCTGTGCGCGACGCTCGACGAGGCGCTGTCCGACATGACGCGACTGCGTCGCATGGGCGCCGAGTCCTATCGCGTGGTCGCGGAGGAGATCAACATCGCGACGATGGTCGAGAAGATCGTGCGCGCGCTCAATGCGATCCGCGACGTGCGTCGCGGCTGAGCCGGTTCGCGTCAGACCTGCCGGATCCCGCACGCGTCGATGACGACCTTGCCTTCCAGCGTACCGGCCGGGATGCCCCGGAACTCGCGGTGCCCCACGAGGAACACGACGATGTCAGCGTCCCGCAACGCCGCGTCGAGCGAGACCAGCGCGAACTCGGGATGCTTCTCCAGGTTGGGCTCGACCACGCGCAACTCGGCGAAGTCGGCGGCGGCGAGGGTCCGCACGACGGCCACCGACGGCGACTCGCGCAGGTCATCGATGTCCGGCTTGTAGGCCAGGCCGAGACACGCGATGCGCGGCCGCCCGAACGCGGCTGCGGCGGCTTGCACCTGCGCGACGACCCAGCCCGGCTTGGCGTCGTTGACGTCGCGCGCGGCGTGGATGAGCTTCGTCACCTCCGGCGCGACGTGCACGAGGAACCACGGATCGACGGCGATGCAGTGCCCGCCCACCCCCGGCCCGGGCGAGAGGATGTTCACGCGCGGGTGATGGTTGGCGAGGCGGATCAGCTCCCACACGTCGAGCCCGATCCGGTCGGCGACGAGCGAAAGCTCGTTCGCGAAGGCGATGTTGACGTCGCGGTAGGCGTTCTCGACGAGCTTCGCCGTCTCGGCCGTCTTCGCGTCCGTCAGGAGAAGCGCGCCCGACACGAACGTGCGGTAGAAGTCCGCCGCCGCGGCCGTGGACGCGTCGTCGATGCCGCCCACGATGCGGTCGTTCTCGACCACCTCGCGCAGGATCTGGCCGGGCAGGACCCGCTCCGGCGCGTGCGCCACCCGGATGGCCGGGGGCTTCAGGCCGGTGCGCGCGGCGATGATCTCCGCGACGCGCTCGGTCGTGCCGGGCGGGCTCGTGGACTCGAGGATCACGAGGTTGCCCTCGCGCACCACGGCGCACAGGGACTCCGTCGCCTTCTCGACGTAGGTGATGTCGGGCGCGCGGTCCGGCCCCAGAGGCGTGGGCACGCAGATCATGAAGACGTCCGCCGCGGTCGGCTCGGTCCGCGCGGTGAGCCTGCCGGATCCGACCGCGCCGCGCACGAGGATGTCGAGCTCGGGCTCGACGATGTGCGTGTCGCCGCTGTTGACGACTTTGACCACGTCCGCATTGACATCGACGCCCAGGATGCGGTACCCGCGCGAGGCCAGCACCGCGGCCGTCGGCAGGCCGATGTACCCGAGCCCGAGCACGCAAACGGTCTGGTTCGGAATCATGGCGGCAGAGGATACAGCGTCATCGCGGGCGGTGCACCGCTCTGCTACCCTTCGGCGCATGTCCGGATCGCTCGATGCGCTGGCAGGCTGGGTCAGGCGACGCCCGATCGCGCTGCGCTGCGCACGGGCGGCCGTTCGACTCATTCCCGACGTCCCGTGGACGCGCCGGTTCGAGGAGATCGGCCCGGTGCGCTTCCGCCTGCGGCAGCAGCGGTGGTACCTCTGGGAGCCCTTCGCGAAGAGCGACCGGTTCATGCTGGGCGTCTTCACGCGCATCGTCCGACCGGGCGACGTCGTGTACGACGTCGGCGCGAACATCGGCATCTACGTCCGGATCCTGTCGCAGTGGTTCGGCGCCTCGCGCGTCCTCGCCTTCGAACCGATGACCCGGAACATCGAGCTCCTCCGGCAGAACGTGGAGCTGGGCAATCTCGGCGAGCGGGTCGAGATCTTTCCCCTCGCCCTCGGCGACACCGACGGCGAGGAGGATCTCCAGATCGACGACGTGCGCTCGTCCACCGCCGCGCTCGACCGAGTGACCGGCGGTGAAGCGTCGGCTGGCCGCAGGCACTTCGATCTCGCGCCGGCCACTGAGCGCGTCATGGTGGCCCGCCTGGACACGCTGCACGCCGGACGCGACCTCCCCGCCCCGGACGTCCTGAAGATCGACGTCGAGGGCGCCGAGGCGCTCGTCGTGGCCGGGGCGCGGGAGACGCTGTCGAAGCACCGGCCGCGTCTCGCCGTGGCGACGCACGGCCCGGACCGGGCCGCGGAGACGATCGCGGCGCTCGAGACGCTGGGGTACTTCTGCTACGGGTTCGTCGCGCGCGGGGGGCAGCGTGCCTATGCGCGCGTGCACGCCGCGGACGGCGGCCTGCTCGCCAACAACAACTTCATCGCATCCACGATCGAGGACGACGTCCGTGACCCGATCGAGCCGTGCACCGCGGCGCAGTGCCGGCGGCGCGACGACCGCGAACGTTGAGACCCGGGGCTGTCGTCCCGCTCGACGCGGGAGTGATCCGGGTCAGGTCACCGACAGGGTCGGCTGCACCAGCTTCCCCGACATCGAGGCGATCGAGACCTGGGCGGCGAGGTTCCCCACCATGCGGTCGAAGGCGTTGCCGAGCGCCTCGTTGGCTTCCCAGTTCGCGGTCGGGTTGCCGAGGTCGCAGTTCTCGCGCAGGTCCATGTGGATCGGGATCGCGCCGAGGAACGGGATCTGCATGGCCTGGGCCATCGTCTCCGCGCCGCCGCGGCCGAAGATGTCGTAGCTCTTTCCGTCGTCGGCGATGAAGTAGCTCATGTTCTCGACCGCGCCGAGGATCTCGACGCCGAGCTGCTGGAACATGCGCACCGCGCGGCGCGCGTCGTCCTGGGCGACCTTCTGCGGCGTGCACACGATGACGGCGCCCGTGAGCGGGAGGAGCTGGGCGAGGGTCAACGGCACGTCACCGGTGCCGGGGGGGAGATCGACGATCAGGTAGTCGAGCTCGCCCCAGTCGGTCTGGGTCGCGAGCTGCTTGAACGCGCCGTGGGCCATCGGGCCGCGCCAGATGAGCGCCTTCTCCGGATCGACGAGCTTGCCGATCGTCATCGCCTTGATGCCGTGCACCTCGAACGGGACGAGCATGTTGCCGCTCATCCGGCCCTGCTCGGCGTCGAGCCCGAGCATCGTCGTCAGCGATGGGCCGTAGATATCGCCGTCGAGCAGCCCCGTCTTCGCCCCGTGCCGGGCGAGGCCGACGGCGAGGTTCACGGCGATCGTGGACTTGCCGACTCCGCCCTTCCCCGCCCCCACCGCGATGACGTGCCTGACGAGCGGAAGCGGGCTGGGGTCGTCGCGCAGCTTCTCGTTCGGACGCCGGACATCGGCCGTGAACTCGACATCGACGCGGGCGAGCGTCGCCCCGGCCTCCGCCGCCTTCGCCTTCACCGCCGCCTCGATGTCGTCGCGGATCCGGTCCTTCATCGGGCACGCCGGGGTCGTCAGCTCGATGCCGATGACGACCTGGTCGCTCTCCACGCGGATGTCCCTGACCATGCCGAGCGTCACAAGGTCCTTGTGGAGGTCGGGGTCATCGACGGTCCTGAGAGCGTCGCGGACCTGCTCGACGGTGAGGGGCATGCTCGTGGCTCCGGCTGAGTTCGCGGGGATGAATGACGACGCGGAATCGAATACTAGCGCCCGCATGATGCATGAAGCGGGTCGGTGGGTGGTCGAAACGACGACCGTCGAAACGACGACCCGTGCGGGACGCGAGGCCGACGTCCGGGTAAACGAAGGCGTGCGCCGCGCAACCAGCGCGGCAAACCGGTCGCGTGGGCGTTCGGGCGAGGCGATGGCATATCCTCTCGATACGTCGAGCCTTGACCCCCCCGACGCCCGGAGAACGAACGATGATCGCCGCCAATCGACGCGGGCTCCAGTGTCTGACGATGATTCTCGCGAGCGTCTCCGCCGCGGCGGACCCGCCGCCGACCTCGCAGCCCGCACCGCCCGACCCCGCGACACGGCCGATGCCTGACGAATCGCGCGAGACGCGAGGCGCCGGCATCCTCGCCGGCCCGCCCGTCGAGGGCGACGCGCTCGGCGATCGGCCGGATCGGGCGCGCGGCGACGAGGGTCGTGCGCGCGACGCGATTCCCCCGCGGCGATGGTTCGCGCTCCTGCGGGAGGTCGAGCTGACGCCCGGGCAGGAGGATGAGGTCGGGCGCATCACGCGGGAGCTGCACCGCGCGCGACGGACGTTCGAACGCGACCACGGCGCCGAGCTGCGCCGCCTGCGCGAGGCAATGCGCGAGGCGCGCTCGACCGGCGCGGCCGTGTCCGACGAGGTGCGCACCCGCTTCCAGGCGCTGCGCGCGAAGCACCCGGACGTCTTCGCCCGCCAGGAGGCAATCTGGGCGCTGCTCACGCCGCCGCAGCAGGAAAGGATGCTCACCGAGATCGCGCGCGTGCGCGAGGAGATCGCGAAGCGGCGTGAACAGCGCGGAGGCGGCGAGCCAGACGAGCGGACCCGTCGCCGCCTCGAGTTCCTGCGCTCACGCATTGTCGAGTGACACGGGACGACCCGAGCGCGACCGGCGCCGGGGTTCAGCCGCGGGGGTTCAGCCGCCGGTGCGAGCGTGGCCGAAGCCCCTGCGCCCCGTGCACGGAAACCCGAGGGGTGACTGCGTCGATTCGACGCCCGGACCCTGCGTTGCCGCTGCGGGCGCGGGGGCCGGCGCCGGCGCCGGCTCCGGTTCCGGTTCCGGTTCCGGTTCCATCGCGGCCGCGGCCGCGGCCGCGGCCGGGGCCGGGGCCGGGGGCGCGGCCGAGGGCGACGGCGAGGGCGAGGGCGAGGGCGTCCCGTCCTCATCCATCTCCGCCTCCAACGGCGTGATGTCGAGCGTCGTCGCGTAGGTCGCGCCGTCAGGCAGACGCTGCTGACCGACGATCTGCTCGACGAGCATGGAGTCGGGGTTCACGTAGAGATCGAAGCGGGCGGCCGGGTCCACGCTCCGGCCGTCGCCGCTCTCCAGCTCGAGCCGGACCATCGGCTTGTCTCCGACCGTGACGTGCCTGGCCTCGGTCGCCGTGAACCCGTCCTCGACGCCGGAACGGAAGTCCCGGTCGGGGGTCGGCGAGAACTTCAGCGCCATGTGCGGTGCGAGCCAGATGTTGTACTTGAGCACGGCCTCGTGCATCGCGGGCGTCGTGCGCGGCGAGAGGTCGAGCCCGAGCTGTCGGCGCAGCGTCGACCCGGGCGTCTGCACGAACAGCCGCCCGTTGTCGACGGCGCAGCCGATCTGCGTCTCGACGCGCCGGGCCCGCCCGCCGTCGCCGGCGGTCGTCACCTGGAGCACGCGCACCGTGTCCTTGTACACCGCGAGCCGGCGATAGCGATCGACGAGCGCGTCGAAGAAGCAGTGCGCGTCGAGCCGCGGTTCGCCGGTGAGCGGATCGGGGGAGACACACGTGTTCCAATCGGGAACGGGCGGTGCCGCGAGCGCCGCGGCGCCCAGGGTCGTCACGAACGCCGCCGCGAGCAGGGGTCGATTCGCCCGTCGAATCATGCTCCGATCCTCCGCAGCCCCCGCGCGCAGCGCCCGATTATCGCATACTTTCCGGACGCGGCACGCAGGTTCTTCCCAAATGCTCACCGCCGGCCCACCGGACGCGGCAACCGCCGGCAGAGCATGGACTTGCGGCCCACGGGCTGCTAGTCCGCAACCAGCAGGCACACCATGGTCAGGACCGCCGCGTTCGAGATCCCGTGCACGATCATCGAGGGGAGGAGGGACCCCCGCCACTCGCGCGCGAGCGTGAAGCCGACCGCGAGCGACATGAGGACAGGGATCGCGACCCACCCCTGCGGGTGAATGACGGCGAATACGAACGTGTTGACCAGGGTGCTCAGCAGCACGCTCGCGATGAACCCGAACCTGCGCGACGCGTCGCGCAGGTGACGGTAGAGCACGCCGCGGAACATCGTCTCCTCGACGATCGGCGCCGCGACCGCCGCGAGGAACAGCACCTGGGCGATGGTGGTCCACCGCGCCTCGGCGAGCTCGACGATGATCGGGTGGGCGGGACCGCTCATCGGGGCGAGCGCCGGCTGCTCGCCGGCCAGCGCCGTGTCGATCGCCATGAGCGCAAGCGTGAGGAGGACGCCCACGCCAAGGAGCGGGAGCGTCATCGCGTACGACGCCACACCGGCGAACGGCTCGACCCACGCTCGTCGTCCCCACGTCCAGCCGATGTCGGATCGAACGTGTTCCCATGCGACCCCGCGCATGACCGGCCACGCGAGCACGAGGAGGCTGCCGAAGAACGCCGTGATCAAGACGAGCATCTGGCTGTCGGGCAGCATCGCGCCGAGCACCCCCGCGCCGATCTGGAGCGCGAGGAAGCCGCCGAGCCAGAGCGCGAAGGTCTCCGCGTAGATACCGTGGTGCCCGCGGCCCACCGCGAACCTGCCGGGAACCAGCCGGAGCCCCGCGCACACCAGGAGAACCACGAGACCGATGAAGCCGAGCACGCCGAGGACGCCGGCCGCGCCGACCGTGCCGACGATGGTGTAGAAGCCGCGCCGGGCCGGCGCCAGAACCGCCTCGCGCGCGTCGCCGTCGGGCGCGCCGCGCGGCGCGAGCGCAAGCCGGCCGAACCAGCCCAGACGTTCGCGCAACACGGCCTGGTCCTTCTCCGTGAGCGCGTTGACGTTGACGGTGGGAGGCGCGTGCGCGTCCGGGGCCGGGTCCGTGGCCGTGGCCGGGTGCGCGTGCGTGGCCGGGGCCGGGTTCGTAGCCGCGTCCGCGTCCGCGTCCGCGTCCGCGTCCGGGGCCGCGTCCGGGTCCGTGGCCGCGTCCGGGTC
>CAZXBB010000311.1:0-2303 GCA_964638815.1 uncultured Isosphaeraceae bacterium
CCCCCCGGGCGCCCGGGGGGGGGGCGGGGGGGGGGGGGGGGGGGGGGGGCGCGGGCGGGCCGCGGGGGGCGGGGCCGGGGGGGGGCATCGCGCGGCGCGCCGCCCGCGGGGCCGGTGTCGCGTCGAGCGCAGCGAGCACGCGGCGCTCGAGGTCGGGCGCCGGTTGCACCCGGGCGGCGGCGGCCTGGCTGCGCAGACGCCGTTCGATCGGGCTCGCGTTCGACCGCTCGGTCATGAGAATCCTCCTGTCACGGACCTGTTGAGCGCGACGGGCTGGGCCCCGCGGCCGGGCGGACCCATGCGCGTCCCGATCGCCGCGGCGCCGGCGGCGCGGTTCGCCAGCACCGCGCGGGCGCGGTGCAGCATGACGCGCACCGCGACATGGCTGCGGTCGAGGATCCGCGCGATGTCGCGTGGCGGCAGATCCTCGGCGTAGTGCAGCCAGAGCGCCGTCCGGGCCGTCTCGCCGAGGTGCTCGTCCGCGAGCCGCCAGAGATCCCGCCCCTGCTCGCGGTCGGCGAGCGCGCCGCCCGGATCACTTCGGTCGCGCTCGACGACATCTTCAGGGAGCGTCTGCGTCCGGATCCGGTGGCGCCGCTGCGTGATCGCGAGCCGCCCCGCGATGGTGAACAGCCACGTCGAGAACTGCCACCGCGCGTCGTACTGATCGAGACGCTGCCAGGCACGCACGAGCGCTTCCTGCGTCAGGTCCTCGGCGTCCTCGGCCGACCCGGTGCGTCGCAGCAGGAAGTTGAACAGCCGGGCGTGGAAGTGGTGCACGATCTCCGCGTAGGCGGACCGGGACCCCGACCGCGCGCGCTCGACGAGCCGGGCCACACCGTCCGGGCCGGGGTCGTGTCGGGCGTGCGCGTCGGTCCCGGGAGTGCTCATTCAGCGCCGTCGCTTCTCGACCGAACGACGCCGTTCGCGGCGATCCCCGTCGTCGTCGTCGTCGTCGTCGTCATCGTCGTCCCAGTCCCAGTCCTCGTCATCATCATCATCATTGTCGTCATCATCGTCGCGGGCTCGTCCCTGATCGTCGAGCCCCTCGAGCGCCTCGATGAGCTGCTTCGCCGGAAGCTGGATGCCGAGCGTGATCTGGCGATCCTCCGCGCCGATCTCGACGCCGCGGATGACGTCGCGCAGCGGGGCGAGGTCCGGATCCTCACCGACGGCCAGCCGGCCGAGCGCGAGCATGCCCTGGAGCACCTGGACGATGTCGCGAGCGTCCTCGCCGCTGTCGGCGGAGACCATCGCGGCGGCGTACAGGTCGTCGCCCGTCTCCCCGATGTCGATCATCACCGCGTCGGTGAGGCGGACGATCTCGGAGGCCTCCTCGATGCCGTCGAACATCCCCGCGTCGGATGCCGCGACGAAGACGAACGACCCGCGGCGCGGCTTCGCGCGGCTCAGCGGCGACACGCCGCGAGACAGGCTGCGCCGCTCGCCCGAGATCACCCGGCAGGCGTCCACGAGCCGACGGGACGCGTCGGCCAGAACCACGACGCTCCGCTCGCTGCGCCGGTTGGTCCGCACGTGGACGTAGTGCTCCTCGCCGTCGAACGCGAAACGCTCGACGGCGAAGCCGGCGAACTCGACGCTCTCGTGCTCGACGCCCTCGAGCTGCCCGAGACGCCGCAGCGCTTCGTGGATCCGGTCGCTGGTCTCGAGCACCATGACGCCGTCCTCGCTCTGCTTCTGCGCTCCGTAGACGGTCACGCTCATCACGTCGCGCCACGGGTCGAGATCGAGCTGGTCGCATACTGCGTCGAGGTCATCGAGGTCGATGTCAAGGTCGTCGCCGTGCTCGCGCAGGAACCGGCCTACGGTCGACTCCGCGAGCCGCTCCATGTCCACGTGTACCACCCAGGTCGCGTCCGCGGAGACGGCGTCGCGATCGAGACTTCCGGCGGTTGCGGTCGCCGTCGCGACCCCGAGCGCCGCCGCCACGGTGATGATTCGGATGCTCATGTCAAGGCTCCCTTCGACCCGCGTTCACCACGGGGCCGCGTCCTTGTACGCGCGAGCGGCGCCGGGCGTTACCGGATTCCCGGGAACCGCGTCAGCGGGGATGTCAACCGGCCGCGATCACCGTCCCGTATGCCCCGTTCCTGCGAAGAGGTCGTCGGGATTCGGGACGACCCGGGCGGCTCGTTTCACGGCGCCGCGGCCCGGCCTTGCGGCCCGGAACCGGGACACACGGACGCGCTACCGCTTGTCGAGCTCCCGCACGCGGACCTTGCGTCCTTCCTCGAGGTCGTCGAGGTCCACCCACTGCGACTGCGAGTCCACGTGCCCGTCGA
>CAZXBB010000312.1:0-1747 GCA_964638815.1 uncultured Isosphaeraceae bacterium
GGGAGCTCGCGAGGCGGGTGCGTTCGCCGCGCACCTTACGGCGATCGCGACGGCGCGCAAGGACCCCACGCCGCCAGCACCGCGAGCACGTCGCCGAAGTCCACCGCCCCGTTGCCGTCCACGTCCTCCGGCCCGCCGGCGTTCCCCCACGCGCCGAGCACACGGAGGAGGTCGGCGAAACTGACCACGCCGTCGCCCGTGACGTCGCCGGGACACGATGCCGCGAGCGGGCGGTGCGTGACCGCGTCGATGACGAACGACGTGGGCTTGGCGAAACCCCACGGCCCGAGGAAGGTCTCGGCGAGCGCGACCGGCGCCCCGAGCGCACCGACCGTCTCCTCGACAGTCACCTCGACCTCGTCCACGACGGCCTCGTCGAGGTCGTTGTACAGCAGAAGCGAAGTCGGCTCGTCCCACCGCCAGATTTCCCGGTACCGGATCAGCCCGGCCGGCGCGTCGGGAAGGAGCTCGACCGTCCACGTCTGCGGCCGTGACGCGAGGTCCGCCACGAACACGGGATCGCTCACCAGTTCGGCGCTCGCGACGACCGCGCCGTCGAGCCGGGCCACGAGCGTGCGTCCGACGTTCTCTCCCACGGGACGGACCCGTCCCAGGTACGCGCATCCGCATGCGCCCGAGCCGTCGATCGCGCTGCTGGTCAGGGGGCCGACGGAGCCGCTCTCGAAGACGGCCTGCGTCTCGCGCGCGAACCACGCGAAGTCCGGCCACTCGGTGAGGAACGTCAGTCGCAGATCCACGGCCCCGACCGGTGCGGCCGTGTCCGGTCCGGGCGCGAAGAACAGCGGATCGATCCCGGCGTTCGCGCCGACGACGTCCGGCTCGCCGTCCTCATCGATCGCGCCGGACAACTCCAGCGCGGACTCGAGCTCCGCGCGGTGATCGACGCCGAACTGGACGAGCGATTCCTCCCGCAGCGTCACGGTCTCGATATTGGCCGCGGTCAGCGTCACGACGTGCGACGTCGTCACGCCGTCCGCGACACCGTCGAGGCGGACGCGGATCTCGTCGGCTGGTGTCGGCGCGCCGCCGGCCAGGGTGATCGGCGTCGGCGCTGGGTTGCGGAGCACGAACGCGCGGTCCGCGACGTTCGTGATCGTCGCGGTGCGCTCGGCACGGATCGTCGGGACGGCGGCGTCATTCTCGCCGAGCGCGCCGAGCGTGCCGAGCGCGCCGGTCGCGACGACGCCGTACGGCGGCGGACCGAGCACGACGGCGTCGACGACGCTCCCGTCGAGACGCAGCTCGACCGTGACCACGCACGCGCAGCCGACCTCTTCGAGCCGCACCGCCGCCAGCCCGCCGGCCGTCTCCTCGATCGTCAGCGCGGCGCTGCCCGGCGCACCGCCGGTCGCGAAAGTCGCGGCGATTCGCACGTGCGATCCGGGCGCGAGCGCGCCGGCCGGTCCGAAATCGACCGCGCCGAGCCAGCCGGCCGCATCGCCGAGCGTGACGCGCGCGCCGTCGAGACCGCTCGCGCCGATGCCCGTGATCACGACGCCCGACGGCGCGATCGTCACCACGGCGTCTCCGGTCGCTTCGTGCGGCAGCCCGAACGCCCGCACGGGTTCGCCGGCGGTCGCGGTCGCCGCCGGGGCGGGGGCGATCGCCATGAGAATGGCCACGATCGTTCGCCGACACTGCATGCGGAACCCTCCTCGATTCGACGTTCTCCTCTTATAGCCGCACCCGCCGCCCATGCGAGGATTGAATCGCGGACGCGAAGTTC
>CAZXBB010000313.1:0-21872 GCA_964638815.1 uncultured Isosphaeraceae bacterium
CGTCCAAGGTCGTTCGCTCCGCAGTGGATTCGATCCGCCGCTGCGTCTGGACGTCCAAGGTCGTTCGCTCCGCAGTTGATTCGATCCGCCGCTGCGCCTGGACGTCCAAGGCGATTCGCTCCGCAGTTGATTCGATCCGCCGCTGCGTCCGGACGTTCAAGGTCGTTCGCTCCGCGGTGGATTCGATCCGCCGCTGCGTCTGGACGTCCAAGGCGATTCGCTCGGCGGTGGATTCGATCCGCTGCTGCGACTGGACGAAGAATCCCGCCACGCCTTTCGCGCGGCGCAGCTCGACCGCCCACCGCGACCGGCCGGTCACCGACGGCGCGGGTTCCACCCACCAGCGTGTCGATGCCGCCGACAACTCCCCCATCTCCGACGGCGGACGAGCCAGCAACGCCAGCACCCCCGCCGCGTGACCTGCGTCCCCCGTTCCCGCGCGGCGCGTTCCCGATTCCGCCGCAAGCTGGAGGCGACGTGTCTCCGCCATGCCGAGGCGACTGCCGTCCGCCACCACCGCCGTCACCGCCGGACAACGCAAGGCCAGATCGATTGCCCACAGACGTGTCTCGTCGTCCGGCGGATCGACGAAGAACGATCGCCTCAGCAGGAGACGCGACGACGATCGGCGGACGGCATCTCCTCCGTTGCCGTCGCTGCCGATCGCGTCCCCATCCCCGTCCCCATCCCCGTCCCCGGCAATGCCCGAATGAAGACGAGCGAGATGTTCACCGTGCAGGAGCACACGCGGATACGGCCACACACGCCGGCCGATCCAGATCACGTAGCCTGGGGCATCGGGCGCATCGGGCGCATCGGGCGCATCGGGCGCGTCGGTTGTATTGGTTGCGTTCCCCCGCAAAGCACGTCCCGCGAGGTGACTGAAGATGCACAACGGCGGCGACCACGAGGTCGTGCTCGCTCCGGCTCCGGGTCCGGCTCCGGCCTTGGCCCCGGGTACGGACATCCCGAACCACTCGTGAATCCGCCCGCGTCGCAGACCCCCGGATCGCGAACTCCCGAGCACCGCCGTCCCGGGCGACGCTCCCCCCCGACGCACCACCGACGACGGCGTCAGCGCCCGATCCACTTCCGGCCACCCGGTGGCGACGATCGGTGCGTCCCGTGCGTCCGACCCGGCTCCGTCGTCTTCCGGCCCGTGATCGCCGCCGAAGGGGAAGGGCTCCATAGGGCCCACAGGGCCCACAGGGCCCACAGGGCACTCGGGGGACTCAGGGCACTCGACCGCCCGGATCCGCTCCATTAATTCAGCCAGGTCGACCCGCATCCCGGCATGATAGGGTCTTGTTCGGTATCCGCAAGCAGATTTTAGGGAAAAGATCGGGTCAGAATCAGGAGTCCGACGTGAGCGCCAACTCCAGCCGCTCCAGCAGCTTGCGCTCGTAAGCCGCCAGTTCCGCCACCGAGTCGGGCCGTCGCAGCCCATCGAGGGCTTCGGGATCCGCGGCGACCGCGCGGCGGATCCGTCCGAGGAGGCGAAGCTGACGCGGGCTCATCCACTGCCGCACGTCACCGCCGAGACGCAGCGCGGCGTTCACCCTGGTCGCCTGCATCGGGGTCAGCGGCAGGTGCGCCGCCTCGGTCCGCCCGAGCGCGAACTTCCGATCGCGTTCGCTCGCGTCGCGCGCGCGTCCCTCGAGACGCGTCGTCTCCGGCCCCTTCGCCCGCGCGATGGCCAGTTGCTCGTCGGTGTGCGCGTACGCGACGTCCGCGCATTGCGTCCTCCGCGCCGACGCCAGCAGCGTGTCGTACCCGATTACCGTCGGGTCAAACTCGACCTCCACCGCTTCCCGCCCGTCCACCCAGCACGCTCGCGTGCGCGTGACGCCGTCGAGACGTCCGAGCTGCGCCTCCCCTTCCCAGTAGCAGAACATCGCGAACGTCGTGCGCTCCCGCCGCGCCGGAACGTCGTCCCCGATCGTCTCCTGCACCATGAGATCGAGATACGACGGCACGACGCGCCCCGCCGCCCGCAACGCCTCCGCCATCCGCCGCGCGACCGCGTGCGTCGACCCGTTCACGATGAGAGCGTCTTCCCCATGCTGACCCGTGGTTCGACCGAAAACCCCAGCGTCTCGTAGAACGTCACCGCGTCGTCGTTCCCCGCCTCGACCTGGAGGTTGATCTTCGGGCAGCCGCGCGCCGCCAGCGCGCGCTCGACTGCTCCCATCAGCGCCGCGCCGACGCCGTGCCGGCGGTGCTCGGGATGGACCGCGACCGCGTACACCCACCCGCGTCGCCCGTCGAATCCGCCCATCGCGGTGCCGACGATCGCCTCGCCGTCGGTCGCGACGAAGAACAGCTCGCGCTGCACGCGCAGCTTGTCGCGGATGATCCTCCCCGGCGCGTTCCGCGGCGCCGGGTTCGGGAAGACCTCGTTCCACAATGCCGTCACCGCCGCGACGTCATCCTCGTCGAACGCCCGGATGCGCACATGTCCATTCACCGCGCAAAAACTCCGAAGCGGGCGCCCGACGTCGGCGCCGCGCGTATGTTCAGTCCCCCAGTCCCCCCAGGCCCCCGTCAAAACAGGGACATCTGCTCACCCTCGTCGGCCACCTCCACCCGCTCGATGCACGCGGGATCGTCGTTGGCCGGCGCATTGACGCGGCGGCTGACCGCGTGCGTTTCCATCTCCTGCGCCGGCAGCGGGCGGCACAGCGCGCGAATCGCGTCGGGATCACACTGCGAACGATCGAGCCATTGCCCGAAGTCCTCTCGCGCGATGATCACCGGCATGCGGTCATGCAGCGGACGCACGAGTTCGTTCGGCTCCGTCGTCAGGATCGTGAACGACTCGACCATGTCCTCGTGCCCGGCGTTTCCCGGCCACCGCTCCCACAGCCCGGCCATCGCGAACGGCGTTTCGTCACGCATGCGGATCAGGTACGGCTGCTTCGTCCTGCCGGTTCTCCGCCACTCGAAGAACCCGTCGGCCGGCACCAGGCAGCGCCGTCGCCGGAACGCCTCGCGGTACAGCGGTTTCTCCGCGGCCGACTCACTCCGCGCGTTGATCGCGCGGGCGCCGACGTCGAGGCTCTTCGCCCAGTATGGCACGAGCCCCCAGCGGAACATCTCCATGCGCCGCTCGCCGTCCCGCGACACGCGGATGACCGGGGCAGTCTGGGTCGGCGCGATGTTGTAACGCGGCTCGAGATGAGCAGCGCCGCCCGCGAGCCTGAACAGCTCGACGAGGAGTTCCGTGCTGCTCATCAACGCGTAGCGGCCGCACATTCACCGATTGTAGACGCAGACCTGCTACCCGGTCGGGTCGTCGTCCGAGTCGCTCCCGTCGTCCCCGTCGCTTCCAACGCTCCCGTCGTCCGCCGTGTCCGCGGCATCGTCACCACCCGCGTTCGGATCGATGCTGCCGTCCATCCCGATCTGCCCGGGCGCACGACGCACCGCCGGCGCCGGACGCCGGACCTTCATCGCCGCATCGTCGGGATCCGTGGGCACGAGGAACGGGCGTCCGAAGACCACGAGGGCGCCGAGGATCATGACACCGAGCACGATCCAGAGCACCTGCCGGCTTCGTCTTTCGCTGGTCATTTCGAGCTCAGCTCCCGTGCGCGCCGGACGAGATCGATGAACTCCGCGCGGTGATGCATCGACGCCGACGCCTTCTCGTCCCCGACCGCCATGCGTCCCAGCGCGAGCCGCACACGCAGACGCTCGACCCGGGGGTCGGCGCCCTCGCCGCGCGGGCACGCCGCCAGCGCGTTGTCGAGCCGTCGGCGCGCCGCGGGGTCCGCGTCGATCGTCGCCGCGAGCCCGGCGTCCGTCAACTCCACGCTCGTCAGCGACTGCGCGAACACGGCCGCGAGGTCGAACCGCTCCCGCTTCACCTGCTCCGCGAAGCGCGCCGCGGCGTCCAGAGCGACCTCCCGCTCCGCCGCGTCCGGACGGGCGTCGGCCCCCGCCAGACGCAGCACCATGTCGTAGTCGACGTCGCCGCGGTCCTGCGAATCGCGGAGGATCATCCCGAATCCCGCCACGGCGGCCGCGAAGTCGAAATCCCCGGAAACGTCCGGCGCGGCGCCGCCGTCGTCGCGCACGACGTGCGACATCTCGATGCCGGTGTCGCCGTCGGGCGCCTTGTAGCGCAGCTTCACCTCGACGAGCTGGTCCGTCTGCGCCTCCGGCGAAAGCCGCGGCGGCTCCTGGAAACGCAGATCCGGCGCGGCGGCCGCGTCCGGCGTCTCGCCGGGCGGCGCGATCTCGTACAGCGCCGTCATCGTGTGCCCGGCGCCGATCTCGCCCGCGTCCTTCCGGTCGTCGCGGAAGTCCTTCGCCTCCATCAGGCGGTTCGCGTAGCCGATCAGCCGGTACCGGCCCACTTTCGCGGGATTGAACTCGACCTGGATCTTCACGTCCTTCGCGATCGTGACCAGCGTGCCCGCCATCTCCTCGACCAGCACCTTGCGCGCCTCGCCGAGATCGTCGATGTACGCGAAGTTGCCGTTGCCGGCGTTCGACAGCTTCTCCATGCGATCATCCTGGAAGTTGCCCGTGCCGAAGCCGAGCACGCTCAGGAAGACGCCGGTCCCGCGCTTCTCCTCGATGAGCCGCGTGAGGTCGCCCTCGCTCTGCACGCCCACGTTGAAGTCGCCGTCGGTGCACAGGATCACGCGATTCACGCCGCCCTCGATGAAGCTCTCCGTCGCAACGCTGTAGGCGAGATCGATGCCCGCCCCGCCCGCGGTCGAGCCGTCGGCAGACAGCCGGTCGAGCGCCGCGAGGATTGTCTCGCGGTCGTCGCAGAACGTCGAGGGAAGCACGAGCCCGGCCGCGCCCGCGTAGACGACCATCGCGACCCGGTCGTCCGCGGTGAGGTGATCGACGAGCAGCCGGATCGACTGCTTCACGAGGGGGAGCTTGTCCGGCTTGTTCATCGAGCCGGAGACGTCGAGGAGGAAGACGAGGCTCGTCGCCGGGCGCATGTCGCGCGCCACGTCACGCCCGCGCAGACCGATCCGCACGAGGCGGTGATTCTCGTTCCACGGGCACCGCCCCACGTCCGCCGTGACCGAGAACGGATGCTCGCCTGTCGCCGGCTCGTACGCGTAATCGAAGTAGTTGATCAACTCCTCGATCCGCACCGCGTCCTTCGGCGGCAGCGTGCCGTTCTCGATGAAGCGACGCACGTTGGCGTACGACGCGGTGTCAACATCGAGGGAGAACGTCGATTGCGGGGCATCGGTCGGGCGCTGGAACTCGTTGTCGACGAGGCGTCCGTACGCCTCGCGGTCGAACGGCGTGGCCTTGCTCCACAGACCCCTTTCCTCGTCGGGAGCCGGGGCCGCGGCCGGCGGCGCCGCGTCGTCCCACACGACGATCCCGCCTGACACCATGTCCGTGTCGCCTTCGGCGCCCGCCTGTCGCGACCGGAAGTATTCTTGCGGGACCAGCGCGTTCGACACCGGCGCGGCGCCGCCCCCCGCGTCCCCGGCGCCCCCGGCCCCCCCGGCGCCCCCGGCCCCCGCCTCGCCCACGACGCCCGGCGCCCTGCGCTTCATCCCGACGCTGCGCCGCGCAGGCGCGACGGTGTCCGCCCGCGCGAGCCCGTCGCCGGACTGCTTCGTCACGGCGTCAGCAAGCCCGTCGACGACCAGCGATCCGAGCGACTCCTCGCTCGATTCGCGCGCCAGCTTCGCGTGCAGCGACGGATCGGCCGCTTCGTTCCGGCGGCCGGCGCCGGCCACCGTCCCCGCGACGGTCGGCGCGTCCGCAACCTCGGCTTCCGCGGCCGGCGCCGGTCGAATCGGCGGAGGCGTCACCTTCGCGTCGTCCATCACACCGCGATCCGCCGCGATCCCGCGCGGCTCGCCCGCCGCGCGCTCGCGCGCCGCCTCGGCCTTCCCCTCGGAGCGTATCGCCACCGGGCCCTGCGTGCGGCCGGGTCCGACGATCGCGGGCCACAGGAAAGCGATCGCCAGACATGCGGCCGCCGCAAGACCGGCCCCCGCCCATGCCGTCCGCGCGCTCACGAACGAGAAGAGCACGCCGCTTCGACGACCCGCCCCGGCGCCGCCCGCGGAGACCGCCGCCGCGTCACCCGCGGTGATCGCGGCGCGCTGCGCGTCGGTCAGCGCCGGTCCCGTCTCGATCGCGAGCGCCTTCGCCATCGCGCAGGCCGTCTCGCGGATCGCCTCGACCTCGCGTCCGAGCGCCGGGTCAGCCTCCACGCGTCGGGTCACGGCCGCGGCGTCCATCTCGCTCAGCTCGCCGAGCGCGAACGCCGTGAGCTGCGCTTCCTCTTCGGACGTGTCGTTGAATTCGTTCGTCGTCTCGTTCATCGAAGGGTCCTCTTCACGCCCTCGTCGTAATCATCGATCCCGAATCTTCGCGACGCTCGCGATCGGGCCCGCCCCGCTTGCGTCCGCATCCGCCGCCTGCGTCATGCGGCACCGGATCGTCCTGATCGCCGTGTGCAGGAGCACGCCGACGTTGTTCACGGTCGTGTCCATGACCTCGGCGATCTCCCGGTAGCTCAGCTCGCCCTGGAACTTGAGCCGCACGACCTCCTGCTGCCGCGCGGACAGGCCGGCGACCGCCGCGAGCATTCCCGCGATCCCCTGCGCCCCCGCGTCGCCCGCGTCCCCCCCGTCCTCCGCGTCCCCCGCGCGCCCCCCGGGCGCTTCAGCGGCGGACATCTCCATCCGTTGGTTGTCGAGCGTCGTCATCCGATGCTCCTTCCTGCGAATGTCGAGGGCCCGGTTCCTGCACACGGTGTACAGCCACTTCGCGAGGTGCCCCTCGACCGTCGCCCGGTCGGCCTGCCACAGCTTCATGAACGCGTCCTGCACGACGTCCCGCGCGCGGTCCTCGTCGCCCAGCAGGCGCGCGACGTATACCGTCAACGACCGCTCGTGCTCGGCGAGAGCCGTACGAATCCACTCGCGCTTGGCGGGATCGTCTCCGCTCACGGCTGGCTCCGAATCGACTGCGGTCACCTTCAGAACGGACGGGGGCGCACGTTTATTAGGCGGGATCCGGAGTCCCCGCTACGATTGATATCGGTCGTCCCGGAGCCCCGGATGGAGGCTGTCGCGGAAGCGCGGAGGGGACCGGCTGCGGGAACAACGGGGCGCCGCCGGGTTCGGGGACCGATTCCCGCATCCCGACAGCCCTCGGAAGATCAGAGATCTGCTGGAGGTCACCGCCATGCCATACGAGATTCAACGGGTCGAGTACTTCAACCTCCTCGTGACGGACAGGCCGGGCGACGCATTCGGGCTGCTCACGGTCCTGGCCGATCTCGGCGTGAGCCTGCTCGCGTTCACGGGGGTGCCCGAGGGGTCCCACCTCAGGCTGCAGATCTTCCCCGAGGACCCCGCCGTCCTGACCGCGGCGTCCGGGAAGGCCGGCATCGACCTCGACGGCCCGCACCCGGCGCTGCTCGCCCGGGGGGACGACCGGCTGGGCGCGCTCGCGAAGATCCACGAGCAGCTCGCCTCCGGCGATGTTGACGTCTTCGCCGCGACCGGCGTCACGGACGGCCGGGGCAGCTACGGATACGTGATCTACGTGCGGCCCGAGCACATCGACCGCGCGGTGGAGGTCCTGGCGTCGGTCTCGACGCGCTGAGTGAGGTGGGCCCGCCGCCGAACGGGAGTATGATCTGCCTCCCGCTGCGGTCACAGCGCTGTCCCCACGCCAAGGGTCTTCATGTTCGAGACACTCTCCGACCGGTTCAACACGGCCTTGCGCAATCTCTCCGGGCGCGGCCGGATCTCCGAAGAGAACGTGCGCGAGGCGATGGTCGAGGTGCGCACCGCGCTCCTCGAAGCCGACGTCCACCTCGATGTCGTCAGGTCGTTCTGCGACGAGGTCGTCGATGACGCGCTCGGCGCCGAGGTCACGAAGAGCCTCAGGCCAGGCCAGGAGATGATCGGCATCGTCCACCGGCGGCTCGTTGACCTCGTGGGACCCGTGGACAGCCACGTGATGATGGTCGATCCGCCGCCGACGATCATCATGATGTGCGGGCTCCAGGGGTCGGGAAAGACGACGACGTGCGGGAAGCTCGCCGCTTACCTCAAGGCCCGCGGCAAGAGCGTGATGATCGCCGCGGCCGACCTCCAGCGTCCGGCCGCGGTCGAGCAGCTTCGCGTCGTCACCGAGGAGGTCGCCGCGCACGCGCGGGGCAACGCGCGCGTTCACTTCTACGCCGAGCCGGACAAGTGCGCCGAGTACGGCAAGGCCGTCGGTGTCGCGGTCGGCGTGTGCCAGCGCGCGCTCAAGGAGGCCCGCCGCGAGAAGACCGACGTCCTCATCCTCGACACCGCGGGCCGCCTGCACATCAACACTGAGCTGATGGGCGAGCTCGAGGCGGTGAACAAGACGCTCAAGCCGCACCAGATCTACCTCATCGTCGACGCGATGGTCGGCCAGGACGCGGTCAACTCCGCGAAGGCGTTCCACGCGAGGCTCGCCATCGACGGCGTGATCCTGACCAAGTTCGACTCCGACACGCGCGGCGGCGCCGCCCTCTCCGTCAAGAAGGTCACGGGCGCCCCGATCAAGTTCATCGGCACGGGCGAGAAGTACGACGCGCTCGAGGAGTTTCATCCCGAACGCATGGCGGGCCGCATCCTCGGCATGGGCGACGTCGTCTCGCTCGTCGAGAAGGCGCAGAGCGAGGTTGACGAGGTGGAGGCCGAGCGCATCGCCGCGAAGATGGCCGAAGGCAAGCTCACGATGGACGACTTCCTGAAGCAGATCCGCTCGATCCGGCGCATGGGGCCGATGAAGCAGCTCCTCGGCATGCTCCCGGGCGTCGGGTCGGCGCTGAAGGACGTCGACGTCGACGAGAAGCAGCTCGATCGGCTCGAGGGCATCGTGCACTCCATGACGCCGGCCGAACGCGACGACATCAGGGTGCTGAACAAGTCGCGTATCCGCCGCGTGAGCAGGGGCTCCGGCACGACGCCGCCGGACGTCAACCGGCTGACGAAGCAGTTCGAGATGATCCGGAAGATGACGAAGCAGATGTCGGGCCTGGGCGCGACGGGGAAGATGAAGGCGATGCGCGAGCTCTCGAACGCCGACCCGTCGATGATGCCGGGTCTGCGCGGCATGCCGTCTCTCGGCGGGCGCTCGTCCACGAAGACCGTCAGCGTGAAACGCGGGTTCAAGCAGCGGAAGAAGCGGAAGTAGCCTGGTTTGAGCGCTGGCCGCGGCGCCTGGACGCCGGTGGCCACCTTTCCATGGGTACGCCGCCCGGGCCTGCTGCGCAGGACCGGGGCTCGCCTGACTCAGCACGGCCCCCAGTTCCCCAGCAGGATCACGAGATCGGCGAAGGAGACGATACCGTTGTCGTCCAGGTCCTCGTCACACCCCGGGCACATGCCCCAGGCCGAGAGAATCGCGAGCACGTCCTGGAAGTCGACGGAGAAGTTGCCGTCGACGTCGCCGGCGCACGCCGGGTCGAGCGTGATCAGCACGGTGACCGAGCCTTCGCCGCCGGGCTCATTGTTCGCGGTGATGAGATCGGCCCGCCCGTCACCGTTGAAGTCACCGTTCGCGACGAAGTTCGGCTCCGCATCGATCGCGAAGGTCATCGCCGGCGCGAACAACGATCCGCCGTCCGCCGGGCTGAACGTGTTGTTCTGGAGCACCTGCACCGCCCGCCCCACGAGGGCGTCGGTCGCGATCACGGCGAGATCGAGGTCGCCGTCGCCGTCGAGATCCGCCGCTTCGACCGACAGCGGGTTCTCGCCCACCGGGACCCGGAACGCGGGGTCGAACACGCGTCCGCCCCGGTTGAGCAGCACGCTGACGGTTCCGTCGCCGTTGTTCGCCGACGCGATGTCGAGGTTGCCGTCGAGATCGAAGTCGCCGATCGCGATGTCCACCGGCAACGCGCCCACGGGAAGCTCGACGCGCTCCTCGAACGTGCCGGCGACGAGGAAGCTGATGCCCACGCTGTCTCCGCCCGTCACGGCGTCAACCATGTCGAGATCCTTGTCGTTGTCGAGATCGCCGGTCTCTATCCGCACCATGCCGACGCCGCCCCCGATCATCGGGCCGACGTCGAACGTGCCGTCACGGTGGCCGAAGAGGATCCGCAGCTCGTTGGTCCCCGCGAAGACGATGCCGAGATCGTCGGCGCCGTCGCCGTTGAAGTCGGCCGTTGCGACGGCCCGCGGATCGTTGCCTTTGGCGATGGTCACCGGCAGCTCGTACGTCCCCTGCCCGCTGCCGTCGTTGAGGTACAGCGTCACCGTGCCGTCGTTCGCGTTGGTGACCACGAAGTCCTGGAAGGCGTCGCCATCGAAGAAGCCGACGGCCACGCCGCTCGGATCCCGGCCGGTGTCGATGGGTTCGCGCGGCGTCAGCTCGCCGTCTCCCGCGAGGTTGAGGAACACCTGTGCCCTCCCGGGCATCGCGGGGTTCTCGTCTGGGATCAGCACCACGACGTCGGTCGTGACCGCCCCGGCCCCGACGCCGCCGGTATCCGCGTTGCCGACGGCCTGGATGGTGGCCTCGCCCACGGCACCGAACTCGCGCGGGGGGCCGAAGATGACGTTCGCGTCGCACGCGTCGGGAAGGCCGTTGCCGTCCTGATCGGAGGCGCGGCGCGGGCGCACCATGAAGTTCCCGGCGCAGCATTGATCCTCGATGAGCGTCGAGTCCCGGATGCCGGTGGTCCCGAGAAGCCCGGCCCGGGCCCAGTTGCGCCCAGCCTGCGGATCCGTCACGTCGAATGTGATCTGGCCACCACCGGTCGTGACGCTTACCCCGACAAAGTAGACGCCGCTCACCTCGGTCTCGTCGATCGGATAGACGTCGAAGGTCTCGTCGATCTCGTCGAAGGCGTCGTTCAGCGTGCCGACGGTTCCTTCCGCGCTCGCAAGCAGCACTGCATCGTCCGGCACGAGGTCATCGTTCGGGTCGTCCCAGAGATAGACGGTGACCGGATCGCCGATTGCGAATCCGAAACCGTCGTCGGGCCACGCGATCGCGATTGCTCCGACGATGTCGGTCGTCGGTCCGTCCTCTTTCTTCTGCCCGCCGCCGGCCAGATACGAGACGCCGAAGGTGAGGATCGGTCCGTTCCCGACCAGCCCCTCGCCCCGCCCGTCGTCGACCAGGTCCGCGTCGAGCTCGATGTTGCACGCGTCCGACCGCCCGTCCTCGTTGCAGTCCTCGCCGATGAACGGCGTTTCGTACATCCCCATGTCCACGCGGCATTCGCGGATGCGCGGGTTGCCGTCGAAGTCGATGGTGTTCAGAATCGGCGCGGCGTCGTCGCCGGCGTTGATGCACGGCGAGGCCTCGGTGAGGTGCTGGTCGTTCGGCGAGTTGAACACCGGATCCGCGTTGATGTTGTCGGTTCCGGGGCCCGTCCAGCCGCCCTGCACGTTGCTGAAGCTGACCGTCGTCGTGCCTGAGTCGAAGTGAGCGATCTCGCGCGGGCTGTCGTTCCAGAAGATGCAGTTCGTGACCGTTGTGTCGGACTGGAAGACGCCGAGCGCCCCCTCGTTGTTGCCGGTGTTCGCGGTGAACGTGCAGTTCGTCACGGCCATCGTGCTGTCGAAGAGATTGCTCAGGGCGGCGCCCCCCGATCCTTTGCCGACGTTCCCGGTGAAGAGCGACGTGTCGATCGATACCGTACTGCCGTACGACAGGAGCCCGCTGCCGTCGAAGTTCGCCGTATTGTCGATGAACCGCGCGAGCGACATCGAGACGTCGGAGTCGCCGAAGTTCCCGCCGCCTCCGCCGTTGGCGGCATTGCGGAAGAAGCCGCAGAAATCGACCCTGGCCGTCGAGGCCAGCAGGAACAGCCCGCCACCCTCGCCGGTCGCCGTATTGTCCATGAAGCCGACGTCGAGAATGTCGGGCGCCGCGAACAGGGCCGCGATGCCGCCGCCGCGCGCCGCCTGACATCCCCGCACGAGACAGGATCGCATGGTCGGGCCCGACGAGCTGATGAGCACGCCTCCGCCGTCGCCGGTCGTCGTGCCGCCCTGAATCGTGAAGAGGCGAAGCTCCGCTGCGCTCGTTTCTCCGGTCGCGAAGGTGACGACCGGGCCGACCGCGTTGTAGATGATCGTGTTGGCCGGATCCGAATCGGTGCCCTGGACGAGGACGTTCCTCCCCTCGAAGTCGAGCCGCTCCTGATAAGCGCCCGGCTGGACGGTGATGACGTCACCGTCGGATGCCTCGCCGATTGCCACCTGGATCGTGCGGTACGCCACGCCCTGATCGACGTTCACGATCGCACCGCTGCAGAGCGAGACGTTGTCCCAATAGACGGGCGTGGCCCCCGGGTTGGCGTAGACGTTGAGCGCCGCGATGTTGAGCGCCCCTCCGCCGGAGACGCCCTCGGTCCAGCTCTTGCCCGTGAGGTAGTCGGCGCCGTAGTAGATCTCCTGGAAGTCCTGATCCAGGTCGATCTCCACGCGAATCTCGACCCACTCCCCGCGCCGCAGCGGCAGCGTCGCCCCCTCGAAGTCGCTGCGGACCTCATCAAGGTCCCCGTCGAGGATGATCTGGGTGGACCAGTTCTTCGGCTCACCGTCGGGGATGTTGTATTCGTTCAGCATGACGAACCCGCCCGTGCCGGAGTAGTCCATCGGCACGAAGACGTGCGCGCGGGCCGTCCACTGTCCGGACGTGATCCCCGTGAACGTCTGCACCACGTCGTCGGTGTTCTCGATCTCGAGACCGTGCGGCGGGCCGAGGGATTGCACATCGGTGACCACCGCCTCGCCTGCGAGGGGCACCCCGTTCCAGGGTTCCCAGCCGCCCTGCCCGGCGATGAACGAGCCGGGGGCGTAGTCGTCGAAGTCGTCGCCCAGCGGACAACCGCCGGCGGCCGCCCGCTCGCTCGCTCGTGCCGGCGCACGCGCCCGCCGCCGCGATGATGAACATCAGGCGGCGCAAAGCATTCGTCCCGCAAACAAGTTTCCTGCTCGGACGTCCTGCGCGACGGCTCATGGTCTTCCTCCCAGGCAGCTTCGCGACCCGGGAGAGGCCGACGACCCCCCCTGCGCCAGTGTCACCCACAGTGTGGTGAGCGCCGGTGGCCGAGTCAAGGGTGCGTAGGTCAACGCGGGCGCAGACTTGCGCCGAGCCCGTCCGCGGTCACACCTCCCTCAGACGCGCGTGCGTCAACCCTGTCATCGGCAGGCACGCCGGCGGTATGATGACGGTCGGAGTCCCGCATATGCCCCTTCGACGGCCGATCCCGCTCGCCATGCTCGCCATGCTCGCCGTGGTCGCCGTGGTCGCCGCGGCCGCCGCGACGCCCGCGGACACGGAGCCCTCGGGCCGGATCTTCTCCTGGCGTCAGGCCGAGCGCGCCCGCCAGCTCGCCCGCGACGAGTGCAAGCCGCTCGTCGTGCACTTCGTCCCCGACAACACGCTCGGCGCGAAGCAACTCGACTCCTTTTACGTAACGCCGGGCGGCGTGCCACGCGAGCTGTTGGATGAAGTCGTGATCGTGGTCGCCCCGATCGACCGGTTCCGCCGGTTCGCGGGGCAGCTCGGCGTCACCGGTGCCGGGGGCTACCGCACGATCTCGGCGTACGACCTCAGCCCCGTCGACGAGAAATCGCAGCCGACGTGCCGCTCCGGCTACGTCTGAGGCCGTCCCCGCACGTGGAACATGCGACCGGGCGTCGCAAACCAATACCTGAAGGAAGTGATCGACGGCTTCGACGCCTACGCGCGACGCAGCTACGTGCCGACGCTGTGCAGCGTCGAGGCGGACATCGATCACCAGGTCGCCGGCGCGAGGTTCGTCGCCACGCGTGACGTCGACGGCATGGAGGGCTGCCTGCGCGAGCTGCTCGAGGGCGCCGACGATCGCGCCCGCCGCCATCAGCCGACACGGCCCGAGCTCGACGACGCGTGCGCGGACGCGATCGTGCGCACCGGCGCAGACGCGGCCTCGGCGAGCCGGCTCCTCGCACGGGTCGCGACCGACCGCCGCACGGCGCGCCGATCCGTGAACATGCTCGAGCGCCGCCTCGCGGCCATGGGCACGATCGGCGTGGATGCGCTGCTGCGAGAGCTCGCCGCCGGCACCCACGACCGGGCCCGGAATCGCCGGCTCGTCCGCCTGCTGATCGAGCTCACGGACGTCGCGCCCCCCGAGCGCGTCAGCAAGTGGATCGACCTGTCGTGGGAGGAGCGGCGCCCCGTGATCGACGCGTGGCGCACGCGGCTGCGCGAGGCGGGCAAGCTCGAAGGCGTCGCCGACGACGCGGACGAAGCCGCCGGCGAGACCGGGCCCGTGACCGAAGACACCTGAACCGCGCGGCGGCGCTACTCCCGATCGATCGGCAGCGGATCCTCCGTCTCGCCGCGCGTCCAGGCGCGGATGTCCGGCAGCAGCACGTCCACGAAGAGGATCTTGGCGCACGCGGCGAGCGGGATGGCGAGCAGCATCCCGTAGATCCCCAGCACCGAACCGCCGGCGAGCACGGCGACGAGGATCGTCACGGGATCGAGGTTCGTCGCCTTGCCCGCGATCATCGGCGTGAGCACGTAGCCCTCGATGAGCTGCACGATGACGAAGACGACCGTCGGCCAGAGGAGGACCCACACCCACCAGAGCGAGTCGTCGCCGGGATGGTCGAACCGATCGATGAAGAGGAGGCCGACCGCGAGCGGGACGCCGATCACACCGAGATAGGGCACTGCGCAGAAGATCCCGACGATCATCCCGAGGACGATGGCGTACGGCACGCCGCACAGCATCCACCCCACCGCGAGCATCGCGCCCATGATGAGGCTGATCACGATGCGGCCCCGCACGAACCCCGCGATGACGCGGTCCATCTTCGCGAGCAGCTCGGTCGTCCGCTTCTTCTTCTTCTCCGGGATCAGGTCGCGTCCGAATCTGACGACTGCCGGGTATGAGACGCTGAAGAAGAAGAAGTAGAACGGGATCAGAAAGCACAGCAGCCCGAACCGCACGGTCGCCCCGAGCACGTCCGCCGCGGCCCTCGCGCTGCCCATGACGCGTTCGACGATCGTACCCCAGTCCGACGGCCCGGTCGCCGCCGCGCCGGCGGCTCCACGACCGTCACGGGCGGCGCGATCGGCAAGCACGCGCTCCACCATCGCGCGCACGTCGGCGTCGCTGTCCGGCAGCGCCGACGATCCTGGATCGTCGGCGTCGGCCGGCCGCGCGTCGCCCTCGGGCGTCGCCGGAGACGTCGGATCGTCCGGCCCTCCCTCCGCGGGTGGCGGCGGGAATTGCACGCCCGGGATCGTCTCCAGGAGGTTGCGGAACTGATCGGACATCGACGCCGGCACCCAGCGCTCGAGCAGGGCGATGCGGCTTTGCATCTTCCCGCCACGAAAGTCGTTGAAGAGATCGACCGACTGCACGACCGCGAGCGGCACCACGATCGCCCCGATGACGAGCACCGCGAGACACGCCGCCCCGAGCAGACCTCCAACGACCACCGGGCGGTTCAGCTTCCGCGTCCTGCAGACGTAGTCGATCAGCGGCTCGAAGAGGTACGCGAACAGCAGCGCCACCAGCAGCGGCACCGTCACCGCCCGCAGCGCGTAACCGGCCCAGAACAGGGCGACGATGGCGGCGATGAAGAGGACGTCGCGCACCGCCTGGACCTGCCAGACGTGCAGCCGGGCAATGGCCTGCGTCTCGGAGGTCGGCTCCGCGAGCGTTGGCTTCTTCTTCGCCATCGGCGCAGATTAGCCGAAGGGACGGGCCATGTCAGAGCGGCGTGTTGTCAGAGCGGGCTGCCAGAGCGGGCTGCCAGAGCGGGCTGTCAGAGCGCGGTGTCAGAGCGCGGTGTCAGAGCGGGTCAGGCGCCGATGTGGGTCAGCACCTCGTCCTCGCTGAACGCCTCGTCGAAGTCGAAGACGCCCCGGAAGGCCTCCGGCGTGTCGTCGTGCGTGCTGCTCATGAGGCCGGCGTCGATCATGCCGAACACGATCCGGCCGAAGTCCTCCGTGCGGCGGATGTGCCAGTGGGTGAGGACGACGGGAGCGAGCAGGCCGTAGCGCTGGATGGCGAAGTCGCGGAGGCCGAGGCAGAGCTGCTGGCCGGACACGTGGCGGTCGATCTCGGGGATGTCGCTGACGTCGCCGTGGACGTGCTGCGCGGTGTAGCTGAGACCCTCCCTCACGAAGTCGAACGCCTCGAGGGGATAGGGGCCGAGGGATTCGAGGAGTCTCGTCAGGTCGTTCGTCTCTTGCTGGCTTGTGCTCATGCTCGAAACTCTTGTTTCCGGGATCACTTGCGTCGGGTTGATGATATCGGCCTCGCCCCCCAAGGCCATTGAAAATGCTCAACCGCGCCGCGATCTCCGTAAAGCTTCAGCGCCGGGGCGCCCCCTGGGTGCCGGTGCGGGTCGGGGACACGTGCGGATTGCCCTCCACGAAGAACCGCAGCGGCCGCGCGGACCACGAACCGGCGTACGCGACCCCGATGCGGGCGGAAACCGCGATCCGGGCGTCCGGGAGCCCGCGCGATCGAAGCTGCTCGATGAAGAGGGAGGGGTCCGTTCGCAGGTCGCGACCGTCGTCGGTGCGGTCGATCCGGAGAGCCTGGGCAAGACGGGCCGGCCCGGAGCAGAGGTCGGTCTCCCTTCGTGCCGCGGCGCGTCGGTCGAACATCAGATCGACGCCCTCCGTCGGCTCCAGGGCCCGGATGAGCACGGCGACGCCCTCGCCGATCCGCCCGCACACGACGTTCATGCAGTGGTGCATGCCGTAGGTGAAGTAGACGTAGGCATGTCCGGCAGCGCCGTACATCGACTCGTTCCGCGACGTGCGACGGCCGCCGAACGTGTGAGCGGCCCGGTCCGCTGCGCCGAGGTACGCCTCGACCTCGACGATCGTTCCCGCCGCCCGCACGCCGTCGGCCACCCGCACCAGACGCTGGCCGAGGAGACGGCGGGCGAGCGTGACGGGGTCGGTGCGGTACCGGGTGAAGCGCGGGGGCATGTCGGTCGGCAGGATAGAAGGTAGCCCGCCGGCCGCTACCGTCGCATGGCACCGGCCCGCACGACCCACTCCGGCGCTTCGTCGCCCTCCAGCATCCGAGCCAACGGGTCCCGCCCCGCCTCCCCCGCGCCCCCCGCCCCCCCCGCGCCGGTCCGCACCGCGATCGCTCCGATTCCGCCCGGTCCGAGTGAGACGAGCGCCGGGTCCACCCCGAGCGCCCGTGCCCCGTTCACGGTCGCCATCCTGAGCAGCGTCCGCGGCTCCGTCCCGTCCCGCCGGTGGAGCAGACGCATCTCGTCGAGCACGCTCAGGCGGTCCGGCGTGTCGAGACACAGGATGCTGTCGGTCCCGATCGCGACGTTGACCCCGTGCGCAAGCATCGCGCGATACTGATGTCCCTCGTGACCGAAGTACGCGCTCGCCCGCGGGCAATAGGCGACGGACACCCTGGACGCTGCCAGCCTGTCGAGGTGACGTCTTTCGCAGCAGTTCACGTGCGCGGCGAGCCACGGCGCGCCGGCGCCGGCGTCGCGCAGGAAGTCGATCGGGTGCACACCCGCCGCCGCGATCGTGTCGTCCCACAGCCCCAGCCGGCGCAGGAACTCGGCGAAGGGCCCCGCGGCGCGCGTCGTGAACTCGATCTCGGCGGCGAGCTCCGCGAGGTGCGTGGCGAGCGGCCGGCCGGCCCGGGCCGCGGCGCGGTAAACGTCCGGTCCGCACGAGTACGGCGCGTGCGGCTGGAGACCGAGCGTGACGCCGTTCTCGTGCGCCGCCTCCCGCGCCTCCCCCGCCGCCGCCGCGATCGCCCGGATCGCGGCGGCCTGCCCGCGTCCGACGCCGAAGAGCTCGCGGTAGCTCACGCCGCGGAGCCCCTCGCGACGCATCACCGCGAGCGGCACCGGCGAGCCGGCTCCCGCGATGTCGCCCGCGAGGCCCGTCCCGCCCGCCCGCGCGAACGCGATCCCCCGCGTGACGGCCGCGTCGATGGCGTCATCGTCCGCGGGCCGGCGGCGCCGGACGGCCCCGACCCATTCGACGAAGTCGCCGCCGTACGGGAGGGGTCCGATCGCCGTCAGGTCGAGGTGGCAGTGGGCGTTGACGAGCGCGGGCAGGATCACGGCGTCCGGGCGGTCGATCACCTCAGCGTCGGCGGGCGCACCGATCGTCTCCGGCGCGCCCGCGGCGACGATCGCGTCGTTCTCGATCAGCAGAGCCCCCGGCGCGGCGCACACCGCGTCCGCGTCGATGATCATCGCGGCCCGCAGAACCGTTCGTCCCGAGTGCACCTGTACCGCGCCTTGGCTCAATCGATTCGAGTCAGCTTCTCCACATTCCGCCCGGATCGGCGGCCGCCATTAGCATACGGGAAGGCGCCGGTTACACTCCGCGGACCGTTCTGGACGATCGGTCTTCAGGGCGCATGTCGTACTCGTTCGCGCAACATTCGCGCCCATTCAGCCCATTCGCGCAAAGCAAACCTCCGGCCCGCCCTCGGCCGGACCGCCTGAGGACACAACAAGAGGACTCCCCTGATGGTTCGCACCACCTTCCGCGTCGCTTCGTGCACCGGTCTCGTCATCCTCCTTCCCCTCGTCGCCGGCGGATGCGCCCGCCAGGATCAGTATGACCACACGGTGGCCGCGAACCGGTCGCTCCAGGAGCAACTGGCCGCGATGGAGGACGAGCGCAAGGCGGCGGAGCAGCGTCTCGCCGCGACGCAGGAGACCCTCGACCAGACGCGCTCGTCGCACGATCAGCTCCAGTCGCAGTACCAGCAGCTCAGCACGTCCGTCGGCTCGCTCGACGCCGCCAACCGCGACTACATGCAGCGGATCGCCCAGCTCGAGATCGGCCCCCTGCCGGTCGAGGTCGAGAACGCCATCGCCGACCTCGCCCGGATGCATCCCCACCTGCTCTCCTTCGACGCGAACATGGGCCTGGTCCGCTTCGCGAGCGACTTCACGTTCGACCTGGGGTCGATCGACCTCAAGCCGGACGCGACGAGCACCCTGACCCAGCTCGCGACGATCCTCAACGAGCCCGCCGCGAGGAACCTCGAGGCCCGGATCATCGGCCACACCGACAACGTGCCGATCAGCCGGCCCGAGACCCGCCGCAAGCACCCGACGAACACGCACCTGTCCGTCCACCGCGCGATCTCTGTGCAGAGCGCGCTCACGCAGGCGGGCGTCAACCCGGACCGCATCCAGGTCGCCGGCTACGGCGAGCACCGCCCGATCGTTCCGAACGGCGCCGGCGGCGCGCCGGAGAACCGCCGCGTCGAGATCTTCCTCGCCCCGATGGCCACGGAGGCCGTGCAGGCGACGTTCGACGCACCCGAAGTGGCGGCGCCGGCGGGGCGCACGGTCGAGCCGAACAAGTAGCGCACAGGAGCCTTCGCGGGACGGCCGCTTCGGGACGGCCGCTTGGCGGTCGCTTACTTGTTGACGTCCCGGACGGCGCCGGCGAACCGTATCTCGAGGTTCGCCTCGCCCGCGACGTCCGTCTCGATCGCGACCACACCGTTGACGTGCCCGCGGAACGCGCCCGTGTTTCCCGAGAGCACGAGGTCGTAACCGGTCGTGCCGGCCTCATCGATCGGGACCGCCCGTGCGCTCAGGCCCGACATGGTCGATTCGACGACGCGCACGGACTTCACCGCGAACGCCGCGCCGGACGGACGCGTGAGACGGACGTTGCGCTGGAACGACGTGCCCGGCGGCAGCATGCCGACCGCGAACATCGTCCGGTCCGCGTACAGCTCGTCGAACACCGTCGCGACCACGTGCATCGACGCCGTGTGCTCGACCTCGTCGCCCTCGGGCAATGTACCGCGGGATGAGATCTCCAGGTGGCCGTACGACGCGCCCCACGGCGCGTCGGGGCCCAGCGTCACCTCGACCTGGTGGCGGCGGGGCTCGGCGGACCCGGGCGAGGACGAGGCGGGATCGGCGCCGAGGATGCGGGCGGTCAGGTAGTTGCCCATCCGGCCCGAGCCCTTCGGCCCCCCTGCCGTGACGGTCGCCTCGACGTGCTCGACCGACAGATCGGGATCGGCGGAGGTCACCGTCACGATCGCGGAGTGCGTCCCGCCGAGCTTCACGTCGGTGAAGTTCACCACGTCCGGCTCGAGCGTCACGAACTGCCGGATGTCCGCCTCGATCACCAGCCGCAGCACGCCGTCCTGCACGGAGTTCGAGACGATGTCGATCGTCTTGCTCTGGTTCCCCGAGCCGGTGGGGCTGAAGGCGACCCCGATCGCCGCGCCCTCGCCCGACTCGAACTCGCGCTTCGGAAGACTCGTCGCCGTGCAGCCGCAGCTCGCCTTCATGGCCTCGATGACGAGACGCTCGCGACCGACGTTGGTGAACGAAAACGTGAACTCCCGCGTGCCGACGTCCCAGATCGTCCCGAGATCGACGGTGCGCGACTCGAACCGGATCTGCGCGCCGTCCACCTTCGCGGCGCCACGCGCACCGCCGCCCGTGGCGCTGGCTCCGGTCGGTCCGGCCGCGGTGTCGCCCGCCCCCAGCGCCCCCGGTGCGCCGCGTTTCGCGCCCGGCTTGCGCCGTCCGCCCATCGCGACCGCCCCCGGGTCCTCCGGTGGCACGGCGCCCGCCGAGCCTTCCGCGGGTTTCGCGGGCGCGCCGGCCGGCGGCGTCTGCGCCGCGGGTGTGGCGGGCGTCTTCGCCTCTTCCTTCCCGCCGCCGCAGCCGGCGAGGAAGAGGCCCGTGCCGAGGATCGTCGCGAGAACGAGGCGGGATGCAATCTTCATGAGGGCATCATACCCCGCGCCGGCGGATCCGACGCCCGGTCCGCGGCCCGTTATGCTTGCGCGTCATGCCTGCCGCCCTGCACGCCGTGGCTCACCTCGGTCACGCCGTGATCATGACGATCGCCGATCTCGGCCGCTTCGTGAACTTCGCGGCCTCGACGTTCGCGTGGCTGCTCCGCGGCCCCGCCGTGTGGTGCCGCTGGCGTCGCCTCGGCCCGCAGTTCTACGCCGTGGGCGTCGCGACGATCCCCGTCGTCGGCATCACGGGCGCGTTCATCGGCATGGTGATCGCGTTCGAGACGTTCCCGCAGTTCGAATCGCTCGGACAGGAGGGCAAGCTCGGCGGCGTCATCAACGTCTCGGTGACGAAGCAGATCGGCCCCGTCCTCGCGGCCGTGATGGTGGCCGGGCGCGTGGGTTGCGCGCTCGCGGCGGAGATCGGCACGATGCGCGTGACCGAGCAGCTCGACGCGCTGCGGGCGATGGCGACCGATCCGATCGCGCATCTCGTGGTGCCCCGCTTCGTCGCGTGCCTGGTCATGACGCCGCTGCTCACCATCTACTCCGACATCCTCGGCGTCTGGGGCGGGTGGTTCATCACGGTGCAGATGGAAGGCGTCTCCGAGTACGACTTCTGGGAGTTCACGGCGTACTTCGTCCACTGGTGGGAGCCGACGTCGGGGTTGATCAAGAGCGCGTTCTTCGGCGGGGCGATCGGCCTGATCGCGTGCTACAAGGGCTTCACCTGCCGCGCGGGCGCCGCCGGCGTCGGCCGGGCCGCCATGGAGGCCTTCGTGGCCAGCTTCATCGCGATCATCGTCATGAACCTGATGCTGGCGAAGCTGCTGAATGACGTCGGACGCATCTTCATAGCGGAGCTGGCGACGCCGGGTCTCGCGTGAGGCCGGATTCGTGAGCCGGGTTCGGGACCGGGAGGAAGCATGATCGGGGCGCGGCGCGCGGGCGTCATCGGGGCGCTACGATCGGATCGAACGCCGCCATACGCGACGCCTGCGATGCACGAGCTTCCGATCACCCAGGGCATCCTCGACCTCGTCGTCAGCCATGCGATGAGCGCGGGCGGCGGCCGCGTCACCGACGTGCACATCGTGGCCGGCGAGCTGTCCGGCATCGTGGA
>CAZXBB010000314.1:0-8305 GCA_964638815.1 uncultured Isosphaeraceae bacterium
TGACGCGGGCGCCCTGACGGACACCTGGCCCCACCAGCCGGCTGGCGGATCAACCTCGCGCGGCGCGTCCGCCGAACATCGCCAGCACCGCCGGGAGCAGCACGAGCGTCCCCACGAAGCACGCCACCACGCTGAGCGCCAGCAGCGCCCCCAGTCGGTTGTTGGCGGGCACCTGCGAGAGACACAGCGTTCCGAAGCCGATCGCGATCGCGAGGGCGTCCACCAGCACGGCGGGGCCCGTCACGGTGAACGCCTCGCGGATCGCGGCGTGCCGCCCCGCGCCCGCGCGCAGCGCGAGGCGGAACCGCTCCATGAGATGAATCGCGTAGTCGACGCCGATGCCGAGGACCATGCCCGCGAACATCGACGTCGCGACGCCGAGCGGGACGCCCAGGATGCCCATCGCCGCGAAGCCCGCGAGGACGGCGCCCGCGCACGGCAGCACGCAGCAGAGCCCCCACGCGATCGAGCGCCCGAGCAGCGTCGTGACGAGGAGGATGCCCGCGAGCGAGAGGAGGAGCGAGCGCACCTGCGTGCGCACGATCGCCTCGATCAGGCTCTGGCTCTCCGCGACGTCGCCCGCGAAGTCGAGCGAGAGGCCGAGCGGCGCGAGATGCTCGGCCTCGTACCCGCGAATGGCGTCGAGGAGGCGGCGGGTGTCCGCGAAGTTGGCCTCGGTCAGGTACGCCGTCACGATCGCCCGATCGAGCCCTTCATCGACCAGGTTGCGGCGACGCACCTCGCCGCGCACGCGGGCGAAATGACGCCAGACGAGGTTCGCGCGGTCGAGGTCCGCCGGGATCGCGCGGTACGCCTCGCGGCGCCCCGCGAGGAGGTAGTTGGTCGCCTCGAGGTAGGCGCACGGCCCGAGCACGCCGCCCACCGCTTCGCCGGTGCGGCCCGCGACGAACGCCTCGAGGCCGCACAGCGCCGCGAGCACCTCCGGGTCCGCGAGCCGCCGCGGGCCGACGGCGACGCGCACCGTTTCGGCGTCGTGCCGGACCGCGAAGCTCGGAGCCGCGCCCCGGTCCGTGTACACGACCACGCGATCGCCGTCGCGCGTCGCGCGCCCGATGCGGGCGACGAGCGAGAGCGCGGGGGGACCGGTGCCTCCGCTCGTGACGGGTCGCATCGCGATCCACGCGCCGGCGAGCGCCGCGGGGTCCGTGACGCGGGCCGCCACCTCGGGCGGAAGCGTCACGCGGTCGGCGGCCAGCGCCGAGGCCGGCACGTCCCCGAGGACGGCCCGCCCTCCGGTGTCGACCGTGACGTGCAGCAGGTGCGAGCCGAGGAACCCCGCGTTGAACGCGTCGGTGTCGCGCGCGAACGCGCTGTCGCGGGCGAAGCCGTCGAGCCAACTGTCCTGCACCGTGATGCGGCTGACGGCGAGCGGCGCGAGGAGGGCGGCGGCGACCGCGATCACGACGATCGCGACGCGTCCGCGCAGCATCACCGCGGCGATCCGATCGCCGATGGGGGGGCCGTGAACCGTCCACGCCCGCGCGGCGACGAGACGCGTCGCGGGCAGCACGACGAAGCACGCGGGCACGACGGCGAGCGACCAGAGCATGCAGAACAGCACGCCCGCGGCGGTGAACACGCCGAACGCGCGCACCGCGCCGACCGGCGACGTGGCGAACGAGAGGAACCCGATCGCGGTCGTGATCGAGGTCTGGACGACGGGCCGCGTCATCTCGCGCATCGTGGCTTCGACGAGCGAGCGGCGGGCGCGGCGATCGGCCGGCCGGCCTTCGCGATGCACGATCGCGCGGTACCGGTGGAAGATGTGGATCTCGTCCGCGATGCCGACGGCGGTGAGGATGATCGGCATGACCGCGACGGTGAGGTAGACCGGCACGCCGGCGAAGCCCATGAGGCCGAAGACGAAGACGAGGCACGCGACGACCTCGCTCATGGTGAGCAGCACCGCGAGAAGCCGGCGGAAGAACAGGAGGAGCACCACCGTCATGACGCCGATGGCGACCGGCAGCAGCCCGACCGTGTCGGCGACCAGCGTGCGGATCGCCGAGATCGTCGAGACGTCGTCGCCGCGCCCCCCGCGCGCAAAATCGCGCCCCGTGAAGCGACGCGGCACGCCGAGGTCGTCCATGATGTGCGCGCCGAGCAGCGTCTCCGCGGCGGCGCCGCCGACGACGCCGGTGCGAGCGGCGCTCGCGTCGTCGAGAGTCCCGTCGATGATCGCGCGGATCCGGCGGTCGACGTCGGCGCGGTCCACACCGTCGCGCACGCCGACGTAGATTGCCGCCGACCGCTCGTCGCGCGAGACCAGCGTGCCGTGAAAGAGCCCGATCCGTCGCACGTCTTCGCGCAGGACCTCGATCTCCTCCGGCGTTCGCGGGAGCGGCGAGAGGAAGGTCCGGACGGTGAGCGTGCCCGGGACGACGCGATCACCGCGCTCCGTCGCGAGGCTCGTCACGTCGTCGGGGGCGATCTCCGAAAGCGCCTGGATCGCCGCCGTGAGCCGGGCGATCTGCTCGAGCGTCGCGGCGTTGAAGACGTCCTCCCCGTGTCGCAGGAGCACGATGAGCTGGTCACGGAGGCCGAACCGGTCGCTCGTTTCCCGCCCGTACCGCACGCGGGCATCGTCGAGCGGGACGAGGCTCTCCCCGTCGGTGCGGATCTGAAGCCGGCCGATGCCGAACCCCGCGATCACCACGAGCAGCAGGCCGGCGACGATCACCGCGGCCGGACGCGTCAGCGCCAGCCGCGTGAGCGGGTTGAGACGGGCGGCGGAATCGGGGTCGCCCGCGGGGGGCTCGGAATGCGGCATGGCGGAGCACCCGGGTGGCGGCCGCGCATCGTACCCGCAGGGCGCTCCGCGGCCGGGGCCGGGCGCGGGACGCGGGCGGGAAAGGAGAGAGGGGGAAGGGGGGGCATGGGAGGGCGCAGGGGAACGGTCCGAACCGCGTTTTTGCTCGTGGCCGGCCCCGCATTGTGGTACACAGGACGTATTCCACACGCGCGGCGGGGGCGACGCCCGCGTACGACCCCATTCGACCGGGACCTGAGGGAGCCATGAGCAGCGTCACGGGAACGCTCCGGCGGCTGGTGCTCCGCATTCCGCAGCGCGCGACGCTCGTCTGCCGGCGCGGATTCCGCTGCGGCGACGATGTTGTCCGCGACCGGATCGAGGCGATCGGCCGCACGTTCGTGGCCGGGTATCACGCGGCGCTCGGCACGACCGACGCGGAGCGGCTCGCCGGCCACCTCGACCGCACACCGGCGGAGTCGCGCGGCTGGGCGTACGAGGGCGCCGGTCTCGGGCTCGCCGTCGCCGACGGTCTCGCTCCCTGGCGCGCGCCGTCCCTGGCCGCATTCCTCGACGGACCCGGCCGGGACCACGCGTACATGGTGCACGTTGGCGCCGGATGGGCGCTCGACCGCTTTCGCCGGCACACGTGGGCGACGCTGACGGGAGCCGATCCGCTGCTCGCCTGGCTGGCGCTCGACGGGTACGGGTTCCGCGCCGGCTACTTCCGGTGGCGGCGGTACGAGCGCGGCGGCGCGGCGCCCGCCTGGCTCTCGGAGGCCGGTTGCCGCGTCTTCGACCAGGGCCTCGGACGCAGCCTGTGGTTCGTCGGCGGCGCCGACCCGGCGTGGATCGGGACGGCGATCGATGCGTTCGCAGAAGCGCGACGCGCGGATCTCTGGAGCGGGGTCGGCCTCGCCTGCGCATACGCGGGCGGCGTGGAGCGCGCGGTCGTCGAGCGCGTCGCCGCGCGGTCCGGGCCGCACCGGTCGAGCGTGGCTCAGGGCGCGGCCTTCGCCGCGAAGGCGCGGCTGCGGGCGAAGAACCCGGATCCGCACACCGACCTCGCGGTCGGGATCCTCTGCGGCGTGAGCACCGCGGACGCCGCGGCGGTGACCGACGCCGTGCACGACGATCTGCCCGGCAACGGCGCGATCGCCGCCGGCGAGGCCTATGAGCAATGGCGGGCGGGCGTCCGCGCGAAGCTCGCCGCCGCGCTGCCGGCGCGCGCCGTTGCGGAGACCCCGGCATGAGCACGTCGATCCTCCGCCGTCACGCGCCGCGTCTCACGGCCGTCGCCGTCATCGGCGCGGCCTACCTGATGACCCGCCTGCCGTCGCTCGCGCACACGGAGCGGTCCGCCCTCGCCGATCGCTTCGCCTTCACGGGGCTGCCGCTGCCCGAGGTGCCCGGACCCGAGCGACGCGACCGCCGCGACGTCCATCCGAGCCTGGCCCACCACGTCGGCTGGATCTCGGTCGTGGGGGCGTCGGTCGCGCTCAACGACTTCGACGGCGACGGGCTCGCGAACGACCTCTGCTACGTCGAGACCGCGACGGACCAGGTGATCGTCGCGCCGGCGCCGGGTACGGGGGACCGCTACGCGCCCTTCGTGATCGAGTCGCTGGCGCTGCGCAGCGCGCGTCACGGCACGCGGCCGGAGCGGGAGCGCGTCGTCGCGCCGATGGGCTGTCTCGGCGGCGACTTCAACGAGGACGGCCGGACGGACGTGCTGGTCTGGTACTGGGGTCAGCCGCCCGTCGCGTTCCTGCGTCGGGCGGGAACCCCGGCGCCCGCGGCGTCGGCGTACGCCGCGATCGACGTGGTGCCGCGCGGCGCCGCGAGCGAGGACGCGCGACGCTGGTATACCAACGCCGCGACCACCGCGGACGTGGACGGCGACGGCCACGTCGATCTCGTGATCGGCAACTACTTCGCGGACGGCGCGCGGGTGCTGGATCCGGACGCGGAGGGAGTCGAGGAGATGCAGGACTCGATGTCCCGCGCCTTCAACGGCGGCCGCGACCGCATCCTCCTCTTCGCGGCCGCGACGACCGGGGCCGAGCCGACGGTGTCGTTCACCGACGCGGCCGACGCATTCGAGGCGCCGGTCGGACGCGGCTGGACGCTGGCCGTCGGCGCGGCCGACCTCGACGGGGACCTGCTTCCGGAGCTGTATTTCGCGAACGACTTCGGGCCCGACCGGCTCCTGCACAACCTCTCGGAGCCGGGGAAAGTTCGCTTCGCGACCCTCACCGGCCGCAAGACGATCGCGATGCCGACGTCGAAAGTGCTGGGACGCGATTCCTTCAAGGGCATGGGCGTCGACTTCGCAGACGTGAACGACGACGGGCTGCTCGACATCTACGTCAGCAACATCGCCGAGGAGTTCGCGCTCGAGGAGAGCCACTTCCTCTTCGCAAGCACCGGGCGGACGGACCTCATGGCAGCCGGCGTCGCGCCGTACGTTGACCGCAGCGAGGCGCTCGGCGTCTCGCGCAGCGGCTGGGGCTGGGACACGCGCTTCGGGGACTTCGACAACGACGGCGTGACGGAGATGGTGCAGGCGACCGGATTCCTGCGCGGCGAGCACGATCGCTGGCCCGAGCTGCACGAGCTCGCCATGGCCAACGACGGTGTGGTCCGCCACGCCTCGAGCTGGCCGCGGTTCGACCACGGTGACGACCTGAGCGGCTGGCAGCACAACCCGTTCTTCGTCCGCGCGCAGGACGGCCGTTACTACGACATCGCGCCGGACATCGGGCTCGGCGCCCCGTACCTGACACGCGGCATCGCGACCGCGGACGTCGACGGCGACGGCGATCTCGACTTCGCCATCGCGAACCAGTGGGAGACCTCGTACCTCTTCCGGAACGAGAGCGCGGCGACCGGGGCCTCGCTCGGGCTCGACCTGCGGATCCCGGTGGCGGACGCTTCGACCGGACGTCCCGCCATCGGGGCCGCGGTCACCGTCCGCCGGCCGGACGGGCGGGCGCTCGTCGCGCAGGTGGACGGCGGCAACGGTCACTCGGGCGCACGGAGCCCCGAGCTCCACTTCGGTCTCGGTGCGCTTCCGGCGGGCGAGACCGTGATGGTCGAGGTGCGGTGGCGCGACGGGGCGGGCGGGATCCGCGCGCGGTCCTTCTCGCTCGCGCCGGGCCGTCACCGCATCATGCTCGGGGAGGACGCGCCATGACGACGCCTGCGGCATGGTCCGCCGCGGATCGTCTCGGCGGTCTGCGGCGCTTCGCTTTCGCGATCAGCGTCTTCACGATCCTCGGGCACGCGTGGCTCGGGTTCGAGCAGTCGTACCTCCAGCCCCTCGTCGCGATCGCGACGACGTACGCCGTCGAGCTGCTGCTCGAGGCCGTCGCGGCGTGGGCTGCGGGCCGGCGTCCGCGGTTCCTCGGCGGTCCGCGCGCGCTCGTGGACTTCCTGCTGTCCGCGCACATCACGGGCCTCGCGATCGCGATGCTGCTCTACGCGAACGACCAGCTCTGGCCGCTCGTCTTCGCGGCGGCCGTGGCAATCGGGTCGAAGTCGATCTTCCGGGTGTGCGTCGATCGCACGCACTCGGACCGCACGCGTCACTTCCTCAACCCGTCGAACTTCGGGATCACGCTCACGCTCCTGTGCTTCCCGTGGGTCGGAATCGCCCAGCCGTACCACTTCACCGAGAACCTCTCCGGCGCGGGCAACTGGATCCTGCCCGCGCTCATCGTCTGCTCCGGCAGCCTCCTCAACTGGCGCTACACGCGCCGGCTGCCGCTGCTCGTCACGTGGATCGTCGTCTTCGCGGGCCAGGCGATCGTGCGCAGCCAGGTCTTCGGCACGCCGCTCATCGCGCCGCTGCTGCCGATGACCGGCGTGGCGTTCGTCCTCTTCACCTTCTACATGGTGACGGACCCGGCGACGACGCCGGCCGGCGTGCGCGGCCAGGTCGCCTTCGGGGCGTCGGTCGCGTTGTGCTACGGGCTGCTCGTCGTGAACCACGTCGTGTTCGGCCTGTTCTTCGCGCTTTCGATCGTGACGGCGCTGCGCGGCGCCGGCATGTACATGGCGGCCCGCGCGCCCGCCCCGGCCGCCGCCGTCGCGCGGCCGTCGTCGCCGGCGGTGCTGGGGGAGGCATAGGCGATGGCCGGCGGGATCGCCATCGTGGGCATGGCCTGCATCTACCCGGACGCCGCGTCGCCGGCGGAGCTGTGGGAGAACGTGCTGGCGCGGCGCCGCGCGTTCCGCGCGATACCCGACGAGCGCTTGCGCGCCGAGGACTACTACAGCCCCGATCGCGACGAGCCCGACCGCACGTACGTCGCGCAGGCCGCCGTGATCGAGGGCTACGTCTTCGACCGCGTGGCGTTCCGCGTCGCGGGCGCCACGTACCGCGCGGCGGACCTCGCGCACTGGATCACGCTCGACGTCGCACAGCGCGCGCTCGATGACGCGGGCTTCGGCGGGGGGGAGGGGCTGCCGCGACGCACGACCGGCGTGCACCTGGGCAACACGCTGACCGGCGAGTTCTCCCGCGCGAACGTGATGCGGCTGCGCTGGCCGTACGTGCGGCGTGTCGTGGAGGCCGGGCTCGTCGAGGAGGGCTGGGACGCCGCCCGGCGGCGCGACTTCCTCGCCACGCTCGAGGTCTCGTACAAGGGCGCGTTCCCGCCGGTCGGCAACGAGACGCTGGCGGGGGGGCTCTCCAACACGATCGCCGGGCGGATCTGCAACCACTTCGACCTGAAGGGCGGCGGCTACACCGTGGACGGCGCGTGCTCGTCGTCACTGCTCGCCGTGACGACGAGCTGCGGGCACCTCGCGCAGGGAGAGCTCGACGTGGCCGTCGCGGGGGGCGTGGACCTCAGCCTGGATCCCTTCGAGCTCGTCGGGTTCGCGAAGACCGGCGCGCTCGCCCCCGAGGACATGCGCGTCTACGACACGCGCTCCGCCGGCTTCTGGCCGGGGGAGGGCTGCGGCCTCGTCGTCCTGATGCGTCACGCCGACGCCGTTGCGCAGGGGCGCCGCGTCTACGCGGTCATCGAAGGGTGGGGCGTGTCGTCGGACGGCAGCGGCGGCATCACCCGGCCGGACACCGAGGGCCAGCGTCTCGCGATCGATCGCGCGTACGCGCGGGCGGGCTACGGCATCGACACGATCGGCTACCTCGAAGGTCACGGCACGGGCACGAACGTGGGCGACGCCACCGAGCTCGAGGTGCTCGGCCGTGCGCGGCGCGACGCCGACCCCGCAGCACCGCCGGTGCCGATCGGCTCGATCAAGGCGAACATCGGTCACACGAAGGCCGCGGCGGGGGTCGCCGGGCTCCTCAAGGCGACCATGGCGATTCACGAGGGCGTGCTGCCGCCGACGACGGGCTGCGATCGGCCACAGGAGTCGTTGCGCGGCGCCGACCGCGCGCTGACGGTCCTCGACGCGCCGCGGCCGTGGGCGACGCAGCCCCGGCGCGCGGCGGTGAGCGCCATGGGCTTCGGTGGCATCAACACGCACGTCGTCCTCGCGGCGTCCGCGGACGCGACGCGG
>CAZXBB010000315.1:0-14826 GCA_964638815.1 uncultured Isosphaeraceae bacterium
CGGTCCTTGGCTCGGCAAGGGCCGGGTGGGCCACGAAGTTCTGAAACCGTCGTTGCATGGGCGGGCGACGAAGTTCTGAAACCGTCGTTGCATGGGTGGGCCACGAAGTTCTGAAACCGTCGTTGCATGGGTAGCCGGGCGGGCCACGAAGTTCTGAAGCCGTCGTTGCATGGGTAGCCGGGTGGGCCACGAAGTTCTGAAGTCGTCGTTGCATGGGTAGCCCACCCGGCCCTGTCAGAGCACAGGACCGGGGCACACCGGAACCGCAATCCTGTGTGCCCCGGTCCTTGGCTCGGCAAGGGCCGGGTGGCGTCGAGAGTCTCCACCACCGTCGAGTCGGCCGACGCCGCCCGGCCCTGTAACAGCACAGTCAGTTGCGACTCAGTCTCAATTGTGTACGATCCGCCCTTCCTCCAGCCGCAGGGAGAGCCACCATGCCCTCGCCAGCCCTCGTCACCGCCGCCATCGCCGCCGCCGCCATTGCCGCCGCCGCTACCGGTCTGCCCCATCCGGCCGCTGTTTGCGAAGCGGCCCCCACCCCCGAAGCCGCCCCCGCCCGGACGCCCCCCGCCGCCGACCGCGCCGCGATCCTCGCCATGGCCGGCGCGTTCGACGTCTCCTTCCGATTCGAGGAGACCGTGGCGATCGCGCCCGATTACACGGTCCGGCCGCCCTACACGACGGACGCGACCGAGCTGGTCCTTGTCGTCGCCGACGAAGGGGACTTCATCAGCCTCCAGCACGTGCTCGTTGTCGCGACGGACGATTCCGAACCGCAGATCGTCAAGCACTGGCGTCAGGACTGGCGCTATCAGGACACGGATGTGCTGGCGTTCCGGGGCCATGCGACATGGCAACGCGAGCGGCGCGCGGCCGACGAGGTCCGTGGCACCTGGACCCAGGCGGTGTTCCAGACGACGGACGCGCCGCGGTACGAATCCGTCGGTCGCTGGACTCACGTCGCGAGCCAGTCGAGCTGGACGAGCGAGCTGACGTGGCGCCCACTGCCGCGTCGCGAGCGTCGCCGCGACGACTACGACGTGGTCGTCTGCCGGAACCGCCACACGATCACGCCGGCGGGCTGGGTGCACGAGCAGCACAACCAGAAGCTCGACCTGACCGACGACGGCGCCGTCCGGCGCATCCTGGCGCACGAGGTCGGGATCAACACCTACGAGCGCGTCGATTCGCAGGCCGTGGCCGCCGCGGCGTCGTACTGGACCGAGCACGCCGCCGCCTGGGCCGACGTGCGCTCGGCATGGTCCCCGCTTCTCGAGCGCGAGCGATTGTCCGTCCGGCGGGAGGTGGACGGGCTGCGGCTCGATTCCGTGATCCGGGCCGCCGTCGCGGACGCCTCGACCCGCGACGCGCTGCCGCGGCGACTCGCGGCCTTCATCTCGGATTAGTCAGGGCTCCGCGCGGGCGCCCGCCCGAACCCGCGCCGAGGCGACGCCGCGAGTCCGTTACCATGCCGGCGTGACGAGCCGCGCCGCCAGGACGCGTCGCGCCCCAGCGTGGGTGCGGCTGAAGGACGAGGATCTGCTCGACCGTCGCATCCGGGACCTCGGGCTGCGTCTCGACGGCACGCCGCTCGAGCGTCGCGTGCGGAAGCTGCACCAGGAGATGGACGCGCGGGGGCTTCGCTTCCGCCCCCACTGCTGGCTCTCGAACGAGTGGTTCACGCCGGACGGCGTGCCGGGGATCGCCATCCCGTTCTTTCTCGCGCACCCGCGGCTCATGCGGCTCGAGCGGTCGATCATGAAGGACGTCGAGGGCGAACGCGCGGCCGAGTGCATGATGATCCTCCGGCACGAGGCGGGTCACGCGATCGACCACGCGTACCGGCTGAGTCGCCGGCCCCGCTGGCGCCGGCACTTCGGGAATCCCGGCGTCCCCTACCCCGACGCCTACACACCGAGCCCGTACAGCCGCCGGTACGTCCTGCACATCGACAACAACTACGCGCAGGCGCACCCCGAGGAGGACTTCGCCGAGACGTTCGCGGTGTGGCTCACGCCCGGCTCCCGCTGGCGCACGCGTTACCGCGGATGGCCTGCGCTGCGCAAGCTGGAATACGTGGACGAGCTGATGCGGGAGATCGGCGACCGCCCGCCCCGCGTGCGGAGCCGCGAGCGTGTCGATCCCGTGCGCGATCTGCACGTCACGCTGCGCGAACACTACGACGAGCGGCGGGCGCGGTACGAGGTGGAGCTGCCCGATTTCTACGACCGCGACCTGCGGCGGCTGTTCCCGGAGCCGGCCGGCGCGACCGACGGCACGGCGGCCGAGCCGGCGTCGCGTTTTCTCCGCCGCGTGCGGCGGCGGGTCCGCCGCATCGTCGGACGCTGGACGGGGGCGTACCAGTACAACGTCGACCGCATCCTTCAGGAGGTGATCGATCGGTCCGATGAGCTCGATCTGCGACGCTGGCGGGACGAGGACGAAGCGACCCTCGACGTCGTGGCCCTTCTCACCGTGCTCGTCATGAACAGCCTCCACGATCGAGGGTACTTCCTCCTGTGAGCAAGCGCATCCTGGTCCTGGTATCCGGGTCGGCGATTCCGCCGGAGTCGATCGACGGGCTCTCGGACGCCGAGATCGCGCCGTTCAAGACGGAGTTCGACGTGGTGTCGGGGCTCACCGAGCTGGGCCATCGCGTCCGCGTCATGGGCGCGGACGACGACCTGGCCGCCGTGCGTCGGGCCGTCCTCGACTTCGCGCCGCACGTCGTGTTCAACCTGCTGGAGGACTTCGGCGGGCGCGGCGAGGGCGTGGCCTACCTGCTCGGCTCCCTCGAGCTGATCCGCCAGTCGTACACCGGCTGCAACCCGATGGGGCTCATGCTCTCGTTCGACAAGGCGCTCCAGCGCAAGGTGCTCCGCTACCACCGGATCCCGTCTCCCGACTTCGTGATCTTCCGCCGCGGCAGCGTGGTCCGGCGGCCGCGACGCCTCGGCTTCCCGCTGATCGTCAAGGCTCTGAGTCTCCACGGCTCGGTCGGCATCGCCCAGGCGTCGATCGTCCACGACGACGAGAAGCTCGAGGAGCGCGTGCGATTCATGTACGAGCACGCGGAGGACGACGTGATCGCCGAGGAGTTCGTGCCCGGGCGCGAGCTGTACGTCGGCATCATCGGCAACCAGCGGCTGGAGGCGTTCCCCGTCTGGGAGCTGACCATCACCAACCGGTCCGAGGGCGCGCCGCTCATCGCCACCGAGAAGGTGAAGTGGGACCTCCGCTACCAGGAGCGCAGCGGCGTGATCAGCGGGCCGGCGCGGGAGCTGCCCGAGGGATGCGAGCAGCGCATCGTGCACATGTGCAAACGGGCGTATCGCGTCCTCGAGCAGACGGGGTACGCCCGGATGGACCTTCGCCTGCGCCCGGACGGTCGCGTCTTCCTCATCGAGTCGAACCCCAACCCCCAGCTCTCCTTCGGGGAGGACTTCGCCGAGTCGGCCGAGGCGGGCGGCCTGACCTACCCGAAGCTCATCGGGCGGATCGTGAGCCTTGGCATCCGGCACCGCACGACCCGGGCGTGACCGGAAGCGACGACCGGCAAGTGGCGACCGAAAGCAACGACCGGGAGTGACGACCGGGAGCGACGACCCGGAGCGACGACCGGGAGCGACGACCGGGAGCGACGACGGAATGTCGCCGCGTCCGGCCGAAGTACAATGCGCGGCTCAACGAGGGGCGCACCGCATGTCGAGGATTTCCCCCAAGCTCGTCACCTGTCTCCGCGAAGGCTATGACCTGCGCAAGCTGGGACGCGACGTCATGTCCGGCGTCACCGTCAGCATCATCGCGCTGCCGCTGGCGATGGCGTTCGGGATCGCGTCCATCCCGGATCCCGTCGCCGCGGAGCTCCAGGCGATCAACCCGGCGCTCACCGCCCCCGCGCTCGGGATCTACACGGCGATCGTCGCCGGGTTCCTGATCTCGGCGCTCGGCGGGAGCCGCGTGCAGATCGGCGGCCCGACCGGCGCCTTCATCGTGATCGTCTACCGGATCGCGGCCGAGCACGGCTACGCGGGTCTCGCGACGGCGACCGCGATGGCCGGCGTCATCCTCGCGATCATGGGGTTCGCCGGCTTCGGACGGCTCATCAAGTACATCCCCTACCCGGTCACCACGGGCTTCACCACGGGAATCGCGGTGGTCATCGCCGCCACCCAGCTCAAGGATCTGTTCGGGCTGCGTCCGACGGACGCGTCGGGCAACCCCCTGCCCCTCCCGCCGGACTTCGTGCCCAAGCTCCCGGTGCTCGCGGGCGCGTGGGAGACCTGGGCGCCGGCGACGGTGGCGGTCGGCGTCGGCTCGCTGGTCGCGCTCGTCGTGCTGAGGCGGTTCCTGCCGCGCGTGCCCGGGGCCATCGTCGTCGTGATCGTCGCCGCCGGCGCCGTCGCGATGTTCGGCATCACGACCGACACGATCGGGACGCGGTTCGGCGGCATCCCCCGGTCCTTCCCGGCGCCGCATCTGCCTGCGTTCCACCCGGACCTGATCCGCGCGCTCATCCCGGAGGCGACGACGATCGCGATCCTTGGCGCGATCGAGTCGCTGCTCAGCGCCGTCGTGGCCGACGGCATGACCGGCCGGCGTCACCGCGCCGACACCGAACTCGTCGCCCAGGGCGTCGCCAACGTCGCGTCGGCGTGCTGCTGGGGTCTGCCGGCGACCGGCGCGATCGCGCGCACCGTCGCGAACATCCGCGCGGGCGCCGTCTCCCCCGTGTCGGGAATCGTCCACGCGGTCACGCTGCTGCTCTTCCTCCTCGTCGCCGCGCCGCTCGCCGCAGCCATCCCGCTCGCCTCGCTCGCCGCGGTGCTGCTCGTGGTGGCGTGGAACATGAGCGAGATCGATCACTTCCGCTGGATCCTGCGCTCGCCGCGGAGCGACATCATCGTCCTGCTGACGACGTTCAGCCTCACGGTGCTCACCGACCTCACCGTGGCCGTCATGGTCGGCATGGTGCTCGCGTCGTTCCTCTTCATGAAGCGCATGGCCGACATCTCCGGCGTCAGCTCGCTCGGCCCCGCCGAGAACGGCGAGGACCGGCCGCCCGACCTTCCCGCGCTGCCGCCGGGGGTCGAGGCGTTCGAGGTGTACGGCTCGCTGTTCTTCGGGAGCGCCGATCGCGTGCGCGACACGCTCGCCGGGCTCGAGCGGCCGCCGGCGGTGTTCATCCTGCGTCTGCGTCACGTTCTCTGCATCGACGCGACCGGGCTGCACGCCCTCATGGAGCTGCACGAGAAGTGCCGCCGGTCGGGGACGACGCTGGTGCTGTCCGGGGTCCACACGCAGCCGCTCTTCGCCATGACGAAGTCCGGGCTCGACAAGGTCATCGGCATCGAGAACATGTGCGGCTCGATCGAGCACGCCCTCGTGCGCGCGAACACGCTCACGAACGCGGCCGTCAAGGGTTCGCCCGCATCGTGAACGCGGGTTAGGATGCCGCGTGCCCGGCGAACGCCGCTGCCCGGCAACCGACGCGCCGGGTGGGCTCGCGCCCCGACCTGTGCTCCCGACCCGTGCTCCCGACCCGTCATCCGACCTGTGCTCCGACTCATGCCCCGTCAAGCCCTTGTCGCCGTCCTGCTCGTCCTCTGCCTCCCGGCGTGCGGACGGGAAGCGGCGCGCAATGACGGCGCGGGCGATGCGCCGGATCGTCTCGTCGTCGGCTTCTCGCAGATCGGCGCCGAGAGCGCGTGGCGGTCGGCGGAGACGGAGTCGGTCCGGTCCGAGGCGGCGAAACGCGGCATCGAGCTGCGCTTCGCCGACGCGCAGCAGAAGCAGGAGAACCAGATCAAGGCGCTGCGCGCGTTCGTCGCCCAGGGCGTGGACGCGATCGTGCTGGCCCCGGTGGTCGAGACCGGCTGGGAGCCGGTTCTGCGCGAGGTGAAGCAGGCGGGAATCCCGGTGATCCTCATCGATCGCGGCGTCAACGTCGCTGACGACACGCTGTTCACGACGCTCATCGCGTCGGACTTCGTCGAGGAGGGGCGCATGGCCGCGCGCTGGCTCGCCGGGCGCACCGGCGGTGACGCGGACATCGTCGAGCTCAAGGGAACAACCGGCTCCGCCCCCGCGATCGACCGGGAGCGGGGCTTCCGCGAGGTGATCGATGAACACCCGTCGATGCGGGTCATCAAGAGCCAGACCGGTGAGTTCACGCGATCGAAGGGCAAGGAGGTGATGGAGGCGTTCATCAAGGCCGAGGGCGACCGCATCGACGCCGTGTACGCCCACAACGACGACATGGCGCTCGGCGCGATCCAGGCCATCCGCGAGTCCGGACGCGCGCCGGGCGCCGACGTGCTCGTCGTCTCGATCGACGGCGTGCGGGCGGCCTTCGAGGCGATGGTCGCGGGCTCGCTCAACTGCACCGTCGAGTGCAATCCCCTCCTCGGGCCGGCGGCGTTCGACGCGGTCGCGTCCGCCCTCGCCGGCGCGACGCTGCCGAAGCACGTCGTCGTCACCGACCGGATCTTCGACCAGTCCACGGCCGCGGCGGAGTTGCCGAACCGGCAATACTGAGGAACGACCATGAGACCGATCATCGCCGTCGCGCTCGCGACCACCGCGCTGGCGGCCCGCCCCGCGGCAGGAGGAGACGACGGCATGCTGACGCCGGTGCCGTTCACGAACGTCCGGATCGTCGATGCCTTCTGGCGCCCGCGGCTCGAGACCAACCGGCGCGTCACCGTCCCCTACTGCCTCGAGAAGTGCGCCGAGACCGGGCGGCTCGACAACTTCGCGAAGGCCGGCGGGCTGATGGACGGCCCGCACGTCGGACACCGGTACAACGACTCGGACGTCTTCAAGGTGATCGAGGGTGCCGCGTACGCGCTGCGCGTGCAGCGTGACCCGGCGCTCGAGGCCCAGATCGACCGCCTGATCGACCACATCGCCGCCGCCCAGGAGCCCGACGGCTACCTCTATACGACCCGTACCATCGACCCGGCCCGCCCCGCCCCGGGCGCCGGCGAGGAACGGTGGTCGCAGCTCCGCGACAGCCACGAGCTCTACAACGTCGGACACATGTACGAAGCGGCGGTCGCGTACCACCAGGCGACCGGCAAACGCGTCCTCCTCGACGTCGCGCTGCGGAACGCCGACCTGGTCGATCGCGAGTTCGGACCCGACGCGCGGCACGATCCGCCCGGTCACCAGGAGATCGAGATCGGCCTCGTGAAGCTGTACCAGGTCACGGGGGAGCGCCGGTATCTCGATCTCGCGAAGTTCTTCATCGACCAGCGCGGCGACGCCCGCGGTCACGCTCTCTACGGCGAATACGCGCAGGACGCGGTTCCCGTCGTCCGGCAGGACGCCCCCGCCGGCCACGCCGTCCGCGCCATGTACCTCTACTGCGCGATGGCGGACGTCGCGAGAGAGACCGGCGACGCGGCGTACCGCGCCGCGCTCGACCGGATCTGGAGCGACATGGTGGGGACGAAGATGTACCTCACCGGCGGGATCGGCGCGCGACACAGCGGTGAGGCGTTCGGCGACGCCTTCGAGCTTCCCAACGCGAGCGCCTACAACGAGACCTGCGCCGCGGTCGGCAACGCGATGTGGAACCACCGCATGACGCTGCTCCACGGCGACGCGCGCTATGCCGACGTCCTCGAGCGCGTGCTGTACAACGGGTTCCTCTCCGGCGTCTCGATGTCCGGTGACCGCTTCTTCTACCCGAACCCGCTCGCGAGCAACGGCACGCACGAGCGGAGTCCGTGGTTCAGTTGCTCGTGCTGCCCGGTGAACGTCGTCCGTTTCGTGCCGTCGATCGCCGGCTACGCGTACGCCCACGACGACGAGTCGATCGTCGTCAACCTCTTCGTCGCAGGCAGCGCGGACGTCGATCTGCCCCGCGAGCGGGTGACCGTCACCCAGCGGACGGACTACCCCTGGGACGGACGCGTGACGATCACGGTCGATCCGCGGGGCCCGGGCGTCTTCGACGTACTCGTCCGGATCCCCGGCTGGGCCCGCGGCATTCCCGCCCCCGGCGGGCTGTACGAGTACCTGCCCGCGCCGTCGTCCACGCCCGGGTGGTCCGTGGCGTTGAACGGCGCGCCCGTCGTCGCACCCCCGCTCGAGAACGGCTACGTGCGTCTGCATCGCGCATGGCGGCCCGGCGACACGATCACGCTCGACCTCGACATGCCGGTGCGTCTGGTGCGCGCGGACGAGCGCGTCCGGGACGACCGCGGGCGCGTGGCCATCGAGCGCGGTCCGATCGTCTACTGCGTCGAGGGCGTCGATCACGACGGCCGCGTGCACGACCTCGTGCTCGCCGACGAGCCCGCCCTCGCGATCGCGCCGCGCCCGCACATGCTCGGCGGCATCGTCGCGGTGACGGGGAAGGCCCTCGCGCTGCGCGCCGACGACGCCGCCGGATCGCACCCGCGCGCCGAGCCCGTCACGCTCACCGCAATCCCCTACTACGCCTGGCAGCATCGCGGCCCCGGCGAGATGGCCGTGTGGATACCGACCGATCCCGCCCTCGCCCGCGTGACGCCGCCACCGACTGTCGCGAGCCGAGCGCGCGTCTCGGTGTCGCACTGCTGCGAAGGCGACTCGCCGCGCGCGGTCAACGATCAGCTCGAGCCGGAGAATTCCGGCGACCACGCCGTCCCGCGCATGACCTGGTGGGATCACCGCGGCACGAGCGAATGGGCCCGCCTCGATTTCGCCGAGCCGGTCACGATCACGGGCACGGCGGTTTACTGGTTCGACGACACCGGGGCCGGGCAGTGCCGGCTGCCCGCGTCGTGCCGCCTGTCGTACCGCGACGGCGAGACGTGGAAGCCGGTCCGGACGGCCTCCGTCTTCCCGCTCATGAAGGACCGATTCTGCGAGGTCACCTTCGATCCGATCGTGACGACGGGGCTTCGTCTCGAGGTGAAGCTCCAGGAGGGGTACTCCGCGGGGATCCTCGAGTGGCGGGTCGACTCGTGACCGCGATGACGAGCACCCGTCGGGCGGACATACCGCCGATGCAGCTCGTGCGACTCGTGATCGGCACGATCGCGTTCGCGGGCACGAGCGTCTGCGCCGGCGACCCGCCGCTCGCGACACGGTGGGCGCAAGCCGTTACCGCGGACAACGTCCACCCCGAGTACCCGCGTCCGCAGCTCGTCCGCGACGCGTGGCTGAACCTCAACGGCCCTTGGGACTACGCCATCCGCCCGCGCGACGCGGGCGCGCCCGATGCGTACGACGGCGCGATCCTGGTGCCGTTTCCGGTCGAGTCGACGCTGTCCGGCGTCGCGAAGCGCGTCGGGGCCGACGGGCAGCTCTGGTACCGGCGCACGTTTCACGTTCCGGACGACTGGCGGGGGCGACGCGTGATGCTCCACTTCGGCGCGGTGGACTGGATGGCGGCCGTGGAGGTCAACGGACGACCGATCGGCGAGCACCGGGGCGGATACGACGCGTTCTCCTTCGACGTCACCGACGCCCTGCGCGCGAGCGGCGAGCAGGAGATCGTCGTTCGCGTGAGCGATCCGACCGACGCGGGCGCCCAGCCGCGCGGCAAGCAGGTGGCCGCGCCGCAGGGCATCTGGTACACGCCGACCACCGGCATCTGGCAGACGGTGTGGCTGGAGCCGGTGCCGTCCGCCCACGTCGCGTCGCTCCGCTTCGTCACGGACATCGCGCGGAACGAGCTGCGCGTCACCGCCGACGTCGCCGGGGCGCCGGCCGGAGCGACATGGTGGGTCGAGGTCCTCGACGACGCGGAACCGGTCGGCGCGGCCCGCGGCGCCGTCGGCACGCCGCTGACCGTCCCGATACCGGACGCGAAGCGCTGGTCGCCCGGCTCGCCCTTTCTCTACGACCTCCGGGCCGGCGTGACCGGCGGCGACGCGGTGCGCAGCTACTTCGGCATGCGCGAGATCCGCCTCGGCAGCGACGAGGACGGGCACGTGCGTCTCCTTCTCAACGGCGCGCCGCTCTTCCAGTACGGCCCGCTCGACCAGGGCTTCTGGCCCGACGGACTCTCCACCGCGCCCAGCGACGAGGCCCTGCGTTTCGACCTCGAGGTGACGCGACGCCTCGGGTTCAACATGGTGCGCAAGCACGTCAAGATCGAGCCCGCCCGCTGGTACCACTGGTGCGACCGGCTCGGTCTGCTCGTCTGGCAGGACATGCCGAGCGGCGACCGGTCCATCGGCCCGAACGATCCCGACGTCGAGCGCGACCCGGAGTCGGCGCGGCAGTTCGAGCACGAGCTCGGCCGGATGATCGACGGGCTCGCCAACCATCCGTGCATCGTCATGTGGGTTCCGTTCAACGAGGGATGGGGCCAGTTCGACACCGCGCGTGTGGCCGCGTGGATCCGGCGGCGCGATCCGACGTGGCTGGTCAACAGCGCGAGCGGCTGGACCGACCGCGGTGTCGGGGACGTTCACGACGTGCACCGCTACCCCGGCCCCGGCATGCCCGCGCCCGATGGCGAGCGCGCCGCCGTGCTCGGCGAGTTCGGCGGCCTCGGGATGCCCGTCGAGGGCCACCTGTGGCAGAGCGATCGCAACTGGGGCTACCGGTCGTACCGCGACCGCGCCGGGCTCACCGATGCGTACATCGACCTGGTCGGCCAGCTCCGGTTTCTCATCGGGCGCGGCCTCGCGGCCGCCGTCTACACGCAGACCACCGACGTCGAGACCGAGGTGAACGGCCTCCTGACGTACGATCGCGCCGTCCTGAAGATGGACGAGCCGCGTCTCGTCGCCGCTCACCGGCGTCTCTACGGACCGCCGCCGCGCGTGCACACGATCATGCCAACGTCGCGGGACGACGCGCAGCGCTGGCGCTGGACGACTACCGCGCCGCCCGCGGGATGGACGGACGCCGCGTTCGACGACGCGCACTGGCGCGACGCGCCCGGCGGGTTCGGCACCGCGGGCACGCCCGGGGCCGTCGTCGGCACGACCTGGGACGGGCGCGACATCTGGATCCGCCGCGCGTTCGACGTCGCGACGCCGACGCGCATCTCGCACCTGCTCATTCACCACGACGAGGACGCCGAGGTCTTCCTCGACGGCCGCCCGATCGCCGCGCTGAAGGGCTACGTCACCGACTACACGCTCGTTCCTCTCGACGCGCCGGCGACGCTTCCCGCCGGCCGCCACGTCATCGCCGTCCACTGCCGGCAGACCGGCGGCGGGCAGTACATCGATGCCGGGCTCGTCGAAGTCGTGGATCCGTGAGGGCGCCGCCATCGCCGAGCCGACGCCAGAGAACCCGACCACGCCCCTGCTGCGGATGGAGGGGATCGGCAAGTCGTTCCCCGGCGTGCGCGCGCTCGACGACGTCGGCTTCGATCTGCACGGCGGCGAGGTCCACGCGCTCGTGGGCGAGAACGGGGCGGGCAAGTCGACGCTGATCAGGGTGCTCACCGGCGCCCATCGCGCCGACGCGGGACGGATCCTTCTCGACGGCGCGCCCGTGCGCCCGAGGTCGCCCGCCGACGCGGCGGCACTCGGCATCCGCACCGTGTACCAGGAGATCGACCTCCTCCCGGAGCTCTCGGTGGCCGAGAACCTCTTCGTCGGTCGCCAGCCGGTCCGCTTCGGTTGCATCGACTGGCGGCAGATGCGGCGCCGCGCCCGCGACGCGATGCGCCGGCTCGGCTCCGACCTCGACGTGTCGCGCCGGCTCGCGAGCTGCCCGATCGCCGTGCGCCAGATGGTCGCGATCGCCCGCGCGCTCGACGGCCGCGCCCGGGTCCTCGTTCTCGACGAGCCGACGTCGAGCCTCGACCGCGAGGAGGTGGAGCGGCTGTTCGGCCTGATCCGCCGGCTCAGCGCCGACGGGCTCGGCGTCGTCTTCATCACGCACTTCATCGACCAGGTGTTCCGAATCGCCGATCGCGTCACGATCCTGCGCAACGGGCGCCGCGTGGCGACGCACGCCACGCCCGAGCTCTCGCGTCTCGAGCTCGTCGCGCAGATGATCGGCCGGACGCCGGAGGACGGCGCGCCCCACGCCGCATCGGGTCCGTCGCCGTCGGCCGAGGCCCCCCCGTTGCTCGAGACGCGCGGTCTCGCGAGCCGCCGGCTCCGCGCCCCGATCGATCTCGCGATTCGCCGCGGCGAGCTCGTCGGCGTCGCGGGCCTCCTCGGCTCCGGACGCACCGCCCTCGCCCGCCTGCTCGCCGGTCTCGACCGCGCCGACGCCGGCACGGTGCGCATCGACGGCGCGCCCGCGACGCTCTCGTCACCGCGCCGCGCGATCGCCCGCGGCGTCGCGCTCGTGCCGGAGGACCGCCGCGGCCAGGGGCTCGTCCCCGACCTCTCCGTGCGCGACAACATCATCCTCGCGCTCCAGGCGAAACGCGGCTGGCTCCGCCCGCTGCCGCGGCGGCGGCGCCGGGAGATCGCCGATCACTTCATCGCGGCGCTTGCGATCGACGCCGTCGGCGCGGCGCGGCCGGTGCGGCTCCTCAGCGGCGGCAACCAGCAGAAGACGATCATCGCGCGGTGGCTCGCGACGGAACCGTCGGTGCTCATCCTCGACGAGCCCACCCGCGGGATCGACGTCGGCGCGAAGGCGGAGATCCGCCGCCTGATCGCGGCGCTTCGTGAACGCGGCGTCGCGATCCTGTTCATCTCCTCCGAGATCGAGGAGCTGGTGCATCTCTGCGGCCGTGTGCTCGTGATGCGCGACGGCCGGATGACCTGCGAGCTCGCCTGTGACGACGTGTCGGAGGCGGCGATCATGCGCGCGATCGCCGGGGAGTGTCGCCCATGACGGCGCGGTCGCCCGCTTCCCCGCGCTGGTCGCGATCGCCGCGTATCGCGTGGTCGCTCGCGGCGCTCGCGGCGCTATTGGTCTTCAACCTCCTCTTCACGCCGGGCTTCTTCGACCTGCGCGTTCACGACGGGCGGCTCTACGGCAGCCTGGTGGACATCCTCGACCGGGCCGCGCCCCTCGTCCTCGTGGCGGTGGGCATGACCCTCGTCATCGCGACCGCGGGCATCGACCTCTCCGTGGGCGCCGTGATGGCGATCGCCGGCGCGATCGCGGTCTGTCTGCTCGAGCGCTCCGCGGGCACGCCGCTCGCCGGCGTGAGCGTCGGCGACGGCTTCGCCCTTGCCGCCACCGCCGCCATCGTCGCGGCGGCGCTCGCGGGCGCGGGCAACGGGCTGCTGATCCGCGGGCCCGGCATCCAGCCGATCGTCGCCACGCTTGTGCTCATGGTCGCCGGACGCGGCGTCGCGCAGCTTCTGACCGGCGGGCAGATCGTCACGACGACGAACGACGCGCTTGCGTTCGTCGGCAACGGGGCGCTCCTTGGCCTGCCCGTCCCCGCCTGGATCGCCGCCGCCGCGACGGCGGCCGTCGCGCTGCTCGCGCGGGCCACTGCGCTCGGCCTGTTCCTCGAGGCCATCGGCGGCAACCCGGTGGCGAGCCGGCTGTCCGGCGTGCCGGCGCTGCGCGTGACGGTCGTCGTCTACGCGCTCTGCGCCGCGCTCGCCGGCGTGGCGGGCGTCGTCGTCGTCGCCGACATCGGCGCGGCGGACGTCAACAACATCGGGCTGTACATCGAGCTCGACGCGATCCTCGCCGTCGTCATCGGCGGAACGGCGCTCACCGGCGGGCGCTTCTCGCTCCTGGGATCGGTCGTCGGCGCGCTGCTGATCCAGAGCCTGACGACGACGATCCTGAGCCGCGGCGTCGCCGTGGAATGGACGCTGGTCGTCAAGGCGGCGGTCGTCATCGGCGTGTGCCTGCTCCAATCGTCGCGATTCCGCGCCACGCTGCGCCGGTTCGGAAGGATCCCCTCGTGATCGCCGCGTGGCTGCGTCAGCACGGCCTCCTGCTCGCGACCGGCATGGTCTTCGCGGCACTCTACCTCGCGGCCGGACTCCGCTACGACGGCTTCCTCTCGTGGCGGGTCTTCGTCGGCCTGTTCGCCGACAACGCGTTCCTGGGCATCGCCGCGATCGGCATGACCTTCGTCATCATCTCCGGGGGCATCGATCTCTCCGTCGGCGCCGTGATCGGCTGCGCGAGCATCATGCTGGCGACGCTCGTCGAGCAGTGCCACTGGCATCCGGTCGCGGCGACCGTCGTCGTGCTCGCGTTCGGAACGGCGCTCGGGGCGTCGATGGGCGGGCTGATCCACGCGTTCGCGCTGCCGCCGTTCATCGTCACCCTCGCCGGGATGTTCCTCGCCCGCGGCGCCGGCTTCGTCGTGAACCTCGAGGCCGTCCCGATCCGGCACGGCTTCGTCACCCGTCTCCACGATCTTCCCGCCGCGGCGGCCCGGGCGATCGGACTCCCCGAGACCGCCGCGATCGGAGCACCGACGTACGTGCCGTTTCTCCTCGTCACGCTGCTGGCAATCGCGATCCTGCGATGGACGAGGTTCGGCCGCAACGTGTTCGCGGTCGGCGGCAGCGCCGAGACCGCGCGGCTGATGGGGCTGCCCGTGGGAAGCACGGTCGTCCGCGTCTACGCGACGAGCGGCTTCTGCTCGGCGCTCGCCGGCATCGTCTACGCGCTTTACACGTTTTCCGGCAACCCCGCCGCGGGGACCATGCTCGAGCTCGACGCGATCGCCGCCGTGGTCATCGGCGGAACGCTGCTCACCGGCGGCGTCGGCACGGTCGCGGGCACGGTGCTCGGCGTCCTCATCCTCGGCGTGATCCAGACCGCGATCGTCTTCGACGGACGCCTCAGCTCCTGGTGGACGCGCATCGCGATCGGCGTCCTGCTGCTCGCGTTCCTCTCGCTCCAGCGGCTCCTCCACCGCGGTCTCGGCGGCGACCCGTCGTGAGCCCCGACCGACGGCCTCCGGTCCGCGGGCCAGTCGCG
>CAZXBB010000316.1:0-4268 GCA_964638815.1 uncultured Isosphaeraceae bacterium
GCGGCGCGGAACCGTGCTGCCCAGTCCTTCATGGCGCCGATCGCGTCGTCGAACTCGGTGGGGTTCCACGAGAGATTGCGTCCCACCGACGACTCGACGAGCGCCGCGATCTGCACGTTGGAGACGGAGTCGATGATCTCCGCCTCCATCGCGAGACCGCCGAGTCCGATGTCCGCGATCTTGAGACGCGGAATCGCGTTGAGGATCGGCGTTGACCGCTGGAGGTCCGTGAGGGCGACGCGAAGCTCGCCGACGTCCCACGCCGGCGCCGTCACGATCTCGTAGCGATCGGACATCGCCTCGACGATGGCATCGTGGAACTCCTGCGCGAGCATGCGCTGGTTCTCCTCGCTCACGTCCACGCCCTGGTGGTACCACATGATCTCCACCGGGTTGAGCCTGAACTTGTTGTAGCGGGCGAGCCGGTTGTTCGGGTCGATGTAACGCAGGCTGGACGGACCGGCGGGTTCGAGATGGCGGTAGGTGGAAAGGAATCCCGTCGCGTCAGGAAGCGGGCGCATCGCATCGGGAGGCGTCGAAGGCGTCCAGTTCTCCGGCTCGTCCGGCGTGGTCTCGCAGCCGAGCAGAAGCGTGGTTGCGACGAGGCTGAGTGTCGTGAGCGATCGGAAGAACGGCATTGGAATCTCCCTTTCGAGTGGTGTTGCTGTTGGTGGTGGTGGCCCCGGAGAGCGTGGAGTATACCAGCGGCCCCAGACCCCGGACCCCGGACCCCAGACGCAGGACACCGCGGGCCGGGGTCGTCAACCGCCGAGGGCACGCCGCAGACGCGACTCGCTGCGGTCCATCGGCTCCATGCTGATCACGGCGATGATGCGACCGCTCTCGTCCGCGTCGAACGCGATCATGCGCTCGACGAGTTCGGCACGGCCGGCGATCGAGTGCGGATCGGCCCGGATCCACCCGCACGCACGCGCGAGGTCCCCGAGCGGTGCGCGCGGCCCGACGACGTTCACGACCTGCTGGTTCGCGAGACGGATGCGTATGCCGATGTCCTCGCCGGGGCTCCGTTCGATGGACTCGATGCGACCGAATCGCCACTGCCGCACCGCGTCCACGTTGCCCACCACGGGCAGGTCAAGGGGCAGCCTGATCACCCCGGACCCTTCGTCCTTCGTCCGGGCGACGACGAAGCCGGCAGCCGCGGCGGCGAGGGCGATGACGACGATCACGCGCATTCTCCGCATTTTCATATGGCAAGCTCCTGTCCTCGGGACGCCATCATACCGTCGCGTGCACCGGCGCTCCCGCTCCCGCGGCCGCGTCGGCGTCGAGCCCGAGCTTATCCGCAACGCGGCGCCCGTAGTCCTCGTCCACGCGGAAGAAGTGGCAGAGCTGACGCATCCGGACCTCCTCGCGGGCCTGGCCGAGGACGCCGGCGATGCGGGTCGCCAGCCGGTCGCGGTGCGCGTCGTCGAAGAGAGCGTAGAGGTTGGCGACCTGCGTGTAGTCGTCGTGATCCTGCGTCGAGTCGAAGCGATCGACGATGACTTCGCCGAGCTTCCACGCCGGATCCTTGTGCTTCGGATCGGGCATCGGCGTGTTCGCGCGGCTGTTCGGCCAGTAGTTCGGGCTGCCTCCGTAGTGCCGGGCGGTCGCCATCGCGCCGTCGCGCTCGTAGTTCATCACGGGGCACCGCGGCCGGTTGACGGGAAGCTCGCGGTAGTTGACGCCGATGCGATGGAGATGCGTGTCGGCGTACGACATCAGACGGGCCTGGAGCATCTTGTCGGGGCTCGGGCCGATGCCGGGGATCATCGCGCTTGGATTGAACGCCGCCTGCTCGACTTCGGCGAAGTAGTTCTCCGGATTGCGGTTCAGCTCGAGCGTGCCGACGTCGATCAGCGGGTAGTCCGCGTGCGGCCAGACCTTCGTCAGGTCGAAGGGATTCCACGGGAACGAACCGGCCTGCGTCTCGGTCATGATCTGCACGCATACCCGCCAGCTCGGATAGTCCCCGCGCTCGATCGAGTCGAAGAGGTCGCGCTGATGCGACTCGCGATCTTCTCCGATGAGACGCGAGGCTTCGTCGTCCATCAGGTTGCGGATGCCCTGGTTCGTCTTGAAGTGGAACTTGCACCAAACCCGCGCGCCGGCTGCGTTGATGAACGAGTAGGTGTGGCTGCCGAAACCGTTCATGTGCCGGTAGCTCGCCGGGATGCCCCGGTCGGAGAAGAGGATCGTCACCTGGTGAAGCGACTCGGGGCACAGCGACCAGAAGTCCCACTGCATATCCATGTCGCGCAGGTTGGTCTTCGGATCGCGCTTCTGCGTGTGGATGAAGTTCTGGAACTTGTACGGATCGCGGACGAAGAACACCGGCGTGTTGTTGCCGACGAGGTCCCAGTTGCCCTCCCCGGTGTAGAACTTCAGAGCGAAACCGCGGACGTCGCGCTCCGCGTCGGCGGCGCCGCGCTCACCGGCCACCGTCGAGAACCGCAGGAAGCACTCGGTCTTTCTGCCGGGTTCCGCGAAGAGCTTCGCCTTCGTGTACCGCGTGATGTCGCCGGTGAGGGTGAAGGTGCCGTACGCGGCCGATCCCTTCGCGTGAACGACCCGCTCCGGGATGCGCTCCCGGTTGAAGTGCTGCATCTGCTCGAGGAGCTCAACGTCCTGCATGAGGACGGGGCCACGCGGCCCGGCCGTGAGGGCCTGCTGCTCGCCGATGGGGGCGCCGTCCGCGGTCGTCAGGGGGGGATGCTCGGTCATTCTTCTGCTGCCTCTCTGGGTCCGGGATCGGGATCGAGAATCATAACCGGTCCATCTCGTCGCGGAGCTGCGCGACGGGCGGCGCATCGGACAGACGTCGGGCAAGCATGCGGCACCTCCTCGATTACGGGGTTTCGGGGGCCTTTGTGGCGCCTCGATGATCGACAGCTCCCGCCGCGCCCGCCATAGGAAGCGGGCCCCGATCGGCGCGCGGGCGGGCGCGGTCGAGGATACGGTACGGCGACATGGACACGGCCGAGCTCATCGCGGCGGTTGCGACGCCGGCGGCGTTTCCCGGCCGCGCGCCGGCCGACGTCACGGTCGTGCAGACGCACATCTCCGTGCTGTTCTTCGCCGGCGACCGTGTCTACAAGGTCAAGAAGCCGCTGCGTCTGGACTTCCTCGACTACTCGACGCTCGAGCGAAGGCGGCACTTCTGCGAGGAGGAGGTGCGTCTGAACCGCCGGCTCAGCCCGGAGGTGTACCTCGGCGTCGTGCCGATCGCGCGCGACCGCGCGGGCGTCATCCGGGTCGGCGGGGCGGGGGAGGTGATCGAGTACGCGGTCGAGATGATCCGGTTGCCCGCCGACCGCATGTTGAGCGTGCTGCTCGATCGCGGGGAAATCGACAACCGGCGTCTCGAGCGGATCGTCGAGGTGCTCGCGGCGTTCCACGCGCGGGCCGCGACCGGCCCCGGCGTGGACGAATTCGGGACGCCGGCGGAGATCGGGCGGCAGGTCGAGGAGAACTGCCGCGAGCTCGCCGTCCACGCCGGTGACGACGGAGCCTCCGCGGGCACGCTCTCGCGCACCCTGTGCACGCACCTCCTCGAGGCCGCGCGGAGCCGGCTCGCGGCGCAGCGAGAACGGCTGGAGCGGCGCGCCCGCGCCGGGCGCGTCCGCGAGGGGCACGGCGATCTCCACGCGGGGAACATCTGCCTCCTGGACGAGGCCGTCGCCATCTACGACTGCATCGAGTTCTCCCGCGCGTTCCGGTGCCGCGACGTGGCGGGCGACCTCGCGTTCCTCGCCATGGACCTCGACGCCCGCGGCTACCGCGGCTTCGCGGGCTTCCTCCTGCACCGCTACGCGGACCTCACGCGCGACCCCGAGCTGCCGGCGGTGGCGGAGCTGTACAAGCTGCACTTCGCATGCGTGCGCGGGAAGGTCGCCTCGATCCGGTCGGAAGCGCCGGAGATCCCCGCCGGCGAACGCGAGGAAGCGCGGCGCGAGGCCATGCGATACTTCCACCTCGCGGCGGCGTACACGCTTCCGCCCGCGCTCATCCTGACGTGCGGTCTCCCGGGGACCGGCAAGAGCCACGCGGCGCGGGCGATCGCGCGGCCGTTCGAGGCCGCCGTCATCCGGAGCGACGTCGTCCGCAAGGAGCTGGCGGGCGTCGCGCCGTCCACCCGCCGCGGTGACGATGCCGACGCCGGCATCTACACGGAGGAGTTCTCGCGACGGACGTACGCCGCGCTGCTCGACCGCGCGCGGGAGCACCTCGCCCGCGGCAGGACCGTCGTCGTGGATGCGACGTTC
>CAZXBB010000317.1:0-2933 GCA_964638815.1 uncultured Isosphaeraceae bacterium
CCTGGAGACGGATCAGCGCTCCGCCGCCTCCACGGTGTTCCGGAGCAGCATCGCCACCGTCATCGGCCCCACTCCCCCCGGCACCGGCGAGACGTAACCCGCGACCAGGGCGACCTCGTCGAAGGCGACGTCGCCGACCGTGCGCAATTTCCCGTCGTCGCCGCGCACTCGGGACACGCCGACGTCGAGCACCACGGCGCCCGGCTTCACCATGTCGGCCGTGATGAGACCCGGCACACCGGCGGCGGCGACGAGGACGTCCGCGGTGCGGGTCAGCTCCGCCTGGTTCGTCGTGTGCACGTTCGTCGAGATCACCGTCGCCTCCGCGCGCATCAGCAGGACGGCGACCGGCTTGCCGACGATGTTGCTCGCGCCGACGCAGACGCAGCGGGTGCCCGGCAGCGAGACGCCGGTCGATTCGATCATCTCCATCACGGCGAGCGCCGTGCACGGAACGAGACTGCGCCGGCCGTACACGATGTTGCCGATGTTGGCGGGGTTGACGCCCTCGACGTCCTTGCCCACCGCGATGAGCGACTGGATGCGCTCCGTGTCGATGCCCGCCGGCAGCGGCAGGTGCACCATGATCGCGCTGACCGCGTCGTCCTCGTTCATCAGGAGCACGCGACCCGCGACGTCCTGGAAGTTCGCGGTCGCCGGGAGCTGCTCGAGGACATACTCGATGCCCAGCTCGCAGCAGGTCTCCGCCTGGTTTTTCGCATAGATCTCCGCCCCCCCGTCGCCGCCGACGAGGATCGCGTCGAGCCGCGGGGCCCGTCCCCGCGCCCGCAGCGTCGCGACCCGGCGGGCGATGTCGCGTTTGACCTCGGCGGCGAGGGCGCGGCCGTCGATGATGCTTGCGCTCCGCGTCACTATGGGGGGGAGAATAGCTCCTACACTGTTTCCATGCCCACTTCCCCCTCCCTGATCGCCATCAACGTCGGCAACACGCGGTGCCAGATCGGCCTGGTCGTCGAAGGCCGGCTCGAGCAGCAGCACGGTTTCGCGAACGACGCGCTCGGCGCGATCGTGCCGAAGGTCAACGCGTGGTGGCAGGAGATCGCCGAGACGCCGCGGGCCGTGATCGCGATGGCGTCCGTCAACGACGCGCGGGCCGATCGGATCGTTTCCGCGATCGAGGACCAGTGCTCCGTCGGGGTCTACCGCATCGGAAGGGATCTTCCCGTGCCGGTCGGACAGCAGCTCGACCCCGAGACGCTCACCGGAGTCGATCGCCTGCTGAACGCAGCCGCGGCGTACGACACGCTGCGGCAGGCGTGCATCGTCGTCGATGCCGGCACGGCGATCACGATCGACTTCGTTGACGGCGAGGGCACGTTCCAGGGCGGCGCGATCGGCCCCGGCGCCCAGACGCAGCTCGACAGCCTCGCCCGCGTGACCGCGAATCTCCCGGAGCTCGACTTCCGGCGTCCGGACGCCGACGCCTTCGGCCGCTCGACGGCGGAGGCGATGCTGCACGGCGTCTTCCACGGCATCCGCGGCGCCGTGCAGCGGCTCGCGGAGACCTACGCCGAGCGGTACGGCGCGTACCCGATGGTCATCGCGACCGGCGGCGATGCGGAAACGCTCTTCGAGGGTGACGAGCTGATCGACCGCATCGTCCCCGGGCTGACGCTGATGGGCATCGCGGCCGCGGCGCGGCACGCGCTGAGCGCGACGGACGACGCCGACGCGGACGTGACGCGGTGACCGGCACGGCGGCGTGCGCGGTCCGGGCGACCGCGACGACGCCCGGCGCGATCGCGGTGATCGAGCTCATCGGCGACACCGTTCCGGTGCTTGCGGCGCTGACCGGCCTCGCGGAGCGCGGCGACTGGCCCGTCGGGCGCGTGCGTCTGGTCGATCTCGGCGGCGTCGATCGCGGGCTGGCCGGGCGGGCGGCGGACGACGTCGCGCTCCTCATGCCCCACGGCGGCCCGCACGTGGTCGCGCGGCTTCTCGAGAGCGTGCGGGCGCTCGGCGTCGAGATCGCCGTCGTCGGCGGAGATCCCGCCGCGCACTACCCGGAGGCTTCGGACGTCCACGAGGCTCGCATGCTCGCCGCCCTCGGCCGGGCACGCAGCCCGCTCGCGATCGACCTCCTGCTCGACCAGCCGCGACGCTGGCGCGACGACCCGCCGTTCACCGGCGAGGACACCGCGCGCTCCGGGCGTCTGAACCGGCTCATGGACCCGCCGGTCGTGGTCGTGGCGGGCCCGCCGGACGTGGGCAAGAGCACGCTCACCAACGCGCTCGTCGGACGCACGCTTTCGATCACGATGGATCATCCCGGGACGACCCGCGATTACACGGCCGGGCTCGTGGACCTGCGCGGGCTTGTCGTGCGCTGGCACGACACGCCCGGGCTGCGCGAGACGGACGACCCGATCGAGCGTGAGGCGATTTCCCTCGTGCGCCCGCTGATGGCCGGGGCCGCCTGTCTCATCGCGATGACGGACGCCGCCCACGACTGGCCGGAGCTTCCGCGCGAGCCGGATCTGCGGGTGGCGGGCAAATCGGATCTCGGTCCGCGCCGCGACGCGGACCTGTCGGTGTGCGCGCTGCGCGCGGAGGGGCTGGAGGACCTGACGGCCGCCGTGCGCGAGCTGCTCGTGCCGGCCGCGGACCTGTCGCATCCGGGTGTGTGGCGGTTCTGGTAGGAAGGTCAACGTGTGCCCCGGTCCTTGGCTCGGCAAGGGCCGGGTGGGTTACGAACTTCCGAAGCCGTCGGTCCCTCGGTACCCCCCCCGGCCCGGTCAGAGCACAGGACCGGGGCACACGGGACACACACCACCCGGCCGGCCCCGTCGGATCACAGGACGTCAATGTGTGCCCCGGTCCTTGGCTCGGCAAGGGCCGGGTGGGTTACGAACTTCCGAAGCCGTCGTTCCATAGGTACCCCACCCGGCCCTGTCAGAGCACAGGACCGGGGC
>CAZXBB010000318.1:0-3402 GCA_964638815.1 uncultured Isosphaeraceae bacterium
CACCCGCCCCCCGGTCGGACCACGACGAAACTTCTCTTCGCGCTTCAGTAGAGCCTCCGCTCCTTCTTGACGCCTCGATCTCTCCCGTCGTGGCCCGGCCGGTGGCCCCTCCGCGGGTCCGGTGGATCTCAGTCGAACAGCCGGTCGCGCGCCTCGCGGTAGCGCGCCAGGGTGCTCCTGACGATGTGCTCCGGCAGCTCCGGTCCAGGGTCGGTCTTGTCCCACTTGCCCGCTTCGACGATTTCGAGCAGGAAGTTGCGGACGTACTGCTTGTCGAAGCTGTCCTGCTCCCGCCCCGGTTCGTAGTCGTCCGCGGGCCAGAAGCGCGAGCTGTCCGGGGTGAGGACCTCGTCGATGAGGATGATCTCGTCCGTGCGCTCGCCGGCATCGTCGAGGGCGTAGCCGAACTCGAGCTTCGTGTCCGCGAGAATGATGCCGCGCTGCTCGGCGTGCGCGGCGGCCGCGGTGTAGATCGTCAGCGAGACGTCGCGCAGGTGGTCCATGACGTCGCGGCCGGCGACTCCCGCGGCGGCGGCGAAGTCGATGTTCTCGTCGTGCCCGACGTCGGCCTTGGTCGCTGGCGTGAAGATCGGTTCCGGCAGCCGGCCGCAGCGCTCGAGACCCGCCGGCAGCGGCACGCCGCAGACGGACCCGTTCTTCCGGTAGTCAACCCACCCGGAGCCGGCGAGGTAGCCGCGGACGACGAACTCGATCGGAATCACTTCGGCCGCCCGCCCAATCATGATGCGGCCGTCCACCTGCGCCCGCTGGTCGTCGGAAAGGTCCGGCAGGTCGGCGGCGTCCGTCGAAATCAGGTGGTCGCCGATGACGTCGAGTCCGCGGACGAAGTCGAACCAGCGCGTGCTGATGTCGGTCAGCAGGCAGCCCTTGCCGGGGATCGCCGTCGGCAGCACCACGTCGAACGCGCTCACGCGATCGGTGGCGACGATGAGAACGCGGGGGCCGGCGTCGTCCGAGGCGGGGAGGCGGTACATGTCGCGCACCTTCCCCTGCCGGCGGCCGGGCAGCGGGAGGTCGGTGCGGAAAACGGCTTCGCTCATGGTGGTCATCCGCGAACTGTAACATCTACGGCGAGGGATCGGCCGGGAGCCCGGTTGTCGGCAGGCTATCCCCGGCACTACCCTTGACGCTCGCATGATTCGTTTCAACGTCTATGACGAGAACGGGCCGGCCGAGCGCTGGCCCCTGATCAACGCCCACCTGCTCGGGCGCGAGGATCTCGTCATGCGCGGCAAGGTCGCGTTCAGCGGCGGCGTGATCGAGTGCCGGAAGCAGGGGCCGCACTCCGTGGCGCTGTGCCTTCAGCACGACGCCGGACCCATGGGTCGCCTGATGCTCCAGACGTGCCTCCTGCCCGAGCGCGACGAGCCGTACGAGCTGACCGTCGAGCTCGCGCGGCACCGGATCAAGACCTTCATCGCCAAGAGCGAAGAGTGGCAGATGTTCGACCTCAGTTCGAACCACCCCGCCACCCGGCACTGGGAGCAGGCGAGGCGGCTGCTGACAAAGGCCCTCACCGCCGAGGATCCGCTCGCCGGCGACACATTCGCGAAAGAGGCGCTCTCGCAGGCGATCCACGCCTCCGAGCGTCTGGCGATGGCCCACGCGGAGCTGCTGCTCCATCGCCGGTACGCGTCCCGTGCGGCGTCCTCGGTCACGCTCGGCGTCCGGATCTGGCCGCGTCGCGAAGGCAAGGCCCTGCGCGAGATCGTCTCGAGCAACTTCGACGTTCTCGCGGTGCCCATCCGCTGGCGCGACCTCGAGGTCGAGGAGGGCCGGTACGACTGGGGACCGCTCGACCGCTGGATGGAGTGGGCCAAGGGCGAGGGCAAGCCCGTCATCGCCGGCCCCCTCCTCGATTTCTCGAAGTACGCGCTGCCCGACTGGATGTACGTCTGGCAGCACGACTACGACACGTGCCGCGATCTCGTCTACGACTACATGACCCGCGTCGTCGATCGCTACCGCGGCATCGTCGGCATGTGGAACGTCGCGTCCGGGCTCAACCTCAACGACAACTTCGAGTTCGGCGCGAACCAGATGCTCGACCTCGCCCGCACGGCGAGCCTGCTCGTGCGGCAGAACCGCAAGGGCGCGCGGACGATGATCGAGCTGCGCGAGCCGTTCGGCGAGCACGGCGCGACGCGCGACTCGCTGCCGCTGTTCACCTTCGTGGACCGGCTCATCCAGGAAGGCATCAAGTTCGACGCGCTCGGCGTGCAGATCCTCTTCGGCCAGCGCGACCACGGGCAGGCGGCGCGCGACCTCATGCAGATCAGCAGCATGCTGGACCGCTTCTTCGCGCTCGAGACGCCGATCCTCGTGTCGGCGCTGGGCGTGCCGAGCGAGCCGATCCCGGGCGTGAAGGACGCGGGCTTCTGGCACGACGAGTGGTCGCCGGACGTGCAGTCGCGCTGGGTCGGGCGCATGTTCGCGATCGCGATGTCCAAGCCGTTCGTCGAGTCGGTGTTCTGGAGCGAGCTGTTCGACCACACCGACTCGCGTCTGCCGCTCTCCGGTCTCATCACGGCGGAGGGCAAGCCGAAGCCGGCGTTCACGCGTCTGGTCACGGCCCGCCGGCGGTTGCGCAAGCCGCTCGGCGCGATGAAGCGGCCCGAGAAGGAGGCGGAGCCGAAGTGAGCCGGGGCGCGACCGCATTCGGGATACGCGTTCCCGTCACGCCGCGGCGGACGCCCGGCGCGTCAACGCGCGGGATCCCGGGCCTGTACGCGGTCCTCGCGCTGCTCGCGACCGCGTGGCTCGCGGCGACCCGCGACGCGGCGCGGCGTCCCCTGACGCTTCCCGACGCGCGGAGCCCGCTCACGGCGTGGCCGGACATGCGGATCGACGTCAACCGTGCGTTCGCGGACGAGCTCACCGCGCTGCCCGGGATCGGCCCGCGGCTCGCGGAGCGCATCGTCGAGGAGCGCGCGGCGGGCGGACCGTTCCGGTCGCTCGAAGACGTGACGCGTGTGCACCGCATCGGCCCGGCGGTGGTGGATCGCTTCCGGGGGTGTGCGGTGGCTGAGGAGGGCGACTGAGGCGCGGTTCGCGTGTCCGCGACCACGGACGAACGGCTGCCGCGGTCTTGGGCGCGGCCGAAGGCCGGGTGGCGTCCGGCGTTCCGTGAGGCCCGTGTCGCCCGCACGCCGCCCGGCCTTGCTGCGCAAGATCGGGGCGCCCGCGACCGCGACCGCGTCCGTGTCGGCGGCCGCGTCCGCCTGGTGTCACCGCCGGCGCCGGCCCGCGATCGCGCCGATCGACAGCAGCGCAATCGCCCCCGGCGCCGGAAACGCGACGAGCGCGAAGCTGATGTCGCTCGGCACGCCGAAGTAGTCGCTCCCGGGCTGGAGACCGCCGTCGTCGCGGTAATTCACCCAG